>JACMPG010000279.1 GCA_014377625.1 Spirosoma sp.
CTACTGCGTATTCATCCTGCATAACAACGTTGACTCTACCATGACCCCCCGTTTGTCTGAACGGTTGGAAAGGCCTGAAAATTTTTTGATTCAGTTTTGCCAGAGCCCATTCCCGCTAAAAAAATAACCCCGGCCTGTCGGCTGGGGTTGGGTGGTATTTCTGCGTGGCCTGATTCTTATTGCCGGATATTCTGCTCCGTTACCCGCACCGACCGGCTGCGAATGGCCGACGCCGTAAAAAAACCGACCGCGTTGCGGCCATTGGGGCTGGTGTTGATGATATTGGTTGGAATGTTGGCCGGGGGCGTAGCAAACAGGCCGCCGTTGGTAATCTGCTGCCGAAACTGCTGCCAGAAGTTAAACGCTTCGGACGTTAACGAGAGCAGTTCGACTTTCACTAAATCGTTCGGCGCGTACAGACTGTCGGGATTCGCCGACTCCCGGAGTGGACGGATAAACACCAGCCCGTCGGTGTCGGCACTGCCCGGAAACGAGGCATCCTGAATGGTAATGATGTTACGGGGTTTGTTCTGCAACGTATCATTCCGGTAAAACTTTACTCGGTAATAATCTTTGGCTCCGGCAAAATCCCGCGCGAAAAACTCCGCCTTATACCCCTCCGTCTTTGAGATCGGGTTGATCTTCTCTTTCCTGAAAATCAACGAATCGACCGCCGGTACGCGGTTCATCTTCGAAGTAGCCACGTAGGTATTACCCTGATAGGCAATCTGAAGCAGGTACGTACTGCCGATGCGGCCCAGCGTGTCTTTCAAGCCCGGTTTCCAGACGTAATAACCATCGTTATCAGGATCAGTGAACGGATAAACCCGCCCGGTGTTGTCCGTTACGGTCACGGTAGCCCCGGACGCTGCCGGAGCCGGGCCGTTGTTAAAGTAAGCCGCCGTTTGCGTGAGTCGGATGGCCTGCGGTCCGGGCTGATCGGTCAGTGTACCGTCTACCGAGAGTTGAATCGGG
Source organism: Spirosoma sp. (assembly GCA_014377625.1). GTDB lineage: Bacteria > Bacteroidota > Bacteroidia > Cytophagales > Spirosomataceae > Spirosoma. The sequence continues at coordinate 976 of JACMPG010000279.1, forward strand.
CCGGTCTCCAGTTTGGTGTCGATAACCGTTTCGCAGGCCGATAACGAAAGCCCGACGAGTAAAAAAGCTATGTAATTGATTGACTGTTTCATCAGAATTTGAAATTATACGTCACTGATGGAATGGCCGTGGCAAAAACCGAATATCGGATGGCCTGCGTTAGCTGAGGGTTATCGGCATTGGGCTGAAAATACACCGAGAACGGATTTTTGCGGGCATAGACATTATAGACCGAAAAGACCCAGTTGTCATCTTTGCGTTTACTCACGCGTTTGCGCCCCTGCAACGTAGCGGCCAGATCCAGCCGGTGGTAGGGCGGAATGCGGTAGTTGTTACGTCCCTGAATGATGGGAGCCACAAAATCGCCAAACTCAAACCGGTTAGTCGGGAACGTAGCGGGCGTACCACTTGCGAGCGTGAACGTGGCCGAGAAATTCCAGCGGCTCCGGCCTGCTTCCCGGCCCGGCGGGTCAATGAGCAGTACCGTTGTGAGCGTATGCGGTTTGTCGAAGCGGGTGGGGTACCAGTTGCCGTTGTTAATGGGTGGCACCTGCCGTTCAGTGCGGGCCAGTGTGTAGCTGATCCAGCCATTGACCACGCCCCGGTTGCGTTTCAGGTAAAATTCGGCTCCGTAGGCCCGCCCTTTGCCGCTCAGCAAATCGCCTTCCAGAAACTGGTTCAGAATCAGCCGCGCCCCGTCAACGTAGTCGACCTGGTTTTGCAGCCACTTGTAATACACCTCTACCGAAGCCTCAAACTCGCTGCCACCCGACGCGCTTGACCGCCCGAAGTTTTTGAAGTACCCCCCCGCAATCTGATCCGCAATCTGCGGCTTGACGTTATTGGTTGAGGGGGTCCAGACGTCGAGCGGGGTAGAGGCTGTAGTGTTGGAGATTAAATGAATATACTGGGCCAGCCGGTTGTAGCTGAACTTCAGCGAGCTGCTGTTGCCCAGTTCATACTTGGCCGAGAAACGCGGCTCCCAGTTGCCGTAGGTCTGAATAGTCTCGCCCTTTTTGTACTGCACCGTCGTGATCGGAAAGCGGCTTTGTCCTATTGGTACACTGGTGGTAAAGGTGTAGGCGTCGCCCGGGCCGATGTAGTTGAAGAGCGAATAGCGCAGACCGTACTGTAATTGCAGTTTTGGGGCTACCTGCTGCTCATTACCCACGTACAGCGCGTTTTCGAAGGCGTATTTACTGCTTAACCCGAACGTACGTACATCGCCCGAACTGGCTGCGGTAGCGGTGCCGGGCTGGAAGTCGTGCAGAATACTCTGTCCACCAAACGTAACGGTATTTCGGCCCAGGAACAGCGTAAAATCCGGCTTGACGCTGTAATCCACTATTTTGGAATTGGTGCGGAAATAGTCGTTGACATTCTCTGCCTTTTTTTTCAGGTCCGAGTCGAGCGAGTAGTCGTAGTTGCTGTAGTAAGCGGTAGTGTTCAGGAACAGCTTGTCGCTAAATACGTGGTTCCAGCGGGCCGACGCCGTGGTGGTACCCCAGTTGAAACCAAAATCCGCCCCGAATACGTCGCGCCCGAAATAGCCCGACAGAAACACGGTGTTCTTCTCATTGATGCGGTAGTTGGCTTTAGCTGTCAGGTCATAGAAATAGAACTTCGAGCCTTTCAGATCGCCGTTCAAAAATGGCTGCGCCAGAATATCGGCGTAACTCCGCCGACCCGCTACAATGAATGAGCCTTTGCCCTTAAATAAAGGACGCTCATACGATAAGCGACTAAATATCAGACCAATACCTCCGTTCAGTTCGGGCTTTTTGGCGTTGCCTTCTTTGAGTCGAACGTCGAGAATGGACGCGATACGCCCACCGTACAGGGCCGGAATACCGCCTTTAATGAGTTTTACGTCCTTGACTGCGTCGGGGTTGAAGACCGAGAAAAAACCGAACAAGTGACTGGAGTTGTAAACCGGGGCCTCGTCTAAAAGCACCAGATTCTGGTCGATGCTGCCGCCCCGGACGTTGAAGCCCGTGGCTCCCTCGCCCACTGTCGATACGCCCGGCAGCAACTGAATGCTCCGAATCACATCGACCTCGCCGAGCAACGCCGGGATACGTAGCAGCGTTTTCACGTCGATTTTATTAACGCTCATCTCGATGTTCTTCACGTTGTCGTCTTCGCGCTGTGCCGATACCACCACTTCCTGAAGCTGCTTGCCTTCCTCGCTTAGTTCGATGTTGAGCCGCACGTTGCCGTCGGTCAGGTTCACGGTGCGGGTTTGCTTTTCGTAACCCACGTAGGTAATAACGACGTTATAGCTGCCCGCCGGGGCTGGAATCGAATAAAAGCCGTAGTTGTTGGTAACGGCCCCGGTGGCCAGTTCTTTCACATAAACCGATACTCCAATCAGCCCCTCGCCGTTGGCCGCGTCTTTGATGTAGCCGCTGATGGTAAACTTCTCTGCCGATGCGGGCCGCTGCGCCGTGTTCTGATCCGTCTGCGCCCAAACATAGGCAGGTGATAAACCGGTCAGCAGCAGTAATAGATTGATTGATAAATACTTTCGCATAGTCAGCTCTTCTGATCTACCGGCAGACAAAGCAGGCCGGTTTTTTTTAGACAACGCAAAAATACCTCCCGATAATTTCGGGAGGTACAGATTATGACGGGGCGGTAAATACGCGGGGTTAAATGGCAGGAAACACAAGTCTCTATCCTGCTTCTGAAGCTGCTGAATCATAAAACATGACGGTGGTCGGCATCGTCGGTATACAATTTGTCGGCTGTGGTGGGTAAATCGGCGGGAACGTAGTTGTACCGTCGTAGCGGAATGGTTTTGTGTTTATAGATTACTGCGCCCGGATCAGCGGAATCATTTTCTGGAGTTCCTCGAAGCGTGCAACATCGGGCTTTGGTTCCTTGATGGGCAGTTTGCTGATTTCGTCGGCAATGATGCGGCCTACCAGCAATCGCATGGTTTTCTTGTCATCGGCGGGAATGATGTACCAGGGCGCGTGTTCGGTGGCGGTTTCGTTGATGGCAGTTTCGTATGCCTGCTGATAGTCGTTCCAGAAATTACGCTCTTTCACGTCCCCTACCTCGAACTTCCAGTTTTTTTGAGGGCCTTCAATACGGGCAATGAGCCGGTTGGCCTGTTCGTCTTTCGAGACGTGCAGAAAGAATTTAATGGTTGGAAAGCCGTTGATACACAGGAATTTCTCCATGTCCCGAATGGCTTCGTACCGCTGTTCAAATAGCTTGCCGAGGTCTTTGGTAGCGGCTTCGGGCAGCCGCTGACTGTCGGTCAGAATCTCCGGGTGTACTTTCGTGACCAGCACTTCTTCGTAATACGAGCGGTTGAATATACGGATGGTACCGCGTTCGGGCAGGTCGCGCCAGCTCCGCCAGAGCCAGTCGTGATCGAGTTCCTGCTCGGTAGGGCGTTTGAACGATGTCACCTGAATGCCCGCCGGGTTGGTACCGGTGAACACCTTTTGGATGGTTCCGTCCTTACCCGCTGCGTCCAGTGCCTGAAATACGATCAGCAGTCCGAAATGATTGTGGGCGAACATCCGGTTTTGCCAGTCGTCAATTTCGGCAGCCTGACTGGCCAGTACCTCGTGGTACTCGTCTTTGTCGTCGTAGAGATCATCGATTTTGGTGGGCGTTTTGCTGATCTTTAATTTCTTGCTGCCGTCGTAGCGAAACTGGTCGGTATGGAATTTCATAAACTTTACGGAAAACAGGTACGTTATAAAATTAACAACAAGGTGCGACCCGAATGGTTGCGCCGGTATCAACTGCTATAACTATGAATCAATCCGATAATCTCGAAAAAGCCACCTTTGGTACTGGTTGCTTCTGGTGTACCGAAGCTCTATACGAAACGCTCGACGGCGTAATCGACGCCGTGTCGGGCTACGAAGGCGGCCAAAAGCCTGACCCATCGTATAAGGAAGTGTGCACCGGTACCACCGGACATGCCGAATGCGTAGAGGTGACCTACGATCCAGCTAAAGTGACCTACACCGAACTGCTCCAGGCATTTTTTCGTAGCCACGACCCCACCACCCTAAACCGGCAGGGGGCCGACGTAGGAACGCAATACCGCTCGGTCATCTTCTACCACAATGACGAGCAGAAGCATCTGGCCGAAACCGCCAAAACCGAACTCAATAAAGCCGGGGCATACAGTAGCCCTATCGTAACGGAAATCAGTCCTGTCGAGACATTTTACCCGGCAGAATCCTATCACCAGAGTTACTTTGCCAACAATCCCAATCAGGGCTACTGCGCCTTCGTGATTGCGCCGAAGCTGGACAAATTCAAAAAAGTATTTCAGGAGAAACTGAAGACCGAAGCAGTTTAGCCTGTACCGGGTTTTAATTTGTGTCAATAACGAGACGACCTAAATGGGTCGTCTCGTTACGTTTGGAGGATAGATTAGCTATAGATCGTAAGGCAGTATGACCGATTAATAATACGCTTCGATACAGCTTGTTAACTGACTAAAATCCGCATTACTTTGCCGGGAGTTCACAATTAATCAATTTCCAACATGAAAAAATTTAACGTTCTCTTTCTGCTGGTAGCCGGTCTGCTGATTGGCACTCAGTCTTTCGGGCAGTTCGCTCCCGATAAAGGCACCAAACTTCTGAACCTTGGCATTGGGTTAGGTGGCTATGGTGGTATTGGCTTTGGGGGCGGTGGTCTTGCCTTTGGGGGGTCGTTCGAGGTTGGCGTTATTCCTAACCTGACGGTGGGCGCTATTGGTAGCTTCCGCTCGTATTCTGGCTTCGGCTCGTATTATAGCATCGGTGCCAGAGGTTCATACCACTTTAACCAGTTGCTTACCCTGTCTGACGAAAAATTCGATTTGTACGCTGGATTGGGGCTGGTGTATAGCGGGTTCTCATACAAAGACGGTTACCTCAGTTCAAATTATAACTACGGCGGTGTTGGTCTTGGTCTTCACATTGGTGGTCGCTATTTCTTCTCAGAGAATGTAGGCGCTTTCGTGGAGACTGGTGTAGGGTTTGCTCCTCTTCAATTGGGTGTTACGTTCAAGTTCTAGGCGAGCCCGACTTACTTGTTAGGCGGTCCCATCTGGTTGAGCCAGATGGGACCGCCTTGTTTTTCATGCATTCCCGACTGTCGCAGGATGGCTGGGAATGCGTATTTTTGGGGATTCGTTTTGCTTCAATATACTATGCCTTTTCTCTTTTTATTATTGATTACTTCGTTTCTGGCAACTGCTCCGGCCAGTCTGGAGCGATTATCAGCTACGGTCACGACCCGGCAGGTACAGCAGGGGAAGTCCGTTACGGTGCGGGGCGAGGTGTTTTACCAGCGCAACGGCAACATGGTTACGCACTTTACCTTTCCGCGTGAGGTCGTAATTCTGGCTAACAAACTCGGCGAAACCCGTATTTACGACCCCCGCCGGAATGCCGTGATCCGCTACCAAAGCGAAGCGTTCAGTACCCAAACCACCCAGCTGGCGTTTTTTCTCAACGGCACTACCTCCGATATGGGCCTGATTGGTCTGGGGTTCGTGCAGGACAAAACCACGAACGAGGGTAAACTGCTCGTGACAGAATGGCGGCTCAAGACGCCCAGCAAAAAGAATCCCGTTCAGCGCGTTAAAATCGTGTATGACCGGGCTAATCCCATTTACATTCACTACGCCGACGCCACTGGTAAGATAATCCGAAAGGTGTTTTACTACGGTTACCAGCCCATTGAAGGGCGACCGTTTCCGGCCACAACTACCGAAATCGTGTATCAAAACCGCGATTCCACGGTGTCAAAAACGGTATATGCCGATTTTAAACTCAACCAGGCCGCAACCAGCCCATATTTTGAGTACACCATTCCGGCCAACGCCAAAACTGACCGATGAAAGCAATCCTGTTTCTATGTCTGCTGATTGGCACTGTTACCAGCGCATTGGCACAATCGCCGGTGTCGGACCGGGCGTTACTGGCCGGGCGCGATTTTCATGATGATGATGCGTTTGCGCAGTATCAGCGGCCCGGCAACTCTGACCGGACCATGCAATACCGCCAAAAAAGCTGGGTAGCCCGCTATAATCCGGTGTCGCTGGCGTTGAAGGGTGCGCTATTGGGCTATCAGCGGCTCATGTCGCAACAACTGGCGCGAAGCTGCCCGTACGAGATTACGTGTTCTAACTTCAGCAAGCAGGTAATTGAGCAGTACGGTATTGTGAAAGGCACCATGCTCAGTGCCGACCGCATTATGCGCTGCAATCGCATTGGTCTGCTTGATGTGCCGCAGATGGACGTTAACCCTGCCAACGGCACCATCATTGACTCCCCGAACCGCTACCGATGACCCCATTTCGTTTCTGGTTGCCGGTTCTGCTGTTGTGCCTTGTTCAGCCTGCTTATTGCCAAACCTCGCCTTCGTTCGGCAGCGAATGGTCCTTTGCCCGCTACTTAGCCGATAAAGACGCGGTTGACGAAGCCGGCTTTGTGTTGCGGCACATCGACCAAAAACGCCTGACTACGCCCCAGCGCGACTCGCTGGTGTACCTGAGGGGTTGGCTGGCCTACGGAGCCAAATCGCTCGACTCGGCCAGTCAGTACTTGTTGCGCGTATCGGAAACGTCGTCGTTTTACGTCAAGTCGCAATATTTTGGAGCGTACTGTCTGGCGTTCGACCACCACCGAGATTCGGCCCGTGCCGTGATGCAGTACCTGCCCGCGCCCGACTCGACTCTTTCTGAACTCAAGGCGTTTCAGCAAGCCGGGCTGGCGTTGCTGCAACGGCAGTACACCCGCTATGATTCGCTCCGGCAGCAGTTTAATTACACGTCATACGCGCTTAGTGCCGAAGAAACCCGACTGGATGCGTACCGGCGCGGGCTAAGTGCTGAAAAACGTCGGTCGCCGGTGCTGGCGGGTATGCTGAGTGCGGTGGTGCCGGGGCTGGGAAAGATCTATGCAGGGAAGCCGAAGCAGGGCATAGCCGCGTTTTTGCCAGTGCTGACGCTGGGGTTGCTGACCTGGGAGGGCTACCGAAAAGACGGCCCCACCAGTCTTCGGTTTCTGGGCTTCGGCTCGCTGTTTACGGTTTTTTACGCGGGTAATATCTGGGGAAGTGCGGTATCCGTTAAGGTCCGGCGCGACGAATTCAATCGGGGTTATGACAACAAGATTTTGTTTGATATGCACATTCCTCTGCGGAATCTGCTCAATCGGTAAGGGACAGATCATTGCGGGCGATTCGCTGGTTGCGTCGGGTCAGTACGTAGCGGCCCGCGTGGAATATGAGCGGGCGCTGTTCGGCAGTACCGAGCCGGATGCGGTCTTTGCGGCTTCGGTGGGTAAGGCCCGCTGTCTGAAACAGCAGGGATTGTACGCGCCTGCCGTTACGTTTTTGAACGGTCAGCTACAAAGCAACCTGCCCGACTCGCTCCTGTATCAATTACGGTATGAGCAGGTATTGTGTGCATATCTGGCCGGGCAGTTTGAGAATACGCTCTCGCTGGTGGAGCGATTGCCGTACCTGCACCCCGACGTGCCTCCCGTACCGATGTTGCTGGCCGTTCGGGTGCTGGCCCTGAACGAACTGCAACGCTGGCCCGCAGCCGACACCGCCTACCACGAACTGGCCGCACTGGTAACCGCCAATACGCTGTTGCCCAATCCGTACCGGGAGTTGCCCCGACTCAAAAGCGAGAAAAAAGCGCAGTGGCTCTCCACATTTATTCCCGGTGCGGGGCAGTTGTATGCCGGTCGTCCGGGCGAGGCTGCGTTGAGCATACTGATCCAGTCGGCGGGGTTGTATTTTGGCATTGCCAGTTATATCAATAGCTACTACCTCTCGGCATGGGGTATTGGGGCCGGGCTGTTTGGCTCGTTTCATGCGGGGGGCGTTCGGCGGGCCGAGGTGCTGGTGCGGCAGCGCAATCAGCAGCGGGCCAACGCGTTTAATGCCCAACTGCGGCAGCAGGTTGTTGAACTCATAAAGTAGAAAATGAGGATGTTGACCATAAAAAACGCCTTCCAGAATCTTCTGGAAGGCGTTTTTATAGTTGGGGACATTGGCGTTACATATTGCCACCGCTCCACATAAAGAATTTAGGATTATCGACGTAGGGCGAGATATTGTCGTTGTGGATAATCAATACGATGAAGTCAACCAGCGGTACGATACCGAAAATACCACCAAAGGTCAGGATGTAGCCCACCCAGGTTAGCGTTTCAGTGCCGAGATACAGCCGGTGGATACCCAATCCACCGAGGAAGAAGTTCAGCAATAGGGCAGGAACAAACTCTTTGTTGGCTTTAACACGGGCAGTACCGGTCAGTCCTGCCGTGAGCTGCTCGCTCTGGAGTAGGTCAGTAGTAACGGCCGCCATGCTGATGTCGTCGCTTTGGGCCATAAGCTGTTCGACCTGCTGGTCATCAATCACATAGGCCGATACATCAGCCGCGCGGGTGGTCAGAGCTGCTGCGGTGAGGAAGCAGAAAAGGAGGATTTTTTTCATGAATATAATGTAGTAAGTGGTAAACGGTCAAAAATACGGCTTCCGGTCATATATCAAGCATTGGTCCAGAAAAAAGCGACGTGAATTAGATTCACGTCGCTTTTCCTGAAAAAACTGCTCACCTCTGCGCCACCTCTTTCAGCGTCGTGATGCCCATATTCCAGAGGATGAAGGAATAAATGTCGGCGGTGGTTTCGATGTTCTTTTTGGTGTTGCTCGCGCCGTGGCCGGAGTTCACATCGACCCGGATCAGGACGGGGTTTGCACCTTTGTAGTTCTCCTGCAAGGTGGCCGCGTACTTGAACGAGTGGGCCGGTACTACGCGGTCGTCGTGGTCGGCGGTGGTAATGAGCGTGGCGGGGTACTTAATGCCGGGTTTAATGTTCTGAATGGGCGAGTAGGCGTAGAGCGTCTTGAACTCGTCGGGGTTGTCGCTGCTGCCGTAGTCGGCAATCCAGTTCCAGCCGATAGTGAACTTATGAAACCTGAGCATATCCATGACGCCCACCTGCGGAATGGCCACCCGGAATAAATCGGGCCGCTGATTGATAACCGCACCTACCAGCAACCCGCCGTTCGAGCCACCCTGCGCGGCCAGTTTGTCGGCACTCGTGTATTTTTGGGCAATCAGGTACTCGGCAGCGGCAATAAAATCGTCAAATACGTTCTGTTTTTTGGCTTTCATACCCTGCTCGTGCCATTTCTCGCCGTATTCTGACCCGCCCCGCAGGTTGGCCTGGGCATAGATGCCGCCCTGCTCCAGAAACGGAATCCGCAGCGGACTGAATGCGGGTGGCAGGCTGATGTTGAAACCGCCGTACCCGTAGAGCAGGGTTGGGTTGGTACCGTCCATCTTCAATCCTTTTTTGTACGTCACGAACATGGGCACGCGAGTACCGTCTTTGCTGGTGTAAAAAACCTGCTTCGTTTCGTAGTCGGTGGGTTTGAAGTCCACTTCCGGTGCACGGAACACGCTGCTTTTCTTCGTGGCAATGTCATACCGGTAAATGGTGGGCGGGAAGGTGAATGAGGTAAACGTATAGAACACGAATTTGTCGTCTTTCTCGCCCCCGAATCCTCCTGCCGAACCAATGGCAGGTAACTCGATCTCGTTTTCGAGTTTACCGCCGTAACTATAGACGTACACCCGCGACGTTACGTCTTTCGAATATTCGGCGAAGAGTTTGCCCCCGGCGGCCTGCACGTCTACGAGTGGTTCGGGTTTTTCGGGTAGTACCACGCTCCACTTTTTCGTGGCCGTGTTGTAGCGCGTGATTTTGGTATTGGGCGCGTCGGCGTTGGTTTCAATGAGCAGGTCGGCTCCGTCGTTGTCCAAGACGCCGTACTTATCGTTGCCCGGCTCGGCAACGACGGGTACAAATGCGGGTTTGGTGGCTTTACTGTCCATAAAAAACAGCGCGTTGCCGTCTTTGCCTTTGCCCCGGTCGCTAATGGTAAGCAGGGCAAACCGCTCATCGTCAGTAGTGCCAACGGTATGAAACCGCTGCGGATTTTTTGGGTCTTCGTACACCAGCCGGTCCTGGCTTTGGGGTGTATTGAGCGTATGAAAAAATACCTGATGGTTCTCGTTTTTAGCGGCCAGTGCCGACCCGTCTGGCTTGGGGTAGCGACTGTAGTAGAAGCCGTTGCCCTGCCAGGCCGCCCCTGACACCTTCACCCACTCAATGGTTTCGGGCAGGTACTGCTTGGTGCTGAGGTCCATGATGCGGTACTGCTGCCAGTCGGAGCCACCCACCGACGTACCGACAACGGCGTATTTCCCGTCTTTCGAGAGGGAGAATGCGCCCAGCCGGGTCGTGCCATCGGCAGAGAGTTTGTTGGGGTCGATGACCACTTCGGGCGTACCGGTCAGTCCTTTTTGCCGGTACAGCACCGACTGATTTTGCAGCCCGTCGTTCTTCGAGAAATAATACCAGTCGCCTTTGCGGCTTGGGGCCGAGTATTTGGGGTAATCATAGACCTGTTCGAGCCGGTTTTGCAGTTGTTTCCGGTACGGGATTTTGGCCAGATAATCGAACGTGACCTTGTTTTCGGCTTTGACCCACTCGGCGGTTTCGGCAGAGCGGTCGTCTTCGAGCCAGCGGTACGGATCAGCAACAGTCGTACCGTGATACGTATCGACGTGATCCGTTTTGCGGGCAGCGGGGTAGGTAAGCGGGGCGTTGATCTGGGCCAGCAGGGCAGACGAACTGAGCATAAGCAGACAGGAAAACGAAACGGCAGAACGCATATAGGTCTGGGTAAGCGTTGATGAAAAATTGATTTACGCCACGAAGTTCGGCCTGGCGCATCAGAAAGGCAACCCCCGCCCGGTTAATGTGCTTTATGGGGAGATTTACTTGCATATTCATTAAATACTCTGCTCATTTACAGTAATTTGAGTGTGCCTGATATCAACGGCTCGTAATCAGTTTGCTCCTTTTCTGCTGCGTATAACGTAGGGGAGATGCGACGTACGGATTCTTAAACAGGAGTATTTGCTTTGCCCGCCAGCTCTATGACGCTATCTGTACGTCTTTTTCTACGATGGACTCTGACTGTCTGGTACGTATGGACGGGTCTGGTGTGGGCACAGCCAGCGCATTTAGCTGACTCCATGCCGTTCCGGGTCGACGCTATCGGCGTAGCTGATGGCCTGGCCCAGGGATCGGTCTATTACATGCTTAAGGACAGCCGGGGGTTCATGTGGTTTGGTACGCAGGATGGTCTTAGCCGATACGATGGTCACCATTTCCAAACCTACCGCCCGGTATTCGCCAGCCACGGGCTGCTTAAGCCCGGTAGTATTCGGGGCATCAACATTTTCGGTATTGTTGAAGACCCCGATGGCAACCTCTGGATCGGCACCGAAGAAGGGCTGAATCGCTACGACCGGCTGACCGATCAGTTTGAACTCGTTCGTCTGAATAAAACCTCTGCTCAGCGTACAACGGGCAGGATATTGCCTTTTTTCGTCGATAAAACCAATCTGTTATACCTCAGCGACGCCGAGGGGCTGGTGCGTTTTGCTTATCGAACCGGCAAGCGAACCGTACTGGCGGCAGACCTGCGCCCGCCCAAAGAATATGACCTGCAAAGTGCTACGGTACGCACGCCAGCGGGTGATGTCTGGCTTCACGCAGCCAAAGGGCTGATGCGCTATAGCCTCGCCGATGGCACTGTATCGCACTATTTCAGCGACCGACCTAACAACGTGGTGGGTCCGGTACAGGCCGTGTTCTCATTCTTTGTCGATGCCGATAATATCGTCTGGATCGGGAGTGCTACCGGCTTAATCCGGTTCGACTACCGTAACAAAACGTATCAAATCTACTCAATGGCGGGTGTGGGTGCCGTGGGAGCCATTTATAGCATCGCACCTGATCAGCGGGGGAGGCTCTGGCTGGGTACGCAGCGCAATGGGGTTTTGTATTTCGACAAGCGGGCGCGGCTGTTTGGCCATGTCAGGCAACCCGTCAGCAGCAGCCGACCACTTGCCGATTTCGTTATCAGCAAAATTTTTGTCGATAACGTAGGTATCGTCTGGGTCAATGCCGACCCCAACGGGCTGGTGCGTATTGTGCCCGATGCGTTTATCTTTGGTGGGCTGTACAAGCAACAGATAGCCGACCTGCCGCCCGACCGGCTGCTGAGTAACTATACCGTTCGGGGGTTTATAGAAGAGCGGTTTGATCGGGTCTGGATTGCCACCGCTACCGGTATCGACGTACTGGACCCGCGCTCTAACCGCATCGTACAGCGGTTTCTGACCAATGCCGAACGCAGCGACGTGCCGAAGCAAACGACCGTGAAATGCCTGTACCGCGATCCGCAACGGCGTATCTGGGTAGGTATGCCGGGGGGCGTACTGGCTTACCAGCCCAATAGTCAGTCGTTTCTGCCCATCCGCTTCAGTCCAGACAGCAGTCTCTTGGTCAGTAATTACGTTCGGAACCTGACCAGTCTGTCTGATACGACGCTCGTAGCTGCCACTGAAGCGGGGCTGTATTTGCTGAACACCCGCCAGAAACGATGGACCAAGCTGCCCTATTTACCCGAGACCAATATTTTCAGTTTATGGTACGATGCCCCGGCCCGTCAGCTTTGGATCGGTACGTTCCTCAACGGTTTTTTTTGCTATCAGCTCCCCAACGCCCCGCTCGGAGAAGGCAATGCCAGCCCCTGGAGGCTCCTCAAATCTGGTCTGAATGGATCTATGGTGCTGCACATCCGGCCCGATACTGCCAGAAAAACGCTTTGGCTGGCCACCAGCCGGGGGCTTGTGGCCCTGAAACCAAAGTCGGGCCGGAGGGAATTATACGCCGAAGCCCAAGGACTGGCCAATTCCTTCGTGTATGGGTCACTGCCCGACATAACGGGGGCCGTTTGGATGAGTACCAACCGGGGACTCTCACGGCTCGATCCGGCTACGGGTAGTGTTAAGAATTTTACGCCCGACGATGGAATACAGGGCTACGAATACAACGGAAACGCATTTTTACGAGCTGCGAATGGCGAACTGTACTTTGGGGGTGTCGATGGCTTTAACCGGTTTTTGCCCAATCAGTTCAAGAGTAGTTTTTTTAACCCTCCGGTCTATATCTCTTCACTGCTCGTAAACGAAAAACGACTGGAGGCCAATGCCTATGCGGGTGAGATGGAACACATCAGCCTGTGGCATGATCAAAACACGCTCTCACTGGAGTTTGCCGCCCTGGATTACCTCAGTAATGGCCATAATGCCTATCAGTATAAACTCGCCGGTTATGAAGATGACTGGGTCATGGCTGGTGAGCGAAACTACGTTCGCTACGCCAACCTGCCCCCCGGAACCTATACGTTTCTGGTCAAAGCCACCAACCGCGACGGTAAATGGAGCAATCACGTGCGACAACTGACCATTCAGATTAACCCACCCTTCTGGCGCACCTGGTCGTTTATTATCCTGCTGGCGTTGGTGCTCATAACATTGATTCTGGCCTGGGTGCGCCGTCGGGAAGGCGCTATACGACAACAGCAGGTTGAGCGGCTGCGGCTGGCATATGACATTCAGGAACAGGTAAAACGGGATATTGCCCGCGATTTGCACGACGAAATCGGCACCCGCTTAGCCACGGTGAAACTGTACACCACGCAGTTAACCCGGCAGGCTGGCGAGACCCCCGCTATCCTGTCGCTTAAAACCACTATTTTCTCGCTCATCAACGATACCATCAGCGACGTTAGAAACTTACTCAGGAAGCTAAATCCCAAAACGCTTGAACAGTACGGGTACGTGGCGGCCATTGAGGAACTATTTGCCCGTGTCAACGCCAGCGGTGTGGTGCGGGCGCACGTCCTGCTCGACGAACACAAAACAACGGACGAATCAATTGCCAACACCCGCTTACCTGCCGACATAGAGGTGATGCTGTACCGGATTACCCAGGAGTTAGTCAGCAACTCACTCAAACACGCCAACCCCCGGCGTATTAACCTTCGGGTACTGATGTTGCCTGATACGGTACGATTGCGCTACGCCGACGATGGCAACGGGTTTGACCGGGAGCAAATCCAGCAAAACAGTACGGGGCTGGGTATGGGCAGTATCGAGTCGCGGGTGGCGTTGCTGAACGGAAAGATTACCTGGCAAACCCAGCCCGGTCAGGGCGTGTACGTCACCATCGACGTACCAGTTTTGGTAACGCCGGGCCGCCAATTCGCCTGGACTATGCGCTCAACGCAAAATTAGAGAAGGTGTACGGTACTATGCTGTATACTTATGGCTTTGGAATCAGTCCGTTGTGGTCGCGCTGAAGCAACATTTCGAACAGTAAAACCGTGGCGGCAGCGTCGCCCTGCGCCCGGTGCCGCCCGTTGAGTGGAATGTTCAGCGACTGGCATAACCGCCCCAGACTATAGGATGGGTAGCCCGGAATCAGCTTACGGCTTGTACGGACGGTGCAGAGCGTTCGGCGCAGAAAATCGTGGCCGAGCCAGTTCAGCTCTTTCCTGACAAAATTGAAGTCGAAGCTGACGTTGTGGGCCACAAAAACGGCATCCTGCGTAATGCGCAAAATATCGTCGGCTACGTCGGCAAACAGCGGGGCATGGGCCACCATGGCCGGTGAGATGCCCGTCAGGCCCTGAATAAATGGTGGAATCTCGCACTGCGGGTTGAGCAGCGAATGGAACTCATCAACAACCTGACGCCCATCGTGGCGGTACATGGCAATTTCGGTCAGGCGGGCCGGACCTTTCACGCCCCCGGTTGTTTCAACGTCAACGATGCAATACAAAGCAGTTATCGGTAAGCAGTGACCAGTTGGTAGTAATGAACTGCAAGTTACAAAGGGCGATCTGGATGGCCTAACTCATTCATTGGCCGCCAGGGTTCGGTGAGGTACGGGCGGGTGAGTTGGTGAGTCAGCGGGCGAGTCCATGCGGGGTCGCACCACCACGCCGTTGCTGATGAGCTTCAGGGCGTAGTCGAGTACGTAATCGCGGTTGCTGAGCAGGTCGGTATAGGAGCGGGACACGGCAAAATCCGGTTCGACAGTGAATCCGTTGGCCCGGTCAGGACTGACGGCGTGGTAGAGTTTTTTGAGCGGTATGCGCACCTGAATTTTGGAGTTAGGCAGGGTTACGGTCTTGAAATAACCCGCAAAATCGCCCCAGTACGCACTGCCACTGGCTTCGCCCACGTACGTGCCGATGCCCGCATCAAGCGTTTTGGCCAGTACCGACGTAGTTGCCGAAAACGACGCACCGTTCATCAGGAAGTATAAATTACCCCGAAAGGCCATTCGGTTGCGGGGCCGAAACCGCCGATGAACTGACCGGCTGGCAAATCCCCCCACTGCTTTATCGGCCCGGTAGTGCAGACTGAAATTCAGGGCCGAAAATGGATTCCAGCGGGTGGTGAGTTCGGCGCGGGCCGCCCGCTTCATTTCTTCGTGCTGCATAATGGTAAATGGCTTCGGCATCCAGTAGCGTAGTAGCCGGGCCGAATTCAGCACAATGCCGCCCCCGTTCCCCTGCATGTCAACGACCAGATTTTGTACGTTCTGCTTCCGAATTTCCCGGAAAGCCCGTTTGAGTCGTCGATTATAGGCTGACTGAAACGGGTCATTTTTTTTCAGCCCCATGAATGACGATACCCGCAGCACCGCCGTTCGGGTTAGCGTGTCGATGAGCTGCACCGACAGGTTGGCCCGGTGGTCGGATTCCTCATGATAACGCCGGTGCATAACGCTCCTAAAGACCGACAGCGTAGGGCAGCGCAGGGTTTTGGTCTGTATGAGGGTATCGTTGGGAAACTGATTGGGCCGTCGATAGGTAATTTGTACGGAGTCTATTGAGCCAAACCAGGCTGCGTAGTAGTCGGCAAACTGTATCATACTCCACTGCCGTCGTCCCGTCAGGTTGTCGCCGTCGGAGCCGGTGCGGTCGGCGTCCATCAGTTCGCGGTGGAGGTCGGCCACGGCCCGACCATTGATGCTGAGCAGTTGCGTACCACGCCGAAGGCTGGTATCGGCAGATGCGTTATGGCTGATGAAATACTGGTTGCCTACCTGCCGGATGTAGAAGGGAATGAACCGGGTGCTTCTGCCCGCCCATGCCTTTCGGTGGTTTATGTTGGTGTGACCGTCTTTGAGTGCGTTGACGAACGGACTGACGTACCGGAAAAACGTCAGGTAATTCATTGACCCGGTCAGGCCGTTATAGAGCGAGTCGTAGAGTTGCTCCATCCGGGCTTCGGGGGTGTAATGGCCCATGCCGGGGTGCAGCAAATCGAGTTTACGCTTCAGGTAGCTAAGGTCCTGGTGGGTTTGGCTGGTCGTGAGCAACTGAGCCGATATAGGGTGGGAGTTACACGCAATGGTGAGGCTCCAGAGCAGGAAAATTCGACCAGGGTTCTTCATGTACGGTCACGGTAGGCAGGCCAGTTGCTAAACAGGCTGTTGTTTGACTGGTGAAGATAGAAATCGGCGCAACTATTCGCAAGCTATTTTGTTCAAAGGCGAATGAAAATTTTGTGTTTGGTCAGTTTGACGGCAGATTGTAGCCCGGACGGCCACGTCCGGTGGGCGTCCGGGCTACTTACACCTGAACCGTATTCTCACCGCACGGGTTGGCCATTTCTGAAGAACCCTGCAATCGTCTCCCCGTCCGAAAACGTGTAGATACCTTTGCCGTTGGGTACGTTGCCGGAAAACTGGCCTTCGTATCGGTCGCCGTTGTGGTAATAGTAAAGGCCGTAGCCGGTGCGTAGATTGTCCTGAAACAGACCCCGGTATTTCAGTTTGCCGTTAGCATAATACTCGATTCCGGTCCCCTGCTTATCGCCGTCGGTAAACTCACCTACGTACCGTTCCTGGGTTGGGTACACAAATACGCCTTTGCCATCCTCGCAGTTACCCGATACGCAGCCAAGCGCAACACGAGCGGGAGCTGACCGGGCGAGTACAGGCGTGGAAACGACCGGCTCATTAACAGGTTTAGGCGCAGTAGCCACAGCGGGCTTACTCATTGAGCGGCTTTTGGGGTACATAGCCTCCGCTTCCAGCCAGCCTTTCCGAATGGACTCGATGCGAATGGGCTTGGCCGGGTGCGTGGGGGTGGCATACGTATTGCCCAGCTTACGCACCGCCACCAGCGACTCCTCCAGCGACGCGCCCAGCTGATGCAGCACAAAGCCCGAAAATTTGTCTGCTTCGAGTTCCTTCTGCGGCTGCTCACCCCGCCCGTCTATGGTGTGACCCTGCAAATGGTGACCAACTTCGTGAGCCATGATGCTGATGGCCGACCAGTCGGTTTCGGTTTCCTCTTCGATACCCTGCATGAAAGCCGCATCATATACAATGAATCGCTGCCCTTTCAGCACCGTAGCAAAGCAGTTGTCGGTGTTAGAGCATTCAACCACCTTGAAGTTGCGCAACAGACCAATGGGTCGCAGAATTCTATCTATAACGCGTTCGGCATGGCCGTTGGATGTTGCCTTTTCGTTGCAGATCACCTGGGGTTTCAGGCCGTTGCCGGTGTAGTTGCAGATGAACTGGCCGGGGTTGTTCAGTATGCCCGACGTGGTCTGGGCCATCAGTGGGGCAGATAAAGCCGCACCCAGTAAAGTGATCGTTAAGGATAAAGCCGTTCGCACAGGATAAACGATGGGGTTAGCTGGTAGTATGGCAGAATAACGACTGGAAAGTACGGTTTCTTATGACTTCTTTGCCACCACCATTGCCCGGCCCGGCACGGTGCGGTATTTGACAACCTTGTACAGGGTCAGTCCGGCCTGTTGCTGCCACGCCTGAATTTCAGGGATGGAATAATTGCCTGCTGTACTGCTCAGGCCGTAGAACAGATCGGTGCTGCTGCCGAGGAGTTCGGGTTTCGCGCCAGTTTCAGGTCGGATAAACTCGTTTACAATAAATACGCCCCCGGGCCTCAATGCCCGCGCCACTTTATTGGCCACCAACTGATTCTGCTCCGGCGTAAAATGATGCGCCAGACTCGACAGTAGCACAATGTCGTAAGTACCTTCGCCAAAGTCGTCGGTGAGGGCATTGCCGGGCTGTTGCCGGATACGGTCGCCCATGTTCAGCTTTGCCACGAGCGGAGCCGCCTGTTCGATGGCACCGGGTAAATCGAGAATAACAGCGTTCAGGGCGGGGGTTTTTCGGCACAGGGCCGCCGAGTGCTGACCGTGCGAGCCGCCAATATCAAGCATGGCCGTGGCCGATTTCGGGACTGGTGCCCGGCGGCCAAACTCCGGGGCTTCGGTATTACTGGCCGCTACCATCGCTTCCTGATAATACCGCCACTCATCGGGCGTGAGCTTATCGTGGTAATGAACGCCTTCGCCGGTTTCGAGGTACGTACCCAGCTGGCTCATCCAGTTCCAGACAACCCGGTTGTTAAAGACCATCATGCCGTGTACCGACTGCGCATTGTCTTTGAGCGCGTACTTCCGGGCCATGGCCGTAAGCGTGAACCGTTCCTCATGGAATGTGAAGTAACCCATGGCCGTAAGCAACCCCATCAATTCGCCGAGGGCTTTACGGTTCAGGTTTAGGCTGGTATTGAGTTCATCGAGGGTTTTGGAACCGGAACTGGCGGCTTCAAACACACCTTTGTCGGCGGCTTCGAGCACGGCTTTGGCCAGCACGGGCATAATCTGGACATGCAGAATTGGTACGGCTACCTGATTGGTGCGTAGTCCAATCCATTCGAATAGGTTTTCGGGGGTAATTGTGAGTTGCATTCCAGTGGATTATGTCTGTATGAACAACCCCGAATGAGCCGGAATGGGTAAGTGAAAAAAAAGTTTTTTTCACGGAATAGGCTTTGTAACCTCCCATTGCCTTGTTTCCTGTTTAGCCTGCTATCCGTTTCTAACTTTTCTATTAGTCGATAGTTTCTATGTACGTACACCGATTTTCGGTTGTATCCCCCTCAAACGTACCATCTTACGTGAACACTACTGCCTACGCTTCTGAAGCTGACCTAATTGGCGCGCTGCGAATTGGTCAACCCGGTGCGTTTGCCGCCCTGTACGACCAATACGCCCCGGTTTTGCTCGGTATCATCACGAAGATTATTGGCGACGAACAGCGGGCCGAGTCGGTACTTGCCAGGACATTCACTGTCGTTTGCTCCGAGATAGAGCAGTGTCCGGCTAATCAGCCGTTGTTCTTGTGGCTCTTCGACATAGCCCGGCAAACCGCAGCCAAGGCCCTTGCCACGGGACCAAAAATCAATTCATCCGTAGTTCAGCTAACCTCCTTCGGTAAGGTTGTAACCGGAACGGGCCGGGCAACTCTTATTCAGGCACCAACTGATACGCAGCAGCGATTGCTCAACGCCGTATTATTTGAGCGTTGCACCCCCCAGGAAGCCAGCCAGGCCGCTGGACTGCCAACCGAACAGGCCCGTCAGCACTTGCGTCAGGCTTTCCTGAAACTACGTAAGCAGAGTGCATGACCCCGCGTAACCATAGTTGACCCATCCGCTTATCTTCAAATTCCTATTTCTTCTTCCTGACAACGGGTTTTTTGGCGGTGACAACCGGAGTCGGTACGTTTTTGGTCATGGTGACGGGATTCCAGTTGACGACTTTCTGCTCAAAATAGCTTTCGTTACAGGCCAGGGCCGGGGCAGCCGCCCGGAACGCAAAAATGGGGTCTTCAACGGTATTCTGACTGCCTTCACGCACGTTTTTAAAGAAATTTCCGAAATGCTGCGCGTGGGCATCGTCACCTTTGGGCGCGTCGAAACGAATTTCTTTGGCGGGTTCGGCAGTGCGGGTATCGGGCGGGTACTGTGCATCGTACTGCTTCACGAACTCCTGCTGCACCTCTGGTGTGAAGGTAAAATAGCTGTCGTAACCACCGTAGCCCGGCGCAATGGACAGTTTTTTCTTGGTCAGAATCAGGCTGTTTTGCGAAAATTCGATCTGACCCTCGCTACCCACAATTCGCGTTACGTTGTTGATTTTACCTGCGTTGGCAAAGTTGACACGCAACACCATCTGAAAGGCCGCGTGCGCATCGGTTTTTGGGTATTCCATCACCGTCGTCATTACGTCCGGTACGTCGCGGCCATCGTTCCAGTACGCCAGATTACCCGACGAAAAGATGCGCGTCGGCCCCAGCGAATTAGTCACGAAATGCACACCCGTCAGTAAATGTACAAAGAGGTCGCCCGCCACGCCGGTGCCGTAGTCGCGGTAATTGCGCCACCGAAAAAAGCGTTTGGCGTCGAAGGGGCGTTTGGGTGCGTCGCCCAGAAACCGGTCCCAGTCCACGGTCGTCAGCGAGGCATCGGGCGGGATAGAATAGTTCCAGGCACCAATTGCGCCAAAGCGGTCGTAGGTTGCTTCAACATAGTTGATAGGGCCAATCTCGCCTGCCTGCACCAGCCGTTTCGCTTCCTGATAAGCCGCGCTGCTGATGCCCTGACTACCCACCTGCATGGTTTTGCCCGATTTCTTCCAGGCATCAATGACGGGCTTGCCTTCGTTGAGGTGCTGCACCATTGGCTTCTCGCAGTAGACGTGCTTACCCGCTTTGAGGGCTTCAATGGTGATGTGATCGTGCCAGTGGTCCGGTACCACAATCAAGACGGCGTCAACATCGGGCCGGGCCAGTACTTCGCGGAAATCGCGCGTGGCAAACAAGGCTTTGTCCGCTCCAAAGGCTGTTTTGGCGTGGACCAGCCGCCCGTCGTACAGGTCCGATACGGCCACCAGTTCAACGTCGGGGTTACGCAGCGCGGCCTGGGTGTCGGAGTTGCCCTGAATGCCCATACCGATGGTTGCCATGCGAATTCGGTCGTTTGGGCTGTTGCCCACCAGATTCCGAATGTAAGCTGGGGCGGTGTTGCCCAACACGGTATTTACCCCGCCCGTTGCGGCCAGTGCCGAAGCGGTAGAGAGGGTTTTGATAAAGTTCCGGCGCGAGGGTGTCATAGAGCTGATTGATTTCGATCAAAAGTAAAGCGGCCCGTCAATTTACCCCACATCGGGCTTTAATTGACGGGCCGCTTTACTACCCAACCCCTCCCCCGAAAGGAAGGGCTAAATCCATCCGGGTTCAAAGGCCCCTCCCTCTGGGGTTGGGGTGGGGTGAGATTACTTCTTCACCGAAGCCGATGCGCTTTTTTTGATAGTCTCCTGTTGCCGCCTGTTGAAGCTGATGAAGTCTTCGATTTGCTCAACGGGTAGTTTGCGGGCCAGAATTTTTTTATTTCTATCCAGTATATACACCGTCGGCGTAGTCCAGACATCGTACTTATGCCGGTAATCGGTGCGGGATGTATAATCGTAGCCATTGACTAATTTCTGGAGCTTAAACTCGTGGATGAATTTCTTCCAGTCTTCGGGGCTTTGCTCAACGGCCACCGCCATAACCGTCACACCTTTGCTGCGGTTGGCATCGGCAAATTCCCTGAGTTTCGGCGCACTGTCGCGACAGTGTCCGCAACTCGGCGAGTAGAAATACACCACGGTATAATCGGACTTGATGTTGTTAAGTACAATGGGCTTGCGGAGCGTATCACTTACGGCGGGGTCAGGCAGCGTTTTGCCAACCAGCGTTGGTTTGAGCGTAGCTACGCGCTCGCCAATTTTCTGGATGGTACTTGAGTCCGTAATGGGCATAATGCCGGTGGCGTAGTATTTCTCGAACATATGCACGTACAGGCCGTCGGTTCCCATCACTTTGGGCTGCTCATACTGACTGGTAATGTACCAGATAGCGTACGACTGCATCTCTTTATCCTTACCCGTCCGTACTTTGCTCACGATATAATCGGCTTCTTTGATGAGCGAATCCGGTACCTGCACGGTCAGTTCTTTTAAATACCGGTCAATCTTACGCTGAAGAATGGGCGTCCTGACGAACCGCTCGTCCGAGAAATCAAAGTCGTCCCAGAAATGACCTTTGTAATAATTGAATACCCAAACCGAATCGGGGCGACCGCTGGCAAGTTTGGGTGCGGTGGGTACCTCTGGTTCGGCGGTGGCTTTGAGGAGTTTCACGGCGAAGGTGCCGGTGTTGTCGGTCAGGAACTGCTTTCGGTAGGTCTGCGCCTGTTGCTGCAACGCACCCATCTGCTTGCCGAACATCGCTTTTGATACGTCATCGGTACGAAGTTTCTTTTGTAGTTCGAGGGCCTGCGCTTCGTCGTAAATCTTGCCGAGTTCCTGCTGGTATCTATAGAACAGTTCATTCTCGGTGGAGCCGGTAATTTTCATGTTCTTGACGAGGCTAACCGTGTCGGTAGTAAACGAAAAGTCCTGATTTTTTTCGTCGATGATGAATTCAATATACCCGTTTTTCGGCGTTACCAGCAGATACAGGCCACCGGGCAGGCGTTTCGACCCCGAAAAAGTCATCTTTCCCTCGCTGTTCACGCGGGCGGTATCTTTGGGAATGTACTGTGTGGCCCCGAAGTAATGCGCCAGTACGCAGGTCGTGTCTTTGAGTCCGCCAACTTGACCGGTAATGGTAAACGCGGGTGTAACCGATTGTGCCCAGAGCCATGACTGAGAGAACAGGCTTAAGAGGCTAATAAGTAGAAGGCGGTTTTTCATGGACTATGTGGTATATCTTCGCGACGCCGGACTGACCAACGTGGTAAATTCGGTCAACAAAATTACGGGTTTCGATTCGTAATCAGACAGCTACAAAACGCTTGCCAGACCCGGCGTAGTCTATGTTTTATTTCTTTTCCAAAACCCTCAGCTATCTCATTACGCCCGCCGGGTGGCTCGTGGCCGCGCTGGTGTTTGCCCTGTTCACTAAAAAAACGGCGCGTCGGCGGGTAGCGCTGGGCGTAGCGCTGGGTATCTTCTGGCTCTTCGGCAATACATTTCTGGTTAATGAACTGGCGTTGGCGTGGGAGTACCCGCCCGCACCCGTCCCGGCTGATTCGTCGGTCCGCTTTGCCGTAGTTCTGACTGGTGGCATGACCAACGGCGAAACCGCCGTGCCGGACAGTCGCTTCCTGCTCGGCCGCGAAGCCGACCGCGCCGGGCAGGCCCTGTATCTCTATAAGCAGGGCGCGGTTAAGTATATTCTAATCAGCGGTGGAAACGACGACCTGCCCTTTAATCGCAACGTCATCAGCGACGAGAATGAGGTCACCACCCGATTTTTGCGGACAGCGGGTGTTCCTGTGGGCGACGTACTGTACGAAAACAGATCGCGCAATACGCATGAGAACGCGGTGTTCACGGCCCGGTTCCTGCGCGAGCGGGCCAATACCAATCGCTGCGTGCTGGTTACGTCGGCCTGGCATATGCGCCGGGCGGTGGGGTGCTTTCAGAAAGCAGGAATTATCGTAACGCCTTTTCCCGGCAGTTTTCGCAGCCACCCCCGCACGTTTGTCCCCGGCGAATGGCTCCTTCCCAATGCACAGGCCTTTTTCGATGCCCATACGCTCGTGAAAGAGATAATTGGCTACGCAGTGTACTGGGTAGCGGGGTATGTCTGAACCAGGATTTCAACAAGATTAATAAGGTTGAAAAGATTTTTAGCTGGACAGCTATCCTGCAAATCTTTTTAATCTTGTTAAAATCTTGGTTCAGAAGTTTAAACTGACAGAATCTTGACCATTCTGAGCAGGTCTTCGCTGATGGGTTTGGGCAAACGAATCGTGTCCTTCAGGGGCGTATAAACCAGCTCGTTATTGATGATTCCTGCCATCACGTTCGCCTGACCATTCATCAGCCCTTCTACGGCTCCCAGCCCTAAGCGGCTGGCCAGAATCCTATCGTAGGCCGTGGGGACGCCCCCGCGCTGAATGTGGCCCAGCGTAGTAACCCGCATGTCGATGTCGGACTGGACCCGTTTGCGGATTTTTTCAGAAATTTCACTCGCGCTGCCTTCTTCTTCGCCCTCGGCCACGATGATGATGGACGATGATTTCTGGCGGCTCCAGCCCGCTCTAAGCGTTTCTACTACTTCTGAGATGGGGGTTAGTACTTCGGGCACCATGACCAGTTCGGCCCCGCCCGCAATACCTGACTGAATGGCAATGTAGCCCGAGTCGCGGCCCATGACCTCGATGAAAAAGATACGGTCGTGCGAGTCGGCGGTATCGCGGATTTTATCGATGGCTTCGAGGGCGGTGTTCACGGCGGTGTCGAAACCGATGGTGTAGTCGGTACCGTACAGGTCGTTGTCGATGGTGCCAGGTGCACCCACAGTGGGAATGCCGAACTCATCGTAAAAGAGCGTAGCTCCTGTAAACGTACCATTGCCACCAATGGCAACCAGCCCTTCAATGCCGAATTTTTGGAGTTGTTCGTAGGCCTGTTGCCTACCTTCGACGGTCATAAACTCCTTGCTCCGGGCTGATTTCAGGATGGTACCCCCACGCTGTACAATATTGCTGACCGAGTGCGACGACATCTGGAAAATATCGCCGTTTATCATACCGTTGTACCCCCGGCGGATGCCAAACACGTCGATTCCGTGATAGCACGCCCCCCGAACCACCGCCCGGATACAGGCATTCATTCCCGGCGCGTCGCCCCCCGATGTAAATACAGCAATACGTTTCATTAGTTAAGTCAATTTTTTTACGGGAATAGCACAAATTCGCTGATTTTTATACCGACGAACCCCGCAAATTTATCCGCAATTATTAATCTAAAGCTATCCAACTACCATTTATCCCCCTTCCTTTCATGGAAACTTAATATGCCGGGCAATTTCGTTATAGGCTCTGCTTACCGTTTTGCGCAGGTCATCGGCCACGGTATCGGCCACCTGTCGGTGCTGTTGAATCCAGCCGGGAGAAAGGCGTTCCAGTGCCGCTTTTACCTGTGGGTCTATAGGATGGCGGGCGTCGATGAGCAGGGCCGCGTCCTGCAATAATACGTAGCTATCGCTGTGGGGATCTCCGCAAAACATAATTGGCGAACCGGCCCCCACCGCACTCATGGCTTTGGACGGCACCGCAATATGCGTCCATTCCGGTAACAGGCTCACCAGCTGCACGTCCAGATACCCCAATTGACTGCGCGGAATATTCGGCAACTGGACAATGCCCACCCGCCCGTTCGCCACGGCCCAGACATCATTGGCTTTGGTGCCGTAGAGGGCCAGTACGAGCCGGAACCGGGTTGGGTCGAGGTTCAGGATGACGCTTTTCAGAAACGCTGCCGAATGCGCCTGCCCCACGTTCCCCGCGTAGCCGAGGTACATCAGCCCGTCGTTGGCCCGCCAGTTTGGGCGGTTGGGGTCGTGAGGCTGGTGCATCAGGACGCCACAGGGCAGGATAATGGTTGGGATGGGCTGGTTGTATTGCGCCAGTAGGTGCCGCGCCTGTTCGGGGCCGAGGGCAATGAGCCGCTGGGGTGCGTGCTGGTATGTTTGCCGGATTATCCAGCGATAGACCGGGTTCTTTAGGCTGACTTTTCCTTCGGCGGCAAAGCCTTCGGGAAACAAATCCATTGCCCACAACCAGTACGTTCGTTTGCGCAGCAATAGCGATGCCCAAAACGGCAGCATGGGCGGGCTGGTCATAATCAGCAGCGGCCCGCGCCCTACCCGCAACGCTTTTCTGATGAGCATAAACCCGTCCCATAACCCCGCCAGAATGCGCAATACCCCGTTCTTGCCTTCGTAAATGGTCTTCACCGCGTGGGTTTCGCCCACGGGTTGCCGCACCTGTCCGCCCCCGTCGTACGTCCGGTCTATGTAGACTACGATGACCTCAATGCCGTGCTGCTCAATGAGGTACGTAGCCAAATCCCAGGCCGACTCGCCGGTAATACCGGGGTTGGGCGGATAGTGCCGGTTAACGATGGTGATGGCCGAGTTCTGCATACAATTTGGCGTAGGACGTAGCCACTACTTCTTCCGAAAAGAGGGTCTGTGCTGTTTTGCGGGCGTTCTGACGGAGCGTTTCGAGGTTGGGGTGTGTGAGAATAAACGCCAGCCCGTCGGCGAGTTCCAATACCGAACCGGTAGTGGCTAAGTAGCCGGTTTGTTCGTGGTCAATCAGTTCGGGGATGCCGCCAGTAGCAAACGCCACCACGGGCGTACCGCAGGCCAGCGACTCCAGTACGGTGTTGGGCAGATTGTCTTCCAGCGAAGGTACCACGAGCGCGTCGGCCGCGTTGTAAGCCGCCACCACGTCGTCGGTGCTGGTCAGGACGCCGAGGTGCCGAACGGGATACGGGAGCTGGTCGATGAGGTAACTACGGCCTTTACCGAAGATCAGGATTTCGGCTCTGAGGTCGGGCCGCTGCTCGTGCAATAGGGTCAGGGCTTCGGCAAAATACGCGAATCCTTTGCGCGGGTCGTTTACGCTGGCACTGCCAAACAGCAGCCGAACGGGTCCGTTGTCCGACTGGGGCGTAGCGGGCAGATCGAGCCGGTCGTTGGCGTCGGCGCGGGCCACGGGGCAATACAGGGCCAGGTCGAGCGGGTTGGGAATGACCACGAATGGAAACCGGCGCAGCAGCGTCGAGCGCATGGCATCATCGGCCAGCCAGCGACTAGGGGGTGTGAAGCAGATGGTGGGGTCGGCAAAAAGCGCGAGTTTCTGCTCGAAAATACGGTACGATAAGTCGCGTTCGCCGGGGTTTTTCAGGTACGGGCAGCGTTGGCAATGGTCCAGGTAATGGTCGCAGCCACGTGTGTAGTGGCAGCCACCCGTAAAGGCCCACTGGTCGTGCAGGGTCCAGACGACGGGTTTGTTAAGTGCAAACAATGCCCGCAGCGTGTCGATGGACAGAAAGCCGAAATTAATCCAGTGCAGGTGCAGTACATCGGCCTGTTGAATGGCCGGGTGAAACGTCAGATTGGCCCCGAACACGGCGGGTGAGAATAGAAAACGTATCGACCGGTCGCGCTCGTAGGGCAGAAAATACAGCCGCTCGGCCACGAATCGCCCAAAGGCCGTTTGCTCCGCCAGAAAATTATTGGCCAGATAAATTACCCCCGGCTCCGGTTTGTGCCGCTCCTGCCGCGCCGACGTGCCCACCAACAGCGTGCTTTCGGCCAGACCCGTGCGTTGCAACGCCCGGTGTAACCGGGTAGCCGCAATGGCGGCCCCGCCAAACTGATGGTAGGTGCTGAGGTGGACGACATTCACGGGCGGTAGGCGAAGATGTTAAGCTGCACATCCATCTGTTCATTACCCCGGTAGCGGTGGTTCACGAGCGGCTTGGTCCGGCCCTGACTACTGTCGATGTAATACCGGAACCCGGCCTCTTCCAGCACCTGCATGACGGACGCCAGCGTTTGCGGATGACCGATGTAGGCGTGAAACTCAATAAACATATTCTGCACGTTCGTCAGAGCGTCGCGGCAGTCGAGCAAGACGGCGGTTTCAGCCCCTTCGATGTCGATTTTGAGCATGTCGATGCGGGTTTCGCGGAG
>JACMPG010000280.1 GCA_014377625.1 Spirosoma sp.
CCAGGTGCCTGCCAGTCAGGTACTCTACATCGACGATCGACCCATGTTTGTGAGCGTGGCCGAGGGGTTGGGTATTCGGGGTATTTGCCATGTCGATTATGCCGCTACCTGCGCTGAACTGGCTTCGGTTGGTTTAGTGCCCGACAGTGGTGCTACGTTACCATGACTAACCGAAACCAATCCATACTAACGCTCAACGGCGGCTCATCGAGTATCAAGTTTGCGATCTATAGCGGAGGGAAGTCGCTGACGCGGAAACTCTCGGGCCACATCGACCGGATTGGCCAGCCGAATACCAGACTGACGTTTACTGACCCGATGACCGGTGAGCCTGATCCCATACCGGTAAATGCCCACGATTTTACGTCGGCGGTGAATTCGCTGATGGACTGGCTCGAAAAACAGCCGGTTTTTAACCGTATCTATGCCGTAGGCCACCGGGTTGTGCACGGCATGGCACATACCGAGCCTGAGCGGATTACCCCCGAACTGATGGCCGAACTTCGCCGGATTCGTGCATTCGATCCCGATCACCTGCCCGCCGAAATCGAGCTGATCGAAACCATCCGGAAGCGGCACCCAAATCTATCTCAGATTGCCTGTTTCGATACGGCTTTTCACCGCACCATGCCGCGCGTGGCCCAACTCCTGCCCATTCCCCGGCGGTTTGATGCGAAAGGCATCCGGCGCTATGGGTTTCATGGCCTGTCATATACCTATCTGATGGAAGAACTCGCCCGGCTGGCTGGAAATGAGGTTGCCGGGGGCCGCGTTATTCTGGCCCATCTGGGTAGCGGAGCGAGTCTGGCGGCCGTTCAGGGCGGTAAAAGTATGGACACCAGCATGGGATTTACGCCCACCGCCGGGGTGCCGATGAGCACCCGAACGGGCGATCTCGATCCGGGTGTGGCCTGGTACCTGATGCAGTCGGAGACGCTGACGTCCACGCAGTTTAACCACCTGATCAATCACGAATCGGGTTTGCTGGGTATTTCCGAAACCAGTTCGGACATGCAGGATTTGCTCGCCCAACAGGCCGATGATATCCGGGCGGCTGAGGCCGTTGATCTCTTCTGCTACCAGATCAAAAAGTACGTTGGCGCATATACCGCTGTGCTGGGCGGGCTGGAAACGCTTGTGTTTTCGGGCGGTATCGGCGAACACGCCCCCGAAGTCAGGGCGCGTATTTGTGATGGACTGGCCTTTTTAGGTATCAACCTCGACCCGCATCGTAACACCGCGAATGCTGCCGTGATTTCGACCGATGCGAGCCGGGTTACGGTGCGGGTTATTCCGACCGATGAGGAGAAAATGATTGCCCAAACGGTTTACAAACTGATGGATACAACTACTGAACATAGCAACTAACCAAAAACACTGAACGAATATGGAAGCAATAGACATAATGCCCCCACAAACAAAAGAGAAAACGTACAGCCCGTTATCGCCCGAAGACTATCAGCGCATCAACGCCTACTGGCGGGCCGCTAACTACCTGTCTGTCGGCCAGATGTACCTCCACGACAATCCGTTACTGCGTGAACCGCTCCGGCTGGAACACATCAAGCGTATGCTGCTGGGCCACTGGGGCACCACCCCCGGCCAGAATTTTATCTATGCCCACCTGAATCGGGTCATCAAAAAATTTGACCTCGACATGATTTATATCTCCGGTCCGGGTCACGGCGGCCCGGCGGTGGTAGCCAACACGTATCTGGAAGGCACGTACAGCGAAGTATATCCGAACATCAGTGCCGACGAGGCCGGGTTGAAAAAGCTGTTTACCCAGTTCTCCTTTCCCGGTGGTATTTCCAGCCATGCTTCGCCCCAAACGCCCGGCTCGATTCACGAAGGGGGCGAGTTGGGCTATTCACTGAGCCATGCCTTCGGGGCCGTTTTCGATAATCCCGAACTGATCGTAGCTTGTGTAGTCGGCGATGGCGAAGCGGAAACCGGTCCGCTGGCGACTGCCTGGCACTCCAACAAATTCCTGAATCCGCAGACCGACGGTGTGGTGCTGCCCATTCTGCACCTGAACGGCTATAAAATTTCTAACCCCACGGTGCTGGCCCGCATCTCTCATGAGGAGCTGGATCAGTTGCTGCGCGGCTACGGCTGGACGCCCTATTTCGTAGAAGGCGACGAGCCGGAAGTCATGCACCAGTTCATGGCTGCGGCTCTGGACGAGACTATTCAGCAAATCAAAAAAATTCAGGAAAATGCCCGGACGCAGACGCACGTAACCCGCCCGCGCTGGCCCATGATTGTCCTGAAATCGCCGAAGGGCTGGACGGGGCCCAAAGAAGTGGACGGTGTGCCCAACGAAGGCACATTCCGGGCGCATCAGGTACCGCTGGCGGTTTCGGCAACGACGCCCCCGGCGCATCTGACCCAACTGGAAGGCTGGCTGCGGAGCTACAAACCCGAAGAACTCTTTGACGAACAGGGGCGGCTCATGCCCGAACTGGCCGCGCTGGCCCCCACCGGCACCCGGCGCATGGGCGCCAATCCGCAGGCCAACGGCGGGCTGCTGCTGAAAGGATTGCACCTGCCTAACTTTTGCGAGTATGCCGTTGCTGTACCCGCCCCTGGTGCGGCTGAGGCCAGCGATACGCATACCGTCGGCGAATTCCTGCGCGATGTGATTCGGATGAATCAGACCCCACGCAACTTCCGGGTATTCGGCCCCGACGAGACACTGTCCAATAAACTGGATGCGGTCTTTGAAGCCACCAACCGGCAGTGGGATACCGAGGTGGAGGTGAACGACCAGTTTCTGGCTCCATCGGGCAGCGTGATGGAAATGCTCAGCGAGCACCAGTGCGAAGGCTGGCTGGAAGGTTACCTGCTCACCGGTCGGCACGGCCTGTTCAACAGCTACGAAGCCTTCATCCATATTGTCGATTCAATGTTCAATCAGCACGCTAAATGGCTGAAAACGTGCGCCGAACTGCCCTGGCGCGCCGACATTGCCTCGCTGAATTACCTGCTGACGTCTACCGTATGGCGGCAGGATCACAACGGGTTCACGCACCAGGACCCCGGCTTTATCGACCATGTGATCAACAAAAAAGCCAGTATTGTGCGGGTCTATCTACCGCCCGATGCCAACTGTCTGCTGTCGGTGATGGACCATTGCCTGCGCTCCCGCAACTACGTCAACGTGATTGTAGCGGGTAAGCACCCGGCTCCGCAATGGCTGAGTATGGAAGCCGCTCTGCTACATTGTACCAAAGGAATCGGGATCTGGCCCTGGGCGAGTAACGACGAAGGCGCGGAGCCGGATGTAGTCATGGCCTGCTGTGGCGACGTGCCGACGCTGGAAACACTGGCCGCCGTATCGATTTTGCGGGAGCATTTGCCCGAGCTAAAAATCCGGGTCGTCAACGTGGTCGATTTACTGAAACTGGAGCACCATACCGAACACCCCCACGGCCTGAACGACGCCGATTACGATTCGCTGTTTACCAAAGACAAGCCGGTGATCTTCGCGTTTCACGGCTAC
Source organism: Spirosoma sp. (assembly GCA_014377625.1). Lineage (GTDB taxonomy): Bacteria > Bacteroidota > Bacteroidia > Cytophagales > Spirosomataceae > Spirosoma. Next base: position 3,506 of record JACMPG010000280.1, read on the forward strand.
CCCTGGCTCGTCCACCGGCTTACCTACAACCGCGCCAACAACACGAGCATCCACGTGCGGGGCTACAAGGAAGAGGGCACCATTACCACCGCCTTCGACATGACGGTGCTCAATGATCTGGATCGCTTTCACCTCGTGATGGATGTCATTGACCGGGTGCCCACACTGGGTAATCGGGGGGCGTATCTGAAGCAGATGCTGAAAGATAAACTCATTGAACACAAGCAGTATATCGACACGAACGGGCAGGATATGCCAGAGATTCGTAACTGGACATGGACGGTGTAATCAACATGAACGAACTCATAAAAATAGCCCGGGCCCTCGTGGCCAATGACAAGGGCCTGTTGGCAATGGACGAAAGTACGCCCACCGCCAACAAGCGATTTGCCGCAGCGGGCATTCCGCAAACGGTAGAAGCCCGACGGGCGTATCGGGAGTTGCTGATTACAACACCCCGCCTGGGCGAAAGTATCAGCGGAGCCATTTTGTACGACGAGACCATTCGGCAGCAGACCAAAGCAGGCGTATCGTTTGTCGATGCGCTGAAGCAGGCCGGTATTATTCCGGGGATAAAAGTCGACCTGGGGGCCAAGCCGCTGGCTGGTTTTCCGGGCGAAAAAGTAACCGAAGGGCTGGATGGCCTGCGCGAACGCCTGACGGAGTACAAACAGTTGGGTGCCCGGTTTGCCAAGTGGCGGGCCGTCATTGCCATTGGTACTGTTGGCCCGGAGCAGCTACCGTCGGGTGGTTGTCTCGACGCTAATATGCACACACTGGCCCGTTATGCCGCTCTTTGTCAGGAGGTTGGTCTGGTGCCCATCGTAGAACCCGAAGTGCTGATGGAGGGCGACCATACGCTGGACCGGTGCTTCGCCGTGACGCAACAAGGCCTGACCATGCTCTTTACCCAGTTATATACCCAGCGGGTCAGGCTGGAAGGTCTGCTGTTGAAACCGAATATGGTGCTGGCGGGCAAGGGCAGTTTCGAGCAAAACACGGTAGAGCAGGTGGCCGACGCAACCGTGACGTGTTTGCTGCGCAGCGTTCCCCCGGCGGTGGCGGGCATCGCGTTTTTGTCGGGTGGGCAATCGCCCGAACAGGCTTCCAGCCACCTGAACGCTATGCATAACCAATTTACCGGGAGGCTGCCCTGGCCACTTACCTTCTCGTTTGCCCGCGCCATTCAACAACCCGCCCTCGACATCTGGAAAGGACAGGATGCCAATGTGGCAGCTGCGCAACAGGCTCTGTTTTATCGGGCAAGCAGCAACCGTGCCGCCCGGCAGGGGCAGTATCAGGCAAAACGCACCTGATCGGTTTGACCGACAGACGGCGCGACCCAATGGAAATAACACTACTCAACGACCATGAAAAACAAAAAAACCGTCCCCAATCAACTATACGGGCTTTTACCCACCAATGCCGACGGTATCGACACCCTGACCGAACTGGCCCTCGATGTACAGTGGTCCTGGAATCACGTAGCCGATGAACTGTGGCAGCAACTCGACCCGGAACTGTGGGATCGTACCCATAACCCGTGGATTATTTTGCAGACCGTTTCGCGGGAAGTGCTGGAACAGAAATTAACCGACAAGGTCTTTCGTGGAAAAATGGACGCGTTGATGGCGTTCAAACAACGCGCGGCCACGGAGACGAAATGGTTTCAGCAAAGCTACCCCAATACGCCCCTGACCTGCGTGGCCTATTTCAGCATGGAGTACATGCTCAGCGAAGCGTTGCCGATTTACGTGGGTGGTCTGGGCAATGTGGCGGGCGATCAGCTAAAATCAGCCAGTGACCTCGGCGTGCCCGTTGTGGCCGTCGGGCTACTGTACCAGGAGGGCTATTTTCGGCAGGAAATTGACCGGCAGGGCGCACAGCAGGCCCTGTTTCCCTATAATGATCCGGGTCAGTTACCCATCTCGCCCCTACGCCTGCCCAACGGCGAATGGCTGCGTTTACCCATCACCCTGTCGGGTTTTACCGTTTGGCTGCGTACCTGGCAGGTGCAGGTGGGCGGGGTGAAACTGTACCTGCTCGACAGCAACGATGCGGCTAATCTGCCCACCCATCGCGGCATCACGACTGAACTCTACGGCGGTGGTTCGGAGCTGCGTATCCAGCAGGAAATCATTCTGGGTATTGGTGGCTGGAAACTGCTCATGGCCCTCGGCATTAAGCCGGAAGCCTGCCACATGAACGAAGGTCATGCCGCTTTTCTGGTGCTGGAGCGGGCCAGTACGTTAATGAACCAAACCGGACTCTCCTTCGACGCGGCCCTGGCCATTACCCGAACCGGCAACCTGTTTACGACCCATACCGCCGTGACGGCTGGTTTCGACCATTTTAGCCCGGCCCTGATGAACCAGTTTCTGGGCGATTATGCCCGCAACGAGCTGAACATTGAGTTCGAAACGCTGATGGCGCTGGGTCGCCAGAGTCCTTCCAATACGTCGGAGAGTTTCAATATGGCCTACCTGGCCATTCGGGGCAGCGGGGCCGTCAATGGGGTTAGTCGGTTGCACGGGGAGGTGAGCCGGCAGTTGTTCAACGACCTGTTCCCTCGCTGGCCAACCCACGAAGTGCCGGTTGGGTACGTCACCAACGGGGTGCACATGCCGAGTTGGGATGCCGAGGCTGCCGATCAGATCTGGACCGAAGCCTGCGGCAAAAACCGGTGGCGGGGTGGGCTGGATGCCGTGGGCGATAACATCAGCAAGGTGTCTGACGAAACCCTGTGGCAACTTCGTACCCGTTGCCGGCATGATCTGGTCGACTATACCCGGAAGCGGCTGGCACGTCAATTTATGGTTTCCGGTCATTCGCCGGGAGTGGTCGATATTGCCACGAAGGTATTTGATCCCAATACGCTGACGCTGGGATTTGCCCGCCGGTTTGTCGAATACAAACGACCTAATCTGCTACTGCATGACCCGGAGCGGTTTATTCGTATCCTGACCAACCACGAACAGCCCGTTCAATTGGTCATTGCCGGTAAAGCCCCGCCGTACGATGAGTCGGGTAAGGCGCTGATTCAGCAATGGGTGCAGTTTATTGAGCAACATAACCTCTATCAGCATGTTGTCTTCCTGAGCGATTACGATATGCTCCTGGCCGAACACCTGGTGCAGGGGGCCGACGTGTGGGTCAACACGCCCCGTCGTCCGTGGGAAGCCTGCGGCACCAGTGGTATGAAGGTGCTGGTGAATGGTGGCATTAACGTGTCGGAGCTGGATGGCTGGTGGGCCGAAGCCTACACGCCCGACGTGGGCTGGGCACTGGGCGACATACAGGAACACGGCAACGACCCCGCCTGGGATGCCGCCGAGGCTAACGCGCTGTATGAGTTGCTGGAAAAGCAGATCGTTCCTGAGTTTTACAACTGGGATCAGCGCGGCATTCCCGTTCGCTGGGTTGAGCGGATGCGCAAAAGCATGGCCACGCTAACGCCCCAGTTTTCGGCTAACCGGACCGTCCGGGAATATACCGAGACGTATTACCTGCCTGCGGCCACCCGCTACGTGAAACGGGCCGCCGACAAAGGAGCGGCTGGCGTTAGTATCGTAAAGCTGCGGCAAGCCATTGGTAATGAATGGGGTACCCTGACATTTGGCGACGTAACGACGGAAACCATAGCGAACGGATACCTGTTCTATGTGCCCGTCATGCTGGGCACCCTAACGCCCGATCAGGTTTTGGTGGAGCTGTATGCTGCGGGCGTCAACAGCGAAGCCCCCGAATGCATCCCGATGGAAACGGACCCCGCCAACAATACCGGAAGCCACTACATCTATACCGCCGTGGTGACGACCCACCGCCCGGCCAGCGATTTCACCGCCCGCATCCTACCCAGCTACGAAGGCATCGCTGTTCCGCTGGAAGACAACCGGATTCGCTGGCAGCGTTGATGCCCGTCGAAGCACACATCAAAGAGCAACCTACAACCAGGTTTGTGAGCGGGCCGACGAGGAGGAACTGCCGCCCATCGTGTTTTTCAAGGCCAACGGACGGACTGGCCGGGCTATTCATAGCAAGGGGCGCAACTTGCTGGATCGGCTGATTCTGCATCAGAACGCGGTTCTGGCGTTTGCTTTTGAGCCGGGCGTTCCGTTCACCAACAATCAAGCTGAACGGGATTTACGCCCGGCGAAGGTGAATCTGCGTCCTATTAATATATTACCCAATACATAAACGATGCTTACAATAGCAATGTCAAACCATATTGATTCTGTTGTCCACATATTTTTACCTGTATACATTTATACTCTGTCTGGGGTTTTGCTATCTGTTATCATTCAGTTTCCCTCTTGTTGTTAGGTGTCGTTTTTAGCCTGACCGCTAACGTTTTGGCGCTTGGCGAAGAAGCGGATTTCGAAGCACTAAACTGTCTGCCAGCACTGAACTTGATACGAAGCACAATGCTTCATTAAAGCACTAAACCCGCTTTTTTGCCAAACGCCTGTTATACGCTGGCATTTTTTTTCAATTCGGCTACGGTTTGTTTTACTGCGTCAGCATTTGTAGTAGGTGTAAAGTTAAAATGCTTGTTAAATTTAGAACTGTCGAAATAATAATCTCTGTCATACTGATAACGCATTTCATACATTTCATTTAATATTGGAACAAAAAGCCCAAGTGCTTTAATGCCCCAACTTGGCAAAACTTGCGATTTGTTGCTCGTTTTCATTTCAGTAGCAAACAAATTTATCCATTCTTCTCCTGTGATTTTTTGAGGGTCGGTTGGCAAGTTCCATATTTGATTGAAAGCTTCTTTTGAATTTCCCAGGATAGCTGTCCCTTTTCCTAAGTCGGGTGTGTAACTGGTGCTATGAATAACTTTAGTGTTGCAAAACCATTGTGCTTTTTTTCCTTTTGCTAAATTGTCGTAAACCATATTCATTAATAAACTCTTGTCTTTTACACCGCTAAAGAAATCAGCAGAACGGGCAATGATTGCATTTAACTTTCGATTCTCGATACTGTCAAGAATGAGTTTGTCAACTTCTGCTCTTACTTCCCCTTTTTTACTAGTCGGGCTAATTGGCGAATTCTCTGTAATATGTTTCACATTGTCGCCACCAATTGCATACACATTGTCAAAGAATACAAGTTTAGCATTATGCTCCAAGCAGGCGTCAATAACGTTTTTAATTAGTGGAGGCCACATTTGTTGCCAGAGTTTTGTATTGTAGTCAAACCCAACCATAAGATAAACAATTTCGCTACCTTCAATGGCTTTGAAAACTTCGTCACGATTTGAAAGATCGGCTTTAAATAAATTGTCTGTAGTGTTTACTTTTTTGGGATTACGTCCTACAAGTCGGATGTCAGAAGTGTATGTTGGCAATGCTTTTGCGAGTTCAATACCTATGGCACCGCCTGCGCCTAAAATTGTTTGTTTCATCGTCTTTTTCTATTAAAGTTTAAGTTTATTGACTAGTTGTTTGAGGTGTTCTATGCTAGCGTATAAC
>JACMPG010000281.1 GCA_014377625.1 Spirosoma sp.
AAGAAGCCGCGTCCGTAGGGGCTGTGGATGTAGCGGGCTTCGCCAGCCGCGCGGTTTTCGGCCAGAATCACCACTTCGGGCTTGATGTATGCCTTCTTGAACGCCGTAGTTTGTCCCATGAAGCCTTTAATGACGTTCAGGTGATTCTGGGTCAGCATGGTTGGGATGGGGTCGTACTTGGCCGAGAACTGAAAGAGCGAAAAATAATCGTTGTGTTCGGCCAGTCCGCGCTCTTCGGGTTGATTGTCGATAGTCGAAAACTCGATTACGTAGGGGTTCGTAATGACCTGAAACCCTTTGAAGGCAAACGTTTGACTGAAGTCCAGTTTGTTGTTGGCGTTGGCATCGGCGGGGTCGCCATCGTAAAAGGTATCGACAATGTCGGTGTTGTGGGCCGCCAGGGCAACGTCGAAGGTGTCGGTGGCGTTGCACATGGCAAAGAGATAGCCCCCGCCCAGCACGAAATCGCGGATTTTCTGCGCCACGGCCAACTTCAACTGCGGTACTTTGGTAAAGCCGTACTTGCGGGTAATGGCTTCGGCTTCGTTTTTCTGGTCGATGTACCAGGGGAAATCTTTGAAGTGAAAAAACTTGCCGAACTGCCCCGTGAAATCTTCGTGGTGCAGGTGGAGCCAGTCGTATTCAGGGAGTTTGCCGTCCATCACTTCTTCGTCAAAGACCACATCGTAGGGGATTTCGGCGTAGGTCATCACCATCGTTACGGCATCGTCCCAGGGTTGCTTGGTTTTGGGCGAATACACGGCTACTTTGGGCGGCTTTTGCAGCTTTACTGCGTCCATATTGGCATCGGGTGCGGCTACTTCGGCCAGAATCTGCCCCGCCTGTGCGTCGGAAATAACCTCGTAGCTAACGCCCCGGATTACCATCTCGTTGATGAACGCCTGACTCTGTGGCATCATAAACGCCCCGCCCCGGTAGTTGAGCAGCCAGTCGATTTCGGTATCGTGCGTTTTCAGCACCCAGAACGCAATACCGTAGGCTTTGAGGTGATTGCGCTGACTATCATCCATCGGAACCAGGATGCGCGAGGCCAGAACGTGGCCCGTAAAGGAAAGAATAAGGATAAGCGGTAACAGCAGCCGTTTCATTGGTTTCTTCGGAAAGAAGGTTCGCCTTAGTTTTGTGATAACGTAAGGTAAGCAAGAATTGTGCAAGATTTAATTGTGAATGAGTGAATGAGTGAATGAGTGAATACCTCCCGGCGTCAACCTGCATGCGTCAGCAATTATTCACTCATTCACTCATTCACAATTCGCTCATTGACACAAATGAACTACATCGAAAATATTCGTGAAGGGTTGCGGTCCATTGCGGGCAATCAGCTCCGTACCATCCTGACCTCGCTCATCATCGCCATCGGTATCACCTCGCTGGTGGGTATTCTGACGGCCATTGACGGTATTCAGGGTTCGGTCGACAGCAGTTTTGCCGGGCTGGGAGCCAACACGTTCAGCTTAGTGGCGCGGCAGGATCAGTTCCGGCGCGACGGGCGGGTACAGAAGCAGGACAAACCCATTGATTATTTTGACGCCGTGCAGTTCAAACGCCGGTTCAAACTCGGAGCCACCGTTGCCGTTTCGACGGTAGTGGCCGGGGCCGCGCAGGCGCAGTATGGCTCAAAAAAAACCAACCCTAACGTACAGGTTATGGGGGGCGACGATGCGTATCTGGCCGTGAAAGGCTTCACGCTCAAGAATGGCCGTAACCTCACGTCTAACGACATACGGTACGCCTTGAATGTGGCCGTCATTGGCAGCGAAACGGCGAATACACTCTTCGAGAAAAAAATCGATCCCATCGGTAAAACCATTCGGGTGTTGGGTAACCAGTATAAAATAGTGGGCGTACTGGCCGAAAAAGGTGGCTTTTCGGGCGGGGGCGAAGATCGTATCGTGCTGGTTCCGCTCGATAATGCCCGCGCCCTGGCCGGTAGCCGCAAGTTGTCTTTTGACATTACGGCGTCGGTACCGAGCGTATCGGATCAGGACGAAGCCATCGGCGAAGCGCGGGGCGTGATGCGGCTGGTTCGGCGCGATGCCCTCGGTCAGCCCGACTCGTTCGACATCGAGCGGGCCGATGAACTGGCTAAAGAAACTGCTAACATCACGGGTTATCTGCGCATTGGCGGCTTCGGCATCGGGTTCATTACGCTGCTGGGCGCGTCTATTGCATTGCTCAATATCATGCTGGTATCCGTTACAGAGCGTACCCGCGAGATTGGCATTCGTAAATCACTGGGAGCCACACCGAGCCGCATCCGGCAGCAGTTCCTGATCGAAGCCATCGTCATCTGCGTTTTGGGTGGGCTGGGTGGTATTATACTCGGTCTGGGTATTGGCAACCTGATTGCTACGGTGGTCAGTCAGGGTAAAGGCAGTTTTGTTGTACCCTGGGCCTGGATGGGGCTGGGTATCGTAGTCTGTGTAGCAGTGGGCCTGTTTGCCGGTATCTACCCGGCGGTCCGGGCCTCCAAACTCGACCCTATCGAGGCCCTGCGGTACGAGTAATGAATTTTGAATGATAGAATGAGTGAATGAGTGAATGAGTGAATGAGTGAATACCTCCGGCGTCAGCAACTATTCACTCATTCTATCATTCAAAATTCATAATTAACGCCTACTTTTGCACCACGTTTGACAAAACGCTTCGTCGGCAACGGCGAATCGGTTCTAATTGCCGGGTTGGCGGAACCGGTAGACGCGATGGTCTCAAACACCATTGTTCGCAAGGACATGCCGGTTCGAGTCCGGCACCCGGTACAACAAACCCTTACAAATATTTGTAAGGGTTTTTGCTTTTTTATCTGAACCGAATTAATCAAAAGTTATCCACGTTCGGTTGTCATTCGCCGGGGAAATGATGAAGTTCACCCCTGTCCCTAACAGAGCCACTATTAACCCGAATAATAAGTGATGACTACCGTTCAGTACCCTGATTTAGTACAGCTCTTCCCAGCCTCTACTAACCAGATTCCCGACCAGTTTCGCGTCGAACCCATCCATCAGCGTGAGTATTTGCTCGATGGTGAAATGAAACAATGGTCCGGCAAGATTGCCGAGGTCTATTCGCCCGTTTGTATTCCCGATACCGACGGAACATTGCAGCGGCAGCTTGTCGGTTCGTACCCGGTTTTCGGTCCCGAACAGGCAATGGAAGCCCTCGACGCTGCCGTGCGGGCCTATGACAATGGCCGGGGCGAATGGCCGCAGATGGGCGTGGCCGGGCGCATTGCCTGCATGGAAACCTTTATCGGCAAAATGCTCGAACAACGCGGGCTGGTCATCAACCTCATTATGTGGGAAATTGGCAAGAACCTCGCCGATGCCACCAAAGAGTTCGACCGGACCGTGAGCTATATCTACGACACCCTCGATGCGCTCAAAAACATGGACCGTAACTCGTCGCGGTTTCGGATTGAAGAGGGTATTATCGGGCAAATCCGGCGGTCGCCCCTTGGCGTGATCCTGTCGATGGGACCGTTCAACTACCCCCTTAATGAGACCTACACGACGCTGATTCCGGCTATTTTGATGGGAAACACGATCCTGTTCAAAACGCCCAAACACGGCTCGCTGCTGCATTATCCGCTGCTGGAAGCGTTCCGCACCAGTTTCCCAAAGGGCGTGGTCAACTCGCTTTACGGGCGTGGTGCCATTGTGGTGCCACCCGTCATGCAGTCGGGGAAGGTCAACGTACTGACGCTCATCGGTTCCAGCAAAGTGGCCGACGAGTTGCAGCGGCACCACCCTAAACTGAACCGCCTGCGTTCTATCATGAGCCTGGACGCCAAGAACGCAGCCATCATCCTGCCCGACGCCGACCTCGACGTGGCCGTGAGCGAGTGCCTGCTCGGTTCGCTATCCTTCAACGGGCAACGGTGCACGGCCATTAAAATAATCTGGGCGCACCGCTCCATTGTCGATGCGTTTCTGGCGAAATTCAGCCCGGCAGTCAACAAGCTAAAACCTGGAATGCCTTGGGCTGATGGTGCCAAAATTACGCCCCTGCCCGAACCCACCAAAACGCAGTATATGACCGACATTATTGCCGATGCCGTAAGCGGGGGTGCACTGGTGGTGAACGAGGGCGGTGGCGAAACGGTGGGCTCAATCTTTAAACCGGCGGTAGTTTATCCCGTAAAAGAAGGTATGCGGCTCTACCGCGAAGAGCAGTTTGGGCCGGCAGTGCCGGTGGTGGTCTATGATGACGTGGAGGAGTTTATTGAGTACCTCATCACCGACGATCACGGAATGCAGGCGAGTATTTTCGGCACCGATACCACCAAAATCGCCGACCTCATCGACCCGCTGGTCAACCTCGTGAGTCGGGTCAATATCAATGCGCAGTGTCAGCGCGGGCCGGATACGTTTCCGTTCACGGGTCGCAAAGACTCTGCCGAAGGTACGCTTTCTGTTGAGGACGCGTTGCGCTCTTTCTCCATCCGTTCGGCAGTGGCCACCAAAGACACAGCAGAGAACAAAGCCATTTTCAACGAAATCGTCGGCGAACACAAATCGGAGTTTTTGAGTACGAAATTTATTTTCTAAGAAGCTGCTTCTCTCCAGTCGGCTCATTGACGGTAGTCTCCAAATGACTGTCTTCGATGAGCCGATTTTATGTTGAAAAATTTTTTACATCACATTGTTGTATATTTACAACAATGTGATGTAAGTTTGCAATGAAATTACGAATCGATGAAAGGCGAGAAAATCTACAACCGGATTGCGGTGCTGCGCGAAGAGCGGGGCCTCTCGCGAAAAGACCTGGCCGACAAGGTTGGCGTCAATTTTCAGACCATTGGCTATCTGGAGCGGGGCGAGTATAACCCCAGTCTCGACCTGGCTATGGACCTGAGCGTGGTGTTCGGCCTGCCCGTCGAACTGGTCTTTTCACGGCAACCGATGCGCCTGTTAAGTGAAGAATTAGCCAACCTTAAAAATAAACAATCATGATCCGAACCATTCCCCTCCTTCACCGGCGCATTGCAGTGGTGGCCCAACTGGGCTGCTACCCGGTTTTCCTGCTTCTGGCGTGCATCTTTGATATGTCGTCTGATCTGACGAACGTACTGGCGTTGCTGGGTGTCATAGCTTCATCTGCCTATCTGTACTATAAAACGGGGCTATGGCAGTTTGGCAATGCACCCGACGAGCAGGTAGATGAACGACAGATACAAATCCGAAATCAGGCGTATCGGTTCGCTTATATGGGCTTAAGTACACTGGCTCTGTTGTTTGTGATCTATCTGACGCTGGCCCACGATTTTAGATGGATAGTTCCGACGGGTAACTTGCTGGTCTGGTCTGTAATGACCCTTGTACTGGTACTCCCGTCGGCCATTCTGGCCTGGACCGAAACAGATGTGTAGGTTACTAAGTAAATGAATAACCATAAACCAATAATTTAAAATGAAAAAACAACTGCTTGCCACTCTCCTGACTGCCGGAACGTTCTTTGGAACCGCCCATGCCCAGGATAATGCCCTACTCTACGAAGTGTCGGGCAATGGGCTGAAACAACCGTCGTATCTGTACGGTACGTTTCACCTCGTTTGTCCTACCGACCTGACCATTACCAATGCGATCAAAAAAGCAATAGGTGAGTCGGAGCAGGTGTATCTCGAACTCGACCTCGATGATCCCACGCTGATGCAGGGTATGATGAAAGCCATGATGCTGCCCGATGGCAAGAGCGTAAAAGATTATTTATCGGCAGAGGACTACACTATACTGGAAACGTACTTTAAGGAACGTCTGAAGATGAACCTGACCCCTATGGCCCGGATGAAACCCATTGGCCTGATGTCGATGATGTACTCGAGCCTACTCAACTGCCAGCCTGCATCCTACGATATGACCTTCGCGCAGATGGCCGGAAAGGAGAAAAAAGAAGTACTTGGTCTGGAATCCCTCGACGCGCAACTGGCCGCACTGGATTCGACCCCGATGGAAGAGCAACTGAAGGGACTGGTCGATATGGCCCGCAAACCCGACGAAGCCAGTAAAGAGTTCGATGCCTTACTGGCCGCTTACAAAGCACATGACCTGGCCAAACTATTGCAGCAGATGAAGACCAGCAAGTTCAGTAACAGCGATCCCGTTGCATTCAACAAAAACATAGACAACCTGCTGAACAAACGCAATGCCAACTGGATACCGGTCATCGAAAAAGCCGCCAGCCAGAAACCAACCTTCTTTGCCTTCGGCGCGGGCCACCTCGTTTCCGACAAAGGCGTGGTGAATCTACTCCGTAAACAAGGCTATATGGTAAAGGCGGTGGAATAGGAGAGAGGTTTGAACCAGGATGTCTGAACCAGGATTTTTATAAGATTTATAGGATTGACAGGATTTGCTGACGCCGGATGGTCCTGTCAATCGTTGAAATCCTGATAAAATCCTGGTTCAGACATCCTGGTTCAAACTGTTTTCACTTCTTAAACGCCAGTGCTTTTACCGGTTCGATGCGGGTGATGGTGAGCGTGGGTATCCAGAGGACCAGCGAAATCAGTACGATGGCCGCGCCGTTCAGGGCCAGAATGGTAGGCCAGTCCCAGGCAATGGGCACGTGGGTGACGAAATAGTTTTTTGGGTCGAGCGGGATCAGTTCGTAGCGGTATTGGAGCCAGCAGAAACCCAGCCCCACCACGTTGCCGATGAGTAAGCCCCAGCCCACCATGTTTAGCCCCACGTACAGAAACATGCGCCGGATGAGCGGATCGGCCCCACCGAGGGCTTTGAGCAGTCCAATCATGGGCGTCCGTTCCATCATCAGCACCAGCAGCACCGAAATCATGTTGAACGACGCTACGAACGTAACCAGGGCCAGCAGAATGACCATGTTGCGGTCCAGCAGGATCATCCAGTCGAAGAGCGGGCGGTAGCTGTCCGTAACGCGGGTGATGCGCAGATCGGGCGGCATCCGGTCAAGCAGGTTGCTGCGGGCTTCTTCGAGCCGGTCGAAGTCGGTCACGAAAATTTCGTAGCTGCCCACCGAGTCGGGACCCCAGTTGTTGAGCCGCTGCACGAGCCGGATATCGCCGAGGGCAATGGTCTTGTCCACTTCCTCCAGACCCGTATCATAGATGCCCACGACGGTCATTTTGCGGGCGCGGGGCGGGTTACTGAGAAAATACATCGGTACATCATCACCCACTTTCAGTTGCAGTTGGCTGGCCATGTACTGACTGATCAGGATTTGTGTACTTCCGTTGCCCGTGTCGGCTCCTACCTCCGGCACCGTACCCGCCACAAGCGATTCGCGCAGCAGGTTCCAGCTATAGTCGCGGCCCACGCCTTTCAGCACCACGCCCGATAAATCGTTTTTGGCTTTCAGAATACCTGCTTTCAGCGCAACGGCCTGCACGTGCTGTACTCCTGGAATCTGTGTACCCGCGTGGTAAATAGGCGTATTGAGCGGGATTGGTGATTCTTCGTAGGAATAATTGTTGGTGAACTTGCTGATTTGAAGGTGCGCACCAAAGAGAAAAATTTTCTGCTGGATAGTCCGCTTATACCCGAACAGCACCGCGAAAGCAATGATCAGAATAGCCAGTCCCAGCGCAATACTGGCAATGCCAACGCGGGTAACGGTAGCAGAAAATGACCCGGCAGGTGCGTTGCGTACTTTGCGGGCCAAAAAAACGGGGACGTTCAAAATGATTGGTCAGTTTGTTAGAGCAGTTTCCACATAACAAACCCCTGCCTACAAGATGTAGATGGGTTTGGTTCTGCTTCGTAAAAGTAAGAGTTTTGCACGACCCTATTGGCTCAATATGCCTTCACTCAGTTCTGGACTTACCATGATTCATCTGCTTAAACTTGCTGCCTGTTTGTTCATCGTCGTAAGCTGTACTGGCCAGCCCGCCCAAAAAGTAACCTCTGTCAGTCAGAGTCGCACAAGTGAAGCCCGGTCAATCCAGACGGGTGCTGAACAGACCAACCTTTACCTGCCTGTGTTGACGGGTAAGCGCGTTGGCCTGGTCGTGAATCATACGTCTACCATCGGCAAAACGCACCTGGTCGACAGTCTGCTCTCGCTTGGTATTACTGTCAAAACCATCTTCGCGCCCGAACACGGCTTTCGGGGTGAAGCTACCGATGGGGAGACCATTGCCAACAGCCGCGATACCCGCACCGGTGTGATGATTGCGTCGCTCTACGGTAAAAATCGCAAGCCTTCACCCGGGCAAATGGACTCGCTCGACGTGCTGATTTTTGATATTCAGGACGTTGGTACGCGGTTTTATACCTATATCAGTACCATGAATTACGTCATGGAAGCCTGCGCTGATGCCAACAAGCCGCTCATTATTCTGGACCGGCCTAATCCTAACGGCCACTACATCGACGGCCCGGTGCTGGACCCTAAATTCAAGTCATTTGTGGGCATGAATCCCATTCCGGTGGTACATGGGCTGACCGTGGGCGAACTGGCCGGGATGATTAACGGCGAAAGCTGGCTCGGACCCGGCAAAAAAGCTCCGCTCACGGTCGTGCCGGTTAAAAACTACACGCATCAGACGCCCTATATTCTGCCCATTCGGCCCTCGCCCAACCTGCCCAATCAGCAGGCCGTTCTGCTTTACCCCTCGCTTTGTTTCTTTGAAGGTACGGTCGTGAGTGTGGGGCGCGGTACCGACAAGCAGTTTCAGGTCATTGGGGCACCGGATACGAAATACGGCGCCTATACCTTCACGCCCGAAGACAAACCTGGTGCTGTGAACCCACCTCAGGAAGGGAAACTGTGCTACGGGCTGGACCTCTCACAGATACCCATTTCGCACGATTCGATGATGCTCAGCTACTTATTCGATTTTTACAGCCGTGCGTCTGACAAGTCAAAATTCTTTTTGCCCAAAAGCAGTATAGACCGGCTGGCGGGTACCGATCAGCTTCGGCTACAGATGGTAGCAGGTGTGTCGCCCCAGGTCATCCGTAAAGGCTGGGAACCCGCGCTCCGTGCCTATAAACAGATGCGAAAAAAGTACCTGCTTTATAAGTGAGAAACGCTGGGTTGGCCGGGACAAAATTCCTGACCAGGCTGACTTCAGAATTATGGATGTAAATAAACCGGGAATAATCGTAACTGGGTATGATTATACATCGAAATAGTTTAGCCCTCAGCGTAATAGTGTAGCTACATCTTTTTATTTTTGTGCCCTACCACGTTCGCACCCCGTGAAAGTCACCTGGATAGCCCTGCTTTTTTTTGGTTCACTGGTCGGTCATGCTCAGACCGTCAGGCTCGAAAAATGGCCCGCCCGGTTGCAACTCTTCCCCCGCGATTCGCTCAGTCAGGCCGTTGTACCCATTGCCGGGCGCGTATTGGCCGATGGTGTACGGCTACTTTCGCTGGTGGTCCGGCGCGATCAGGCACTCCATCAATACGTACGCACCAAAACCGACCCTGCCACGGGTCGTTTTGTATTTAACCCAATCATCAAAGCCGAAGCGCACCAGTACAGCTTTGATCTTTTTCTGCACAATGCCACCGGCGACTCGGTACGGGTGGCCCGGCGCGACAGCATCGTTAGTGGCGACGTATTCCTGGTTCATGGGCAGTCGAACGCAGTGGGTCGATTCGACGAATATGTGCAGAGTCCGTTTTATCGCAGTTTTGGCGTCAACAACGGCGACGTACCGTACAATCCTGCCGATACGGCCTGGTGTCTGACCAACACGACTGAAGGGCTGAATGCAGAATGGAACGTAGCCCTGCAACGGCTCATTCTGGAGCAGTACGGCATACCTACTGCCATTATGAACGGGGCTGCCGGGTCGACTTCCATCAGCCAGCACGCTATCCGTGAAGCTACCAATCCGGCCAGCCTGAATACGCTATACGGACGGTTGCTGTATCGCGCCACCAAAGCGGGCGTAGCGGGGAGGGTGCGGGCCATGATCTGGCGGCAGGGCGAGGCCGAGGCCGCCAATAACCCCGCCGATTACGAACGTATTTACCCCCAGCTGTACGCCAACTGGAAACGGGATTATCCCGGCCTGAAAAAGGTGTATCATACGCAAATCAATTTGCTGACCAACGATAAAATTACGGCTGGTAGTCTGCGCGACTACCAGCGTAGGAGTAAGACTATTTTTGGTGATAACGTACCGATTGCTACGGTGGGTCTGCCTGCCTACCAGGGCCTGCACTATTCCGAAGCGGGCTACCGGCAGTTCGGGGCCGAGCTGTTCCGACTCGTGGCCCGTGATTTCTACGGAGCTATCGACAACAGTAACGTGGCTTCGCCCAACATCCAGAAAATATTCTACAGCACGTCCGATCAGACCGAGATCACGCTGGAATTCGATCCCGGTCAGGTTATGCGCTGGCCTGCCGATACGACCCTCACCAATCCCGCCAGCAAGGCCAGGTACGTACAGTCGATGGCTAATTTTCTGTACACCGACTATCCGTTGGGCGAGGCTGGTATTGTTCGGTCTGTGCGGGAAAGCGGCAACCGGCTGGTACTGACGCTGACCAAAGCCAGCAACGCCCAAACGCTGACGTACCTGCCGTCTTCCTACCGCGACAATGAACTTGGGTTTTACGCCGGGCCAACCATCAAAAATCAACGGGGTATGCGGGCGCTGACATTCTATCAGACATCCATTATGCCGTTGCTGCCAACGCCGTCGCTGCGGGCCATTCCTGTTGATACGGTGGCTATCCGGCTGGCCTGGAACGCAACCGGTACTGCCGTTGATCAGTGGATTATTGAACGAGCCGACTCGACCGGACAGTTCAGGCCCATTGCCACGCTGCCCGGCACGACGACCACGTTTACCGATCAGCGGCTGGGCGATAAAGCGGCCCTGCTCCGCGTTGGCGCCATCTATCAGTACCGAGTCCGGTCATTCAATTCATTGTCTGAGTCGGCGTATTCGCCCGTTGCTACGGCGTCAATGCGCCTGATTCTTTCAGTTAATGAAGAACTGCCTGTTATTGAAGCCGTTAGTCTGGCTGCTCCCGGGCTGGCCATCATCGTCCCAAATCCCGCCATCGATCAGGCCGGTGTAGAGCTGCCTCCCGAATGGACGGGCGATACCGTGACACTGCTCATTGCCAGCCAGATAGGGACGCCCATCGTGCACCGGACCGAGCGCGTACCTGCCGGGGCCAGATACCTGCCTATTTCGGTTTCAAATCTGCCCACAGGCACTTACGTACTTACCGTGCTGCATCGGTTGGGCGGGATACAGGGGCGGCTTCTGGTGGTTCGGTAAAAGGCTGGCCACGGGAGCGGCAGAACGGAGGAGTGGAGTCGTTTGCGCGTTGCGTGTCGAAAAATGCCCTACTTTTGTGTTTTAGAGACCAACCATGGCCACCGAACAGATTCTGATTCTGGATTTTGGTTCACAATACACCCAACTCATTGCTCGCCGGGTGCGTGAACTGAACGTTTACTGCGAAATCCATCCCTACAACAATATCCCGCCCATCGGCCCCGACGTTAAAGGTGTTATCCTGTCGGGTAGTCCGGCCTCGGTGCGTGACGCCGACTCGCCCCGCGTCGATCTGACAAACCTTCGTGGTAAACTACCCATTCTCGGTGTTTGCTACGGTGCTCAGCTGCTGGCCCACACCGGTGGGGGCGAGGTACAGGCATCCGCCATCCGCGAGTACGGACGTGCCAAGCTCGGTACGGTTAACGAGGCCAGTCCGCTCATGACCGGTATTAATCCGCATTCGCAGGTCTGGATGTCGCATGCTGATACCATCACGAGCGTACCTGATAATTTTCAGATCATTGCCTCCACCGATACGGTACGGGTGGCTGCATTTGAAATCGACGGCGAGCCGACCTACGGTATTCAGTTTCACCCCGAAGTAACGCACTCGCTTCAGGGAAAAACGTTGCTGCAAAACTTTGTGGTGGGCATCTGCGGCTGCGCTCAGGACTGGACCGCCGACCTGTTCGTGGAAACGACCGTAGCGGACCTGCGCGAAAAAATCGGCGACGATAAAGTGGTGCTGGGATTGTCGGGCGGGGTTGATTCGTCGGTGGCGGCTATGCTCATCCATCAGGCTATCGGCAAGAACCTGTACTGTATTTTCGTAGATAACGGTGTCCTGCGGAAAGACGAGTTTTCGGGGGTGCTGGACTCGTACAAAACGCTGGGTCTGAACGTGAAAGGTGTGGATGCCAAAGAGCAGTTCTATACCGCGCTGGTGGGTCTGACCGATCCCGAAGCCAAGCGCAAAGCCATCGGCAAAACGTTTATCGACGTGTTCGATCACGAAGCGCACCTGATTGAAGGTGTGTCGTGGCTGGGGCAGGGAACCATCTACCCCGACGTGATTGAGTCGGTATCAGTTAAGGGGCCGTCGGCAACCATCAAGTCGCACCACAACGTAGGTGGCCTGCCCGACTTTATGAAACTGAAAGTCGTGGAGCCGCTCAATACGCTGTTTAAAGACGAAGTACGTGTGGTAGGCCGGACACTCGGTTTGCCCGAAGCCATTCTGGGGCGGCACCCGTTTCCCGGACCCGGCCTGGCCATTCGCATTCTGGGGGACGTAACGCCCGAAAAAGTGCAGATTTTGCAGGAGGTCGATGCCCTGTTCATCGACGGACTAAAACGCGACGGTCTGTACGACAAGGTCTGGCAGGCCGGCGCCATGTTGCTGCCCGTGCAATCGGTAGGCGTCATGGGCGATGAGCGTACCTATGAGCGGGTGGTAGCCTTACGGGCCGTAACAAGCGTGGACGGCATGACCGCCGACTGGTCGCACCTGCCGTATGAATTTCTGGCCAACATCTCCAACGAAATCATTAACCGCGTCAAGGGCGTGAACCGCGTTGTGTACGATATTTCGTCCAAGCCCCCCGCTACGATTGAGTGGGAATAAACTGAATTATTGAATAACAAAAAGCCACCCGGTATCACGTACTGAGTGGCTTTTTGTTGTTGATAACCAGTGTATTACGCTTTCCGCGCACCGGTTTGCCACGTAAGCCCGCCCACCTGCTGGCCCCGGTGGTACTGCCGCAGCATTACCTGGAACGTTTGTTTGCGCAGGGGCTTTGGAATGTGCAGCAGTAACTGGCACTTGCCCCGGTATTTGGCCGGTAGTTTCATGCCTTTGAGCATAGTTTGACGGAATGGATGCAACGATGCACGGACTTCATCCTGATCCAGAAAGTCAGCTTTGGGCAAGTATTGACGGGCCTGTTTGAACAGACCGAGCGGCATCTGGAACAGTAGTCGCGCTCCCTCCGGCAGTTTGCCATCTATAACAATATCGAAAACCCGCGGTTTGTCGGGTGCGCCCACCAGCAGGAAGGGCAGGGCTACAAACCCATCAACGGCTGCGCTGGGGTCTGGTTCGGCGTCGATTACGTTGAAGTTGCGCCATGTAACGTTGTTGTTGTCACGGATAAACCGCTGAAAGTTAGCCCAGTCGCCGAAATCGGCGGGCGACGGCGCAGGATCGAGCGCGTTGCCGATCAGCCCCACAAAACAATAATGACCCGGTGCCGGTACGCTGGCCGCAGGCCACGTAATGGCATCCGACACGGTAAGCTGGTTGCCGTTGGGTACCGTAGCCAGCGTGGTAGTTCCCACCTCTGTCCAGAGGTCGGGCGTGACCAATGACGCCGGTGGCGACCAGAAAACGGTTGCGTTGACATCGGTAGCCGCCGAGCCGCCCTGATTGCGCATCCGAACGTACACAAAGTGGTCGGTGGCGGCCACCACGCTGCTGCCCAGTGTATTGCTATTTTCGGTACCGCTGCCTTCGCCAAAAGCCCCCTGTGGATTGACTACGGCAGTAGGCCGCACAATAATGTCGGGGCTGGATGAAATGGCACCGGTGTGCGGCAACCCGGTATCGCCCACAAAATCGCGGATATACAGGTCAGGCGTTACATCGAGCAGGTTGTCGATAATGAGCCGCAGGTTGGGCATCACGCTGATCTGCGTGGTTTCGGCGGCCGATGGGGGTGTGCCGGTGGCGGGGTTGCGCAATAGGGCCCGCATCTGTTTAGGGCCAAACCGAAAGCCCAGACTGGCCTGAGCAATGCCGTTGATAGCCAAAGCCGCGCCCGTTACCATTGGCGACGCGCCCGACGTACCCCCGAAACTATTGGTGTACAGATTCGTACTGCCCCCGTCGTTTGAGTCAAGCGTATTGATATTCTGTCCCCATGCGTAGTTGTCGATGCGCTGGCCGTGGGGAGCCCATACCATGCGCGTGTGCGGAGCCGCCGACGTGGCCGCGCTGACGATGATAGCCCCTGAATCCCGAAAACCAGCTCCGGCGGGGTTAAAAATGGCATCGCCACCGGGCGTTACATACGTATCCATCGCCAGGGGGGGAGTCTGCCCATTGTTAGTACCATTGCCACCCGCTTCGACCACAATGATCCCCAGCGCAGTAGCCAGACGAATGGCCTCATAAACGGCATCCAATACTTCACAGGGACCCAAAATATTGGCTGTACCAGGTACTGCCACCTGCACTTCGAGCAACAATACATCGCCGAATGCCATTGCCGATACAGCCGCCAGCAGGGCATCCTGAATGGTGTTGCCAAAGTAAGACGTTGCCCGAACGCTGGCCAGATTGGGCGTAATACCCACACAGCCAAGCGCGTTATCGACGGCGCAGATTTCGCCAAAAACCGATGTGCCGTGGGCGCGGCTTCCGTCGCGGATAGTGCCGTGTAACAGGGTGATACCATGAGCGTTCAGGTCTTCGTGGTCAACTGTCCAGCCGCGCTCCAGATCAACGAGGGCTTGCCCCTGCCCGTCGCCACCGGGGAAGGTCCAGGCATAGCGGGCATCGATACCGACCGGGGCTGCGTTGAGGTAGGTTTGGTTTACAGCCCGTACATCGTCGGTCGAATCCACGAGCGGATCGGGGGCGGGTATGTAAACCTGCGCCTGCTCTACCTCCCGCCAACGCTGCATGTCTTTGGCAATGGCAAACAACTGCGCTGGGTCGTCGTGTTCAATTTTGAAGTAGCTGAAAAACGGGCCGGGTTTGTAGGTGTCGTCGGTGGCCTGAGCCCGCTTTATGAGGTCGCTTAGTTTGTCGGGTGATAGAGCCTGGTAGAGCCGTGTCATGCGTAGACCCGGAAATTTTGTTGTCAGCCGTTTGATGGGGGTAAACTGCCGTTCGCTCAATTGCCGGATGCCATCGTCGTTGTAATCCAGCTTAAATTCGGGCGAAAACCGAACGGCCACGTACGGCGGCTCTTTTTCGAGGATGTCAGGATGTTTATCCTGCATAAATTTCAATGCCTGTTCCATTATTGATTCGTTTTTGGTGGATTAATTGAGTTTGAAAATACCATCTTGTGCCTGTATGACTACGGGCTGGCAATAATGGGCGTGTTGGTCGGGGGTGGGACAAGAGGAACAACCGTTTTGTCCAGTTCAAGGTGTTCCATGAACCCGTTCGTGAAAACGGCGCGGGTGGGGGCGTCGAGGAGTTGCTGCCGGGCTATTCGCCACGCATCCACGCGGTCGGGGCCATACATTCGGCGCAGCCGGTCGGGCGTAAGGCCAAAATTGACCTTCCCCCAGTGCATTGTGTAGGTCATGCCAAGCTGGTCGAGCCGGTTCCAGACTTTAGTTAAAAATTCGTTCGTCCGGTCCGAATCGACCCCGTCCAGTTCCAGTACGCACGTAATTGGAAAGCGCGTAAAGCCCAGTGTTGCCGGCGTCCGTTTCACCCAGCGTAACCCTAACAGACCCGGAAAAGCCTTCTGTTTGTTCAGGGCCATAATCTCGGCCAGTAGCTGCGGACTGTCCTGAGCATCGACCCCAATGGCGGCACTCGACGCTTTACCCCGTACGTTGGTGCTGCCAAAAAAATCTTTTAGCGTCCCCACCCAGCCCGTTTCTTTGTCGAGCGCCTGCGGATACAGGAAATTGACAAGGGGCGGAATCAGCGCACCGGCTGGCAGGTTGTCCAGCAGTTTCTGAATCACGCCCAGTGTATCGTCGCCGTAGGTAAATCCGGCTGGTGCCTCGGGTTTGTTGCCGGGCGGGCGGGTACGGTGCTTGTCGAGCATACGCACATACACGCCCCGTTGCTGGTCGGCCCCGGTCAGATCGAACTGGTGTGGGTTGATGATGATCTGAAAGTGATACCGCGAAGCATCGGACGTTTCGGGAGGCAGGTTCAGTTTTTGTTCGTCTTCCTGTCCGTCGTCGATGGTCGAGAAATCGCAGTGGGTCATGGCCTGACGGATGCCCGCCGTGTAGCGCATACTGAGCGACCGGTACGATTTGAGCCAGAACAGGTCGGCAACTTCCAGCAGAATGCCGTGAATGAACCCGAAGGAGCCAAAGCTGACCACAGCCGCGTTGAAGAGCGCGTCGTCGCGCAGTACCTCGGTTACGCCCAGCCAATTAGTAAATGCCGTTGACGCCACCGGCTGCGACGCCCGTTCGAGCCAGACATGCCGGTCGGGACCACAAACGATGTGCAGCCCACGAATGCTGTCGTGTACGGCCCCGAAGTCAAAAGCCGCGCCGTGCGTACCGGTAGAGGTAGCCCCCGCAATGGTCTGCCCGTTACTACCACCCGACGCCAGAATGGACTTTCCCCGTGCTTCGAGCAATTGCTCCAGGATGTGGATGGTGGTGCCGCACTCGGTAAAAAAGAGGTTGTCGGCCCGGTTTCCGGCGTTCAGCCAGTCGGGTGCAACCATCGTATCGAGCAGCGTAAAGGTTTGCATCAGCGCGTCAGTATCGACCATGCCACCGTTGGTTACGGCTACTTTGGTAAACGACCAGTTTTTGCCGATGGCCCGTAACCGAAGGCCGTTGGTCTGGGCGTGCTGGATCAGCCACTGGAAATTGGCTGTTGTCTGGCGGTAAGCCGCCTGCCCGTTGGGTAGTCCGGCGGGTATGGTCAGCTTGAACGACGCGCCGGGCGTGAGCGGCTGGGTGAACGTCTGGTGTTTGTTGGTCAGCTCCGAAATGGTCAGCGACCGAATCCCGTTGGGAAGGCTCATGGCAGGAAGGAGGAAGAGGAGTAAAAGAAAGAATGGATAGGGGACTATCGATTGTTGAGCTGCCCGATGGGTTCGGGGATCGGCACATACGGTGCGCAGGCCCACTGAACGCGCTGTTTATGAACAATGCCGAGCGTCAGCGTCAGCAGCAGGTAATGGCCAAAGGTCGAACGTACGGTTACGCCGTTGAGGTGGTTGAAGCGCGGATCGCAGGGGGGGACCAGATCGACGGGTTGCTTCAACCCCCAGAAATACGCGGTCAGGGTCGTATCGGCGTAGCTGACGTTGTCCGGCGTATCGCTATCGGGTTCGGTCATGACATGGGTTGTCATGCAACTGGTCAGCAACAGCGGCAGCAGCCAGCAGTTGCGGCAGGAGCGTAAAAACAGGTGGGTTTTCATTGTCTTGGCAGTTTGTACGATTTTGTCGAAAAATAGTTTTCCGCAGCAACATTCCGTTCCGTCGATTGAGCAAACGGCTGAAACCGTAGACGTTCAGTGCCTGATTGATGGTCAGGGCCGACTATCAACTTACCCCCGGGCCACTGGCTGGAAATTGATCGGCGACTTTACTTTTAAACAGCTACCAGTTACGGGGCTGTATTGTCGAACGTCCCGTTGAGGAGGTATATCATTGTAATCGCACCTAAGCAATAGAAAAGGGAGTCAGACATGTGTCTGACTCCCTTTTCTATTACGGATGAAGCAATGCGTTACTTCCCCGAAACGACCTCGCGAATGTCGCCGATGATTTTATTGGCGAGGTGATCGGCGGTGGCCAGCGTGTCGGATTCGGAATAAATGCGGATGATGGGTTCGGTATTTGATTTGCGCAGGTGAACCCACTCGTTACCAAACTCGATCTTGACCCCGTCAACGGCATTAATGGGGTTTTTGGCGTAGCGGGCCTGAATCTGCGCCAATACCTGATCTACATCGATATCGGGCGTCAGTTCGATCTTGTTCTTCGAGATGTAGTAGTTTGGATACGTCCGGCGCAGCATAGAGGCCGACTTGCCGAAGCGTGCCAGATGGCTCAGGAACAGGGCGATACCCACCAGCGCATCGCGCCCGTAGTGCAGGTCAGGATAGATGACGCCCCCGTTGCCTTCGCCCCCGATCACGGCGTCTTTGGCCCGCATCATCTCGACTACGTTCACCTCGCCCACGGCAGATGCGAAATGCTGCCCGCCGTATTTCTGGGTTATCTCGCGCAGGGCTACCGTGCTGGACAGGTTCGAGACGGTATTGCCGGGATTATGCTTCAGCACGTAATCGGCCACGGCCACCAGCGTATATTCTTCGCCGAAGGGCGTACCGTCTTCGCATATCAGGGCCAGCCGGTCCACGTCAGGATCGACCACGATGCCAAGATCGGCCTGCTCTTTTTCCATTTCCTTGATAATGTCGCGCAGGTTTTCGGGTAGTGGTTCCGGATTGTGGGCAAACACACCGGTGGGTTCGCAGTGGAGTTTGGTAATTTGCTCTACGCCGAGGGCGTTTAGCAGCATCGGTACGGCCAGCCCGCCGGTCGAGTTGACGGCATCGACCACAACCCGGAACTTACGGGCGGCAATGGCATCGCGGTCCACGAGGGGCAGGGCCAGAATCAGATCGATGTGTTTTTGCAGCCACGTACCGTCGCTGGCAGAATCCTGGCGGTAGGTACCCAGTTTACGGACTTCGGCAAATTCAACAGCACCAGACTCGGCCAGAGCCAGCACCTCATTGCCATCCTGCCCCGAAATAAACTCACCGGCTTCGTTGAGCAGCTTGAGCGCGTTCCATTGAATGGGGTTATGGCTGGCGGTCAGGATAATACCCCCCGCTGCGGCCTCGCCCGTTACAGCCATCTCGACCGTCGGCGTGGTCGACAAGCCCAAATCCAGCACGTTGAGTCCCAGGCCCTGCAACGTACCCACCACCAGCCGCGAAACCATCTCGCCCGACAGCCGCCCGTCGCGCCCAATCACGACCGTATTCCGATCCGGGTTGCGCTGCCGGAGCCAATAGCCAAATGCCGCCGTGAATTTTACTACGTCCAGCGGAGTCAGCCCCTCGCCGACGTGCCCACCAATGGTTCCGCGAATCCCGGAAATAGACTTGATTAATGCCACGTTGTTGGTTCCTAAAAAAGTGTACTATGCGGCAAAGATAAGGCTTAACGAGTAGGGACGGGCGGAAAAAGCGGGCAAATGGAAGTAGCGCGAAACCTACGGAACGAACACAACTACCATCCGCCAGAGCCGAATCCAGGCTGGTCTGCCAGCAAAGCATAAGCAGGGCAATACCCTTGTTGAGCTTACTTTCTGTAGTCAGTTCTCCACTTTACTGACTGTAATCGTGTTACACCCCGCATTTTACTACCGTTTGATAAAGTCAGTATCAGTCAGGGTGATTTTACGGGTCCTCATGTTGCATAGTCCGTTTCAGAAAACTACTCTTGTACTATCAATTGCTATGAGGGGTTATCGGTGTAGAAATAAACTAACAAAGTGGTATA
This sequence comes from Spirosoma sp., assembly GCA_014377625.1. Taxonomy (GTDB): domain Bacteria; phylum Bacteroidota; class Bacteroidia; order Cytophagales; family Spirosomataceae; genus Spirosoma. Next base: position 19,496 of record JACMPG010000281.1, read on the forward strand.
CTTAATATTAATTGTCTGATTATCAAGTATTTGATATTAAGCGAAGTTGCGTACAATAACTTGTTGGGTGCCGTGTCCATTAAATGCTCGCAAGGCAGCTTCCCGGCGACAGGCAGCGCATCCCAGCGGTCAGGTTTTTGCTCGTTCGGCGGGTTGCGGCTGACAATCCGAACGCCCAGGCTGGACAAGTTCAGTTTGCAGGGCAGCGTTTTGGCGACAGGGGTAACGCCCCGACAGTCAAGGTTTGACAAGGCTCGGTTAAAAAATAAACTTCGTTTAGTTGAATTGTATGTTGTTCTGCATCTCAACTATGGCAGCTCTCAATTGAGTGAATTTAGCTTTTCAAATAATTATCTCAAGATGATTGATGACGCTAAAATTAAGGCTTATATAAATTGTCAACATAAGGTGTATTTGCTTCTGAACTATCCGCAAGAAGCTAATAATAGTGTCTTTAATAATTTAGAACCGCTAATAGTAGCTGATATTCAAAGAAAGTATATTCAAGAAAACAGTTTAATATTCGGCCAAAATATTGATATCCAATTGATTAAACCTGCTAGTGGTCCTCAATTTATCTCATCTTGTTTCTTTAAAAATGATGAATTTAATCTACATTTTCACGCCCTTTCAATAGGTAAAAATACAATTACTCCCCATGAAATTACTATTTTTGAAAATCCGAGTAGAGAAGAAAAGCTAAAAGCATGTTTTAAAGCTTTTGTTATTAAAGCTCATACTAAAAATGAAATAACTGAGATAGCATTTATTAGAAACAATTCCCTAAAGATTACCAAGATAAAAACTGCTCCATTTTTTAATGATTTTAAAGATATTCTAGAAGGGATACGAGATTTGAGAGGAGGTGTAAAAACCACAAAACCTTCGATTAAGCCTCATTGCCAAATTTGCCAATTTCAGTTATACTGCAAAAAACAACTTATTGAAAGAGAAGACCTATCGCTTTTGAGTGGATTACGATCAAAAGAAATTTCAAAAAAACAAGCAAAGGGCATATTCTCAATTACTCAACTTGCCTATACTTTTAGCCCTCAAAGAAAACTTTATTCAAAAAAGAAGTTTTTGCCTGAATTAAAAGCACTTGCTATAAGAGAGAAGAAAACTTACGTTGTAAAATTTCCAGAATTTGACCAAGCAGTAGTTCAAGTATTTTTAGATATTGAAGGAACCCCTGACAATAGAAATTACTATTTAATTGGTTGTGTTATTAAAAACGGAGTTGATATAATCTTATCCTCATATTGGAAGGTAAATGGCGAGGATAAAATATTTCAACATTTTTTTGATTTAATCTCAAAATTCCAAGAGTTTAAAGTTTACCATTATGGTACTTATGAAATCACTGCACTAAAAGCGCAGCGAAAAATAGTAGAAGGTACGCCATATCAAAATATTTTAGAAAAAATATTAAAAAATTCTATCAATGTATTAGACGAGTTTTTGGCTCGGGTTTACCCACCCACATTTACTAACTCTTTAAAAGATATTGCTTCTTTTCTTGGGTTTGAATGGAAAGAACCTGATATCAACGGCTACAAAAGTATTTTTTGGCGAAAGTATTGGGAAGTAAGTAATGAATTTTCGGTAAAGGAGAAACTTATACGCTATAACATAGAGGATTGTCAAGCATTAGCAAGTATTGTGAACTGGTTAATTCTCCTTTCGCATGAGAACAAATTAGACGGAACTATTAGTCAAGTAGCCGACATTAAAAAACAAAGTGCTTTCAAGTTTGGCGATAGCGGGTATGTCTTGAAGGAGTTTAAAGAGATTAATAGTTATGCGTATTTTAACTACCAAAGAGATAAAATATATTTAAAAACAAACAAAAACTTAAAAAGAACCATAATAAACAAACCTAAAAAAAGCAAAGAATATCCTAATAAAGTAATTGAGTCCATAAAGCCTGAAATATGCATTTACTGTGGTGGTCGAAAAATTTATAAAAACGGCCGAAATAGAAATAGAAAAACTTTTGATTTGATATTTGGGAAATCTAGCATAAAAAGAAGTATAATTTTACACGAGCAAGCCCCATTTCGTTGTCGAGATTGTGAGAAAGTATTTTTCAATAATTATGCTAGTGAAAACCCAAAATATGGTTGGAATTTAAGGGTATGGTGTGTTAATAATATCATATCTTATAATATGAGCCTGACAAATGTTTCTAACTTATTAAAGAACCAGTTTGACATTAAAGTAGCAACTTCTTATATATTACGTTTTAAGCGACTTTTAGCTGATTATTATAAAGGAACAGTAGAGAATATAAAAAAAACGATTATCGCAGGTAATCTTTTGCAAGTGGATGAAACTCAAATTGAGATAAAAGATATCAAAGGAAAATGTTACGTATGGGTTTTTACAACCATTGATAGTGTATTTTATCTTTTTCGTGAAAATAGAGAAGCTGATTTTTTAGTAGAAATGCTTAGAGATTTCAAGGGAGTACTTATTTCGGATTTCTACGCTGCCTACGACTCTATAGATTCCCCACAGCAAAAGTGTTTAGTACACCTTATAAGAGATTTGAATGATGATTTAATAAAGAATCCTTTTAATTTAGAATATCAATTACTGGTACAGAATTTTGCTTTTCTTTTAAAGAATATAACAGATACTATAAATATTTATGGATTAAAGAAAAGAAATTTAAATAAACACAAAAAAGAAGTTTCACAATTTTTTGATAAAGTTTTATCGGAAAAATTCCAAACAGAAATAGCCATATTTTATCAGAAAAAATTTAGAAAATATAAAAATAAACTATTTACATTTTTAGAATATGATAGCATTCCTTGGAATAACAACAACGCCGAAGTTGCCGTCAAACCTTTTGCAATTCATCGTAATAATATGAATTCACTGCATACACAGAAAGGAATTGAAGAATATCTTATTTTACTGAGTATTCGACAGACATGTAAATATCAAAATTTGAGTTTTTGGGAGTTCTTGAAATCAAAAAGAACGACTTTATAATATTGCATCTATGGTTAGAAATGCCATTAGTACCTAATTTAGAGTAAATTTGACTCATGGACTTGTACAACGACAACGAGCGGTTTATTTCCCTCGTCTCCGATTATGGCTTCAAAGCCACCTTTGGCAACGAATCCGATACCCGGTTTTTGCGAAAGGCGTTACAGGCGCTCATTAACTCGCCCGTGGCTATTCAACAGGTAACGTTTATTCAAAACGAAATCAAGGGCGTGACACGTGACAGCCGAAGCGGGATTTATGACCTATTTTGCAAAGACGAAAGGGGAAATGAGTTCATTGTAGAAATGCAGTTGAGCGAGTATCCGGAGTTTATTAGACTTGTTGCGACTGTGAATATTCTGTAAATTTAAATATGAAAATTTCAACTAACGACCTCAAAACAGAGAGGCAATGGAGGTCCGCCACTGGGTACGACAAAAAACGATTTGATAAACTGATTCCGTTAGTCG
>JACMPG010000282.1 GCA_014377625.1 Spirosoma sp.
GATGGTTCACAGCTATATGCACCGATGGGGCATCGAGCAGGCTTATCGGGCTGGTAAAGACGAGATGGGCATGGAGTCGCCCCGACTGTGGTTTTGGCCGGGCCGCCGTCGCGGAAAACCGGTTGAAGCTGCTGGGCATGGTGGCCCTGGTGTACGATTTCCTATTGTCTGTGCTACGGAACTGGCCTCATTGGGTTCCTCTATTTCTCAAGCAGTGGGTGCCTCGAACGGGCAGTCGGCATCGCAAAGCGCGGGTGCCGATCTACCGATTGCGGTTGGCGATGGCGAACGCCTTATTAGTAGCGTTCGCCATTACTCAAAATTCGGGATGACTCATGTTTATGAACTCACTACCTTAATCCTTGCTTTAACCATTTCTACTTTCTCGCGCAACGCCACCAAGTCCTGGTCCATGACCGTGACGTGGCCCATTTTGCGGAAGGGTTTGGTTTGGGCTTTGCCGTAAAAAAACGGGAATACGCCGGGCATAGTCAATAGCGTTTCCAGCCCCTCATACACCGCCGGGCCGGTATGCCCGGCTTCGCCCAGTAGGTTCACCATGGCAGCGGGCTGGTAGGCCGTGGTGTTGCCGGGGGGGTAATTCAGGATGGCCCGCCAGTGCTGCTCAAACTGCGACGTTACGTTGGCCCGCATGGTGTGGTGGCCGCTATTGTGCGGGCGCGGGGCCACTTCGTTAATCAGGACGTTGCCCAACTTGTCTAGAAACAACTCAACGGCCAGCAGCCCCACAATACCAAACGCTTCGGCGGTGCGCCGGGCAATAGCCTGCGCTTTCTGGTTGATGGCGTCCGAAATATCGGCGGGGGCAAAGAGATAGTCCACCATATTCAGCTTCGGGTGAAACACCATTTCGACGGTGGGAAACGTCTGCACGGCTCCGTCGGCGTTGCGCGAGACGATAACGGCCAGTTCCTTCTCAAAATCAACGGCCTGCTCCAGTACGCCCGGCGCGTCGAAAGCCAGCCCCACATCCACTACGGAATCAATGCGCTGCACCCCCCGTCCGTCGTACCCATCGCGACCGAGTTTGTGAAAAGCCGGAAAGAAATCGGGCCGTTCAATTTCAAACATCGCTACGTCGGCGCGGGTCTCGGTAAGGACGAAGTCGGCGGTGGGTAGGTTGTGGTCGCGGTAAAACTGCTTTTGCAGCCGCTTGTCCTGAATAATCCGAATGACCGACGGTTGCGGATACACGCGCTTGCCTTCGCGCTCCAGCGTCTCGAGCGCATCGACGTTTACCCGTTCAATCTCGATGGTCAGGACATCAACGCCCTGTCCAAACTGATACACGGTATCGTAATCCGTCAGTGAACCGGTTGTGAATTGCGTACACAGATGGCGACAGGGTGCGTCTGGATCGGGGTCGAGAACGTGTACGCGCAGGTTCCAGTCGATGCCTGCCTGAAGCAGCATGAGCCCTAACTGCCCCCCGCCGAGAATACCAATAGTTGGGATCAATTTAATGAGTGAATGAGTGAACGGGCAAAATTACGCGACTTTATGTCAGCATTCGGCATTTGACAATCGAACCATTCACTCATTCACAATTCGCTTATTCATCATTGACAACTGCCCAGCGGTCGGCGGCATAATGCAGGCTGGGGTTGAGGTAAAAATCGCGCATCTCATGGTGCCAGACGGGCGTGGTGCTGCCTCCCGCCGACGGCACTACCCATGACCACTGCGCCGGGCACTCGCGCCCGGCCTTTTTTTCGCGCAGGTCGTGGGTCATAAACTGCCGGGCCGCCGTCTGGTGGTCAATGATGGTTACTCTGGCTTTGGCAAATGAGTGCAGTACGGCTACGTTCAACTCCAGAAAGGCCCGGTCGCGCCAGAGCGTCGATAGTTTTGAGGTGTCCAGGCCAAAACTACGGGCAATGGCTTCGGCCTGATTGTAGCGATCAGATTCCCAGAGGTCGCGGGCAATTTCTGTTTCCATAAACCAACCGTTAAACGGCACGCAGCCATATTGAACGCCCCCAATGTCGAGCCGGAAATTAGCGATGGTCGGCACGGCGCACCATTGCAGGGCCAGGTCGTTAAATGCCGGATAGTCGGGGTGCTCGATGCGTACGCGCAGAATGTCAGCCCCGTCGAACTCGTATAGTTTAACGGGCTGACCCGGCACGTCGATGGCCAGGGGCAGTACATCGAAGGCGGTTTTTTTTGCCGGGGGTGTCCAGCCCTGCCGCACCAGGGCGTCGGACAAGGCGAGGTTAGCGGGGTCGCCGAGTAAAGTGCCGTCGGCCTGACGGTAGGCGGCAAACCGGATGTACTGGCTGTTCCAGATGCGCGGACCCCAGCGTTCGAGCGGTTTTTTGGGTCTGAAAACAGTCATCACTGACTGAATGGCCCCGCCGTTGGTAGCTATCCGCAAATGCTCAACACACTCCTGAAACATGGCGTCGGGATCCGTTACGTGCCGCCGGTCGCGTACTTTCATGGTCCGCCACGAAATGCGGCCAATGCACTTGCTGGCGTTGCGCCAGGACAGCATCGCGCCGTAGGTCAGCTCGTCGGTCGTATGAGTGTACGTACCGGTCTGATCAATTTCGTCTTTGATTTCGTGCCAGCGTTGGGTGTAGTCTGCTTCGTGCCAGTTTAATTCCTGAGCGATCTGGCGAACAAACGCCCGCGCGGAATCGAGCAGCCGCTGCCGACTATCCAACAACGGCTCTGCGAATGGCAGGGGAGCATCGGTTTGCTGTTGACCGGGATCAAGAGCGGGCCGCATCACGTAGAGCGAAAAAAAACGGTACAGGGCCGAGTTAGGTCCCTTTGCGAGGTTCTCGTGGTCGTAGGCTTCGAGGTGCGGCATACGTGTCATAGTCCAGAGCCACACCCGGCGGGCCGTTTGCCAGTGCCGGAGCTGCATACCGAGGTCGTTGAGCCGCTGCGTTAGAGACGCCACTGTTGGCAAAGCAGGACTGGTATGGGCATTGTTCGTACCCGTCGAACCGGCATGCCGGTGCGGACAGACCAGCTGCCCAACGGCCCGTTCCAGCAACTGCATCCAATACTGGGGCACCTCATCGAGGGCGTTGCCAAAGCGATTGACGAGGTCGGGTTCTTCGTGGAGCAGCCGTTCACAAAAAAGCTCGATCAGCATATCCTGATAAGCCAGAAACTTGTTCCATCCGTCACGAACCAAAACCATTTCGGGGGCGGTAAGCGGAGCCATTCCCGCCGTATCGGGTGGAGACAGGCCGGGCGGAGCCGGGCCGGCGAACGGAGTACTGATGGATTGTGTCACAAATTGAGGGGGGTAAAAAGAGGAAGGTTTATCTATCGGGTAATTTAAAGTAAATTGAGCCGGTTCATCAGTTCGGGTTTGCTGGCCCGGCTGATCGGAATGACCTTATCCTGCACGACCAGCGTGTTTTCTTCGATATCTACGATTTTATCGAGGTGAACGATGTACGACCGATGCACCCGCAGAAATGGTGGCCCCAGCTTTTCTTCGAGCGATTTCATAGTTGAGTGAACCACGTGCGTTTGCGAGGTGGTGAAAATCTTGACATAGTCACCCATGTTCTCTATATGCGTGATGGTATCGAACGGCAGGCGAATGTAGCGACCGTCGGACTTGACGTAAATTTCCTGGTGTTTGGGTTGGGTATTGGTATGTACCCGGCGGGCCATGTCCAGCACTTTCTCCATGGCAACCTTGAAGCGGGGTAGCGTAATGGGTTTGCGGATGTAGTCTGTTACGTGATATTGGAACGCATCGAAGGCATACTCGACCTTACTGGTTGTAAGCACCACAAACGGAATGGCCGGGAGTTGCTCCAGCAGATCGAAGCCAGTCTGTTCGGGCATTTCCACATCGAGCCAGATCAGATCGACCGGGTGTTGGGCCATGTAATCCAGGGCCTGGCTGGCACAGGAAAAACTTCCCCCTACCGTTAATGCGGGGTACTGGTCACAGAGATGTTGCAGCGACTGCCGCGACATAATTTCATCATCGACGATTATGCAGGTCAGGTTCATACGGGTTGTCCGGCGGTGAGTGACTGTAACTCGCTTTGCAGGTCAGGCAGCAGGGCGGTTAACTGGTCGGTGAGGGTCCGGCAGCGCTGCGTGACGGTTGGATTATGAATGTCGATGAGCAGGTCTTTTTCGAGGGTATGCAACTGGGTTTCCAGTTGCGTCAGGCCTACCATGCCGAGCGTAGGGCGCAGTTTATGGGCCAGTGCAGTCAGTTGGTTGCGATCTGGACTGTGGCAAACGGTGGGTAGCTGAAGTAGCTCGGGTACTACGTCGTTCAGGAAAGTACTGAACATATCGGCGGCATAGGCTGCGTCGGTACCATAGAGATCGCGCAGGCGTTTGCGGTCGAGTCGTTCGACATTGCGGAATCGGTCAGAAGTGAGTACGCTGGGCGGACAGTCATCGGTCAACTCGGCTACGGCGGGTAATTCGGTCATACCATTACTGGGTACGGTCTGGCCCATCGGCTGGGCGGGCGCGTACCGTTCCAGCATGCTCATCAGTTGGGCTGGCTCAAATGGTTTGGTCAGAAAATCGTTCATACCTACCTCAATAGCCACGCTTTTATTGCTGAGCATGGCCGAGGCCGTCAGCGCAATAATGGGCACGTGCTGGTTTGGGTTGTGCGCACTGCGAATGGCAACAGTGGCTTCGTAGCCGTCCATGATGGGCATCTGGATATCCATCAGAATTATATCGAACCGTTGTTTTTTAGCTTCTTCAACGGCTTGTTTGCCATTTGCGGCCAGCGTAAATGGTATTTTCCACTTTGTAAGCAGGCTGCCGATGTACGTCTGGTTCATAAGATTGTCTTCTACCACCAGTAAATGCCCGATAGCCAGCTTGCCGGTGGCGGACGGGCCCTTATGCCGGGTGTCGGGCGCGTCGGCTACGGTGGCGCGGGTGTAGGGAATCCGGACAATAAAGGTACTGCCCTGCCCCACCCGGCTTTGGACCCGAATGCTGCCCGCCTGTAACTCAATCAATTCTTTGGTGATGGCCAGTCCCAGTCCCGTGCCTTTGTATTTGTGCCCCTGTGGATTTATCTGTCTGAACTTTCTGAAAATCAACTCCTGCTTGTCTTCGTCAATACCTACGCCAGTGTCACTCACCCGGAACTCGATCAGGCACTGGCAGTCGTCTTCCTCCACGATCCGGGCCCATATCTCAATGCTGCCCGCTTCGGTAAACTTATCGGCATTGCCAATGAGGTTCATCAGAATCTGGTTCAGCATTACGTCGTCGCCCACAAAATCGCCCGACAGCCGGGCATCGAGCATAACATCGATAGTAACGGGCCGGCCGCTGAGTTTAAGGGCAAATACCTTCTGAGTGGCCCGCAGC
>JACMPG010000283.1 GCA_014377625.1 Spirosoma sp.
GACGGGTCCGGCCCCAAAATCCCGGATCTGCCCCCGGAAGGCCGTGCCCCCCGCAATGGTATTGCCGTTTACGTCCTTCAGGCCACCCGCCGGGGCCACCACGGTGTTGCCCTGATCGCCGTGAACCCCGAAACTGTACATCGAGCCGCGTGTGCCGTTGAAGAAGTCGTTCCCGGCCACGCGGTCAAACAGGGCATACAGTGAGAGACCCTTGTACGAGACCGTGCTGCCCAGACCACCCCGCCAGGCCGGATTGGGGTTGCCGATGATTTCGTTGCCCGTGCCGCCCTGCGGAAACCCATTCGCATCCAAAATGTAGCTGCCCGACTCGTCTTTGCGGAAATCGGTCGAGTAAAAAATACCAAACGGCTGCCCCGGAATCAACGACGAGTTTTGCATGTAGCTGTCGGGCAGGATGTACACCGAAGCCCCGGCCAGTGAAACCACGTTGCTGCGGTTCAGCGAAACGTTGGCCGACAGATTCCACCGGAAACCACCCTTCACAATCAAGTCGGCACCGGCTTCCAGTTCCAGCCCTTTGTTGGCCAATTCAGCCGCGTTACTGTTACGGATGGTGTAGCCGGTCTCGTTGGGTACGTTCAGCGACAAAATGACATCCTTCGTATTGTTGGTGTAGGCCGTTGCCGACAGGCTGAACCGGTTGTTGAAAAAGCGCAGATCGACCCCCACTTCCAATTCTGTTTTGCGTTCGGGGCGCAGGAGATCGTTACCCGCCGTGGTGCTGCGGACGTAGCCCCCGCCGTAGAGTGAACTGGCTGCCGACAAACCCCGCGTGAAAATATCGCCGTACGTCGCCGGGCCGAAGGTGGTAAAGTTCTGGTACGGCTGCGGCTGAATACCCACCTGCCCCCAGGTCAGCCGGAGTTTGCCGAAGCTGAGCAGCGAATTGCTTTCCAATCCGGGCAATTTGCTGAATTGCCACGCCAGTGCGGCCGAGGGAAAAAAGAAACTGGGGTTGGTGTTGGCCCCGAACGTCGACGCGCTTTCGTTCCGGCCCGTCAGCGTCAGAAAGAGCTGATTGTAGGCCTGCACCTCCGCCTGCGCGTAGTAGGCATACGTCCGAATCAGGGCGTTGGTATTGCTGGCCGCGAGGTTCGAGTTGAGCGCGTTGGTCAGAATGTCGGGAGCCGTTGGCACAATCAGGTTGCTGATCGCACTCGAGAACGTGGCCCGTCGGCGGCTGTTGTAGTTCACGCCCAGCAGCAGCGACCCGCTGAAATCATTACTGAACGTTCTGCTGGCAGTGGCAAACACGTCGGTGTTGAACTGCTTCTCGGTAATCCAGTTCTTCGACAGGTAGCCGTTCAGGTAGTTGCCCGACGTGCGGGCGAAGCGTTCCAGTCGATTATCCGTAAAATTGTCGATCCCCGTGCGGCCCGTAACAGTCAGCCACGATGTGGGGGTAATGTCCAACTCTACCGTACCGATCAGCCGGTCCACGTCGCTGGTGTTGCGGTTGTTGTTGATGTTCCAGACGGGGTTAGAATAAATGGTGCTCAGGTCGCGCCCCAGTGGGTTCCGGTACGAGGCATGGGCGTTGTTAAAGACCTGACCGGCGGGGTTGACATACGTACCCGTGTACTGGGAATTATCGTAATCGGGCGGGGTGCGGGTGCCGCTCAGCATAATCCCGTCGAGGTTATCGCCCTCCTGCGCCCGCGACGAATTCGTTTTGGTATAGCCCACGTTCGCCGACGCGCGGAACCATTCGGTAAACTGGCTCGCCACATTGATCCGGGCGGTGTTGCGCTGGTAGTTGCTGTAGGCTTTGATCACACCGTCCTGATTCAGATTACCGTAGCTGACCAGGAAATTCGACCGGCTGTTGCCTCCGCTGATGCTCAGGCTGTTGTCGGTGAACCGGCCCGTCTGAAACACGTCATTGGTGTGGTCGTAGGTATCGGTTGAGTTTTTGCCACCGTGCGGATTAGCCGCCGTACCGGGCGCAATGGCGTACCGCTTTGTGCCGTCGGCAAACGTGAGAACGCCTTGGTAACCCGGTGCGGTGGGACTGGTGACGTAGGTGTCGGGGCCACCCGTCCGGTCGGCAATCCGGTCGCCGAAGGTGGAGCGGTTGCCCTGGCTGTAGAGGCCGTTGGTACCCTGTCCGTAGGTTCGTTGCAGGGGCGGCATTTTATTCACCCGGTCAAAAGACAGGGTTGATTTAAACGTGATGTTAACCTTTCCCTGGGAGTCTTTGCCTTTTTTGGTCGTGATAATAATCACGCCGTTGGCGGCCCGCGTTCCCCACAAAGCCGCAGCCGACGCGCCTTTCAGCACGTCCATCCGCTCGATGTCTTCGGGGTTGATGTCGTTGATGCGCGACTGCTGCACGATGCCGTTCCCGGCTGCGGTGCCGAGGTTGTCGCTGGCGTTACTGACCGGAATTCCGTCGACAATAAACAGGGGCTGAGCGTTACCGTTGATGGTGTTCTGCCCCCGAATCTGGATGTAGGCCCCCGCGCCGGGATCGCCCCCGTTGCGGGTGATGAGTACGCCGGCAACCTTACCACTGAGACCCGTGAGCAGACTCGTTTCGCCGGTCTTGGCGATGTTTTTGCCTTCAATAGTCGCAATTGACGAGGCAAATTTATCGCGCTCTGCCTTTACCCCAAGCGCGGTAATGATAACTTCGCCTAACTGCCGGGTGTCGGTTCGGAGTTGGACGTTGATTATCGTTCGTCCGCCGATTGTTTCTTCCATGGTTTGCATTCCCACCGCCGAGAAGACCAGGGCGGTGGCCGAAGCAGGCACGGTCAGCCGGTAGGCCCCGTTCGCGTCTGTTATGGTGCCGGTGGTGCGGTCTGCCAGTGCGGTTCCGGTTCCTTTGATAACCACCGTAGCCCCCGCAAACCCGCCTGTCCCTTCGTCTGTGCCCACCGTACCAGTTATGTCACGGCTCTGCGCCCATAACAGTGAGCTGCACCTAACGACCATCAAGAAACTAAATAGTAATACTTTCTTCATCCGCTTACTTAAGAAATATGAGAATGTTGGAACCGATTTACTGTCAAAAACAGGTGAAAAACTATAAGCCACCTTTGACCATAATTGTTCATAAATACCGAAGGGGGTTTCTGCCCCTATTGGCTCATACCCGTATTTTTGGTCCAGTAGAACCCAGCCCCAACAGAAGCGAAACAACCATTAAAAATGACGGGGAAGAACAGCTTCCTGGTCTGGTGCCAAGACGGGCTCCTGACTCGTTGTCTGTATCATCACAACTCCAGATTGATTGATCAGAAGCCCAACAGGTGGCTTGTCAATAGTTGGAGGCTGTTTGATACTGTAACTATCTAACAGTGAACGAAGATGGGTGGTGGTTGCCGGATCGTGTTCGCCAAGCTGAACAAGGATAAATCGGTTGAGTACGTAGTGAAAGAAAACAAGTTCGACCCATCGATCCTGCCCCGCGACGCTTACAAATTGGCGTTGTGCAACAAAGGCATAGCCAACGTATCGCTCTAATACTATTTTTTTGATGCCAGACAGCCGGGTTCGTGCTTTGTTGGAGGAAACAGAAAGGGTGGGGGTAAGGGTAACTCGACGGGTGGATTTCCCCGTTGAGTCAGGCAAAACAGGCAAAAGATTTTGCTCGTTCAACGCTGATTTGTGATAATATCGATTTTTGATCATCCGTTGCATAAACGTAACGGTCCAACGTTGGTCAGCGGCTCGTTGAATATAAAAATCGCGTTCCTGTGGATCGTCAAGTTGCATTAATAGTCGGTAGTGCGACCAATAAAGTTCGGTTCTGAGGTGTTGTCGCAGCCTTTCAAATTCTCGCCCTTCCGTGGCGAGAATTTGAAAGGCCAAAAAAAATTGCTTAAACCGCCACATATTAGACAAACCGTACCCTTTGCCATACGTATCGGAAAGTTGTTGTGACAAAGACTCTATTAAGTGAATGCCATAATCAGCGCGTGTTTGGCCGTGCTGTTCAATTTCGACAACAATTCGCCCAATATGCCAATAGGCTTCTACCAGGGCAAACTTAGGGAAGCGATCACGAGATGCTTCGGCGGTATCAACCAGTGTACGCAGGTAGCGAAACAATTCAACTGGCTCAGATAATTGGGTGACCTCCATACTGTCAGGCTACGTTATAAGTTTGCCGATTGGCAGAAAA
>JACMPG010000284.1 GCA_014377625.1 Spirosoma sp.
AGGGTGCAATTCAAATTGTCGCTATGCGGCCATCGCGTAGTTGATTGGCTCAATCTGCTGACGCACTAAATTCCATCGGTTGCTCATCAGGCAAACGCGCAAGTTTAGAACACGCTGCGCACCCTGAATACTCCAGCGTTGACCAGACCGCTTCAACCGGCGCTGCATCACCGTTCGGTGAGCGGATTCGATAGCCCCAGACCCAATCAGAAGGCCCCGCTTACGATACGCTTTATAGTCCATCCGGTCGCGGTTCGCTTCCAGATAGGCACAGATCGAAGCCGACAAGACGCAGGGAATGGACAGACTTTTTATGTTGACTAAGATGTCATTTAAACAACTGTCTAACATCAACTTACGCTGAACTTTAAACCAATCAGACGCCCGCTTCCCTACCCCAAAAGCCGCCGTTCCTGCCGCCCCGATATACTCCAGGGCATGATACATGTCCAGAATTAGCGTAGCCCCAGGGTATGAACTTTCCATCATCTGGCGAAGCCAGAGCGAACCGTCGCTGATGAAAACCAGATTTTCGCCCAGCACTTTGTGGGGGTCCAACTGAGTCGCTACCTTTTGCTTGAAGTCGGTAGCGGTGCCAATATGACCCACAAAAACAGATGATTCGATCTGACCACCCCGTTCGTCAACGACGCTCTTTTTTAGAGCTGTTGCCGCAAAAATGCGACCCAGTTTGGCTTCTTTGTAGCCTTCGTCGGTCAACAGCATGGCCCCGTCAGCCTGGGCATAAACCACACCGGACGGGACCGTCAATGGCTCCTCTATTGGCATTGGCTGATCCAAATCTGCGTCGATAGCCGCTCCATAATGGCTGGTGAGCCGGTCAATCTGACTGGGACCGACCGCCACGCCGAGCATCGTTTTCGCTAATTCTGACGCCTGTTGATAGACCTCAAACTGGCCGAGGAAAACGAGTTTTTCCTGAAGATACGGACTGATGCCAAATCCACTGAGGTGTTTACTAAAACACTCACTGTTAGCAATTTGTATAGCTCCGAAGCGCGTTTTCATGCTTTTTTTTTGCGTCTGTCAGTCGGCACCTGACTCAGATTTTTTTCCAGTACTTGTCGGCCTAAGTCCATCCAGATTTCCTCGAACGACTTCTCGTAGTCGTAAAAAGTGACCTTCTTCTTGAGGTCCTGCAAATCGTTATACTTCTGTTCGGCTAAGGCCAGATATTCCGCTTTGCTCATGGTCGCTACAGTTTCTTGGTTCATACCACAAGCTACGACCCTTCAGCGACAATTTGAATTGCACCCATTGTCCTCCCCCCTTATAGCGTAACCAGTTGATGCTGGAATCGTTTTCTTTTCTGGTATATACTGCCTGGGGTTTGATATGTCAGGGCAGAATGGGGCTTTTCAAAGTTATATCGCTGCCACGGCACGGGCCGCCCCGCATATATCCAACCCTTCCTGAACCTGGCTGATGGTTTGAAAGACCCGCAAGTTCAGGCACTCCATTCGGATCGTACCGTTCAGCCGTTTTACCAAACCGTTTTGCATCGGTTTGCCCGGCTGTGTGTACCGAATTTCGATACCGTGTTTGAGACTAAATTTGACCATCGTGGCGCTGATCAGTTCAGGCCGCATGGGCGGTCCCACCATTATCATAGCGAATGTATTCGGGCTACCCGGCACACCCGCCGAAGCGAGGCTTGCTGTTGCTCAACGACGGTACGAACCATCTGGAGCGTTTGTGGGGTGGTAGGGCTTAGAGCTTTTTTAGCAACTGGTAGGCATGGTTGAGAATATCGTAATCCAAACTCTTATGGGCTAACAGTTTTTTCAGGCGGGCATTATCGGCCTGCAACGCCTTCAATTTTCGGAGTTCTTGGCGGGGCGGCCCGTGCCGTGTCCCTGCCGCCGTACTTGTTTCTCCAGTTGTAAAATGTGGCCGTAGCTATGTTGTGAGTACGCCAAATCTCATCGACGGATTTGCCCTGGCTGGGCAGGGCCAAAATCTCGACGCTGGCTCCGGCCACCCGGTTTAGCTTCGCTGAATTGGCTTTTCTTCGTTGTAGACCATTGATTAGCCGGGCGGCCGGTGCCGTGAGAAACAAGACTGTTTTCCTACTTTTCAATGGTTACGCAGTTTGGGAGGGAGACACCAACATGGAGCTTGGCTTCGGACAGGCAATAAGAAACTCACTTTCCATCTGCGGGCAATGGGCTTTGGTGGGTACTCAACACGGAAGAGTCATCTCAGATGATGACTTAGTACATTATCCACACCTGAATGTAGAAACGGCGCAGGAAGAGCTTCCTGCGCCGTTTCTATATTCAGGTGTGGATAGAAATGCTTTAGATTCTGACGCTGGTGCCGTCGAAGAGGGGGACGGTCATGGAGAAGTTTTCGCCGTATTGCAGCTTCTGCTCTTCCAGGATGCCCAGCGCAATCTGCTCGCCCAGCCGCAGCGACTCGATCTGATCGGACCAGTAGTGAACCCCGGCCCAGTCGCGTCCGAAGGCGATGTTGGCGGCCAGTTTGTTCAGTTCATTCTCCACCGTCAGCTTACCGACCGAAGACGCATCGACCACCAGATTCTTGCCGTTGGCGTTGGGGACGTAAGCAAACGGCAGGATGTAGCCTTCATCGAAAAACGCCTTCAAAATCGTGACGCACGCGCCCGCTACGGTGGCGTGGCCGGAACCGTAGGACGGGTGCATGGGCGAGCCTTCCACGTAGGGCATCGGCAGCAGGAACGAGTCAGTAGCGGCCGAGGGATCGCCGGAACGGTCGGCGTTGGTGTTCTGGCTGGCGTTATGTGCCTGCAGCAACGGCCAGAATTGGAGACCCTGCAAAATAGCCATTGGGTTGGCCATAATGTCGAGGTTAGCGGTATCGCCGGTGGCGTAGCGGTGTAGCCAGCCCGCCACCACTTCGGGTCTGGCCCGGCGGTGGACGTTGTACTTCTGGAACCGAACGGCTTTCAGGGCGCGGGTGGCCACTTCTGACACTAAGTTGAGGATGTGCGGCCCGCCAAACTGCGCAAAACCCGTTTGCTTGTCCACGCTGTCGGGCAACCGGAAGGGCATTCCCGGATCAATGGGTGCGCCAATACCGAGCAGGATCAGACAGGCGTTGAAATAAGCCTGGTGCAGGGCATCGTAGTGAACGTAGCTGCAAAGGTCGCGCGGTGTGGTGATGAAGCGGTAGCCTTTTTCGCGGTTGATATTGTTGTCGTTGTCCGGGTCTTCGTATTCTTCGAGTTCGCGCAGGTTGGCTCCGTTCTGCACGTCGAGCCACTGCTCCCAGGTGGTCATGTAGTCGACTTTTTTGGCGATCCGCACCCGCTGGTCGATGGTGGCGGCACCGTAGGCAATCAACCCTTGATCGTCCCCAAATCGAACCCCTTTTTTACCCAGCGATGGGGTGCCGACGTAGAGAAACTGCGAAATGAATGGCCCTGCGTCGTCGCCGATTACGTTACCCCGGAAGATATTTTGGGGTGCATAAGCCTCAAATTCGCTCGCCGAGAAGTACCCGCGTTTGCGGGCGGCCTGGTAGGGATGCAGCCCGTAGTTACTCTTATTTTTGAACCAGTTCAGGCCGTTGAGGTCCATCACCGCTTTAGTAACGTCAGCGTTGGTATCGAATTTGGTAAACGGCACGTCGCGGAGGAGGGCCATCCAGTAGAGTTCGGCCATCTCGGCAATGAGTTCTTCGCTGTCGAGGATGGGGGCGGGCGGAATGGCAAGCGACTGTGCGTCGGGGCCTTCGAGGTCGTAGGTCAGACCCGCGCCCATGCTTTCCCAGCCGCGTACCTTCGCCACGGCTGCAATGGCAATCTGCGATAGCCAGGGCGTTGTACCCGGGTTCAGTTTCAGGGCGTTGATAGAGGCCAGGTCTCCCATATCGCAGGCGCGGATGAAGTCTGCGTATACGTCGGCTTTTGGGTCAGCCAGAAATCCGTTGTCGTCATGCAGAAACCCTTTAGTGAATGTGCCAATGTACGACGGAACGTTGTCGGGCATCAGGCGGTAGCGGTTTTCTTCGCCGTTGCTGCGCTGATAGGCATGGGGGCGGTTGTAGGCGATGTCGGCGGCTTCGTAGCGCAATTGGTGCGCGGAGATTCTACGGTTTTTCATGCGAAAAAAGGATGATGTGGATAGCATCAGGCGATTTGTTCACCCAACAGGGCCTTAGTCGGGGCAGCGTGAGTGTCAGGGCAACAAACACCGCGCTATATTGAGGGAACGGTACACATACGGCAACAACAGCAGTAAGCCAATGCCAGCCGAACCTTTTCGACAGGAACACGCTCCAATCACCTGCACGACCCATTCGTATGACTGCTCGACTTGCTCCTTCCCGCTGGTATCGGCTGATTCCGGTGGCGTTCGTCACCTACAGCCTGGCTTATCTGGACCGGGCCAACTTCGGATTTGGCGCGGCCAGCGGCATGGCTACCGATTTGAAAATCACGCCCGCCATATCGTCATTGCTGGGGGCACTGTTTTTTCTGGGCTACTTCTTTTTTCAGGTACCAGGAGCCATTTACGCGGAGAATCGGAGTGCCAAAAAACTCATTTTCTGGTCGCTGATCCTGTGGGGTGGCTTAGCTATGGCTACCGGTATTGTCAGTAACGTGGCTGTTCTGATTGGTATCCGCTTCATGCTGGGCGTGGTGGAGAGCGCGGTTATGCCCGCCATGCTGCTGTTTCTGGGCCGCTGGTTCACCCGTACCGAACGCTCACAGGCCAATACGTTTCTGATTCTGGGTAACCCGGTCACGATTTTGTGGATGTCGGTGCTGTCGGGTTACCTGGTACAGGCTGTGGGCTGGCGGTGGATGTTCATCATCGAAGGGCTTCCGGCCATTGTGTGGGCGTTTTTCTGGTGGCGTCTCGTAGACGACAGGCCTGCCGACGCCCACTGGCTGTCTGCTCCCGAAAAACAGGCGCTCGATGCGCAACTGGCCGAAGAACAGCGGGGCATCAAGCCGGTCAAAAACTACGCAGCGGCTTTTAAATCGCGCGTCGTCATCGCGCTTTGTGCGCAGTATTTTCTTTGGAGTATCGGCGTTTACGGGTTTGTTATGTGGCTGCCGTCCATTCTCAATGCTGCCCCCGACATGACGATTGTGAAGACGGGCTGGCTTTCGGCGGTACCGTACCTGATGGCCATTATCGGGATGTTGAGCGCGTCGTATTTTTCTGACAAAACCCTGAACCGTAAGGCGTTTATCTGGCCGTTTCTGCTGATTGGCGCAGTGGCGTTCTATGGGTCGTACCTGATCGGAGCCAGCAATTTCTGGGCGTCCTTTTGCCTGTTTCTGGTGGCTGGCGGGGCCATGTACGCGCCTTACGGACCGTTTTTTGCGTTCATCCTCGACGTGCTGCCCAAAAACGTGGCGGGCGGGGCCGTAGCCCTCATCAACAGCTTCGGTGCGTTGGGGTCGTTTACGGGTACGTACATTGTGGGGTATCTGAACGGCACAACCGGTGGCTTCGGCGCGTCGTACCTGTTCATGGCGGTATCGCTGCTGCTGTCCGCGCTCCTCATGTTAGTCGCCGTACAGCAACCGGGGCCCGTTCAGCACGAGCCGGAACCGGTTTCACTGGCGTAAGGCAAACACGCTTTATCTTACCTGGGAGTAAGCAAAAGGGCTGGATGGGGCAACGGGGGGCATGGTCGATCAACCAGTAGGAATGGACTGTTTCGGGATGAATACATTCTCGCTATACCATCAAAATTACTACTTTCGACCCAGTTTCACTCCTAAACCATCATAACCATGTCGTTTCTGTTGACTTTGCTCACCCTGGGGGCTCTTATCGCTTTTCTATCCATCGTTATCGTACAGCAGGGTACGGTAGCCGTTATCACCATTTTTGGGAAATACACCCGCGTACTGACACCCGGCCTGAATTTTAAGATTCCCTTCATCGAAATGATTTACCGGCGTATTTCCATCCAGAACCGCTCCGTCGAACTGGCGTTTCAGGCCATTACCGCCGACCAGGCCAACGTCAATTTCAAAGCCATGCTGGTGTATTCGGTGCTGAATCAGGCCGAAGAAACGATCAAGAACGTAGCGTTCAAGTTCATCGACGAAGCCTCGTTCATGCAGGCCCTGATCCGCACCATCGAAGGCTCGATTCGTAGTTTCGTGGCTACCAAGCGGCAGGCCGAAATCCTCTCGCTGCGGTCCGAGATCATCGAACACGTAAAAGCCCAGCTCGATACGCTGCTCGAAAGCTGGGGCTACCACCTCACCGACCTGCAACTGAACGACATTGCTTTCGATGAGGTCATTATGCGGTCTATGGCGCAGGTAGTGGCGTCCTCGAACTTGAAAGCAGCCGCCGAAAACGAAGGGCAGGCCCTGCTCATTACCAAAACCAAAGCCGCCGAAGCCGACGGTAACGCCATCAAAATATCTGCCGAAGCCGAAAAGACAGCCGCCCAGCTGCGGGGGCAGGGCGTAGCGTTGTTCCGCGAAGAGGTAGCCAAAGGTATGGCCGAGTCGGCCAAGGTAATGACAGCCGCCGATCTGGACGCGTCGCTGATTCTGTTCTCGATCTGGACCGAAGCCATCAAGCACTTCGCCGAGAACGGCAGAGGCAACACTATTTTCCTTGACGGCTCAACCGGGGGTATGGAAAAAACCATGCAGCAACTCCTTGCCGTTGAGCAGATGAATACGGCGGGCGCCAGCAAGCGGCAAACACAGTAGGCAGTTAGCAGTTATCAGTAAACAGTAATCATATTGCCAGGCGTTGCAGAATGCAATGTACTGACACGGGTGATAGCTGTTTACTGATAACTACTCACTACAATGACCAACTTACTTTTTCCGACCGATTTCTCGACCAATCATACAGCCGCCCTTGACTGGGTACGGCTCTTCGCCCGCAAAACCGGGGCAACCATTACGCTGACCCATGTTTACCAGCCCATGGTTGTTGATACCACCCTGCCCAATATTGGCGATGTAGGCGCGGGTGTAATAGCCTCACAGGAACTGGAAGAAATTAGCCGACAGCGTCTGGATCAGCTTGCCGCTCAACTTCAGGCCGAGCGGTTTTCGGTGCAGACCAGCTGGCGCATCGGATCTGTAGAAGATGAAATTCTGGCTGCCGCCACCGAGTTCTCCGCCGATCTGATTGTGATGGGCCGCCATGATCTCAATACGTTCTTCGACCGGCTGGCGGGGAGTGCCGTCAGCGATGTAGCCGAACATGCGTTTTGCCCTGTGCTGGTTGTACCCACTACCGACGATGGCCACGCGATCCGGCCCGCACAGGTACGTACCATTGCCTACGCCATGCAACAGCGCACCACCCAGTCCGACGTATCGGCCCAGACCGACTCGCTCATCGAAGCGTTCGACGCCGAACTGAGAATCCTGACCGAAGACCAGCTCGATAATCCTCCCGTCGATCTGATTGTAATGGAACTGTACCCGCAGGCCGGATTTCTGGATAATCTGCTGTATCCCAACCACACGGCGGCCCTGGTCAAAAAATCAGACGTGCCGGTACTGGTCTATCATCAGCCTGAATAGTATTTAACGAAATGATAACCGACTGACTGGGTAAGCTGGCCGGTCGGCTATGCTTCTTAGCAAAAACTAAATCTCGTCCTGACCATGAAAACGATTCTGTTAGCCGTCGATTTTATTCCCGTTTCGCAATCCGTTATGGTCTGGGCCAAACTGTTTGCCCGGCGTTACAACGCTGAGTTGATTCTGGTGCATGTAGCGGCCATGGTCATGCCCAGTCCATCCATTCCGGCCATTGGCGGAGCGGGTCTTGGTATGGGTATGACCATGGGCGAGGCAATGCCGCTGACTGCTGAACCCGTTCTTGAAGACCAGCTAATCGTGCTTGGCCGGCAGCTTCAGGCCGAAGGTATTGCCTGCCGCACTGCCCTGCGCCGGGGCGGTATTGACGAAGCCATTCTGGATGCCGCAAAGGAATATCGGGTCGATCTGATCATTGTGGGCCGCAGCCACATCGGTAACTTCTTCGACCGGCTGGTGGGCAGTACGGCTGCCGATGTAGCCGCCAGTGCCCACCAGCCGGTCCTGATTATCCCGGCATCCCACCAATCGGATCAGGCGGAGGCTGCGCCGGACGTATCGCTTCAACGTATTGTTTTCTCGACTCCGCTGGAGTTTGACGAAGCCGATATTTTTGAACAGGTAGTTGATCTGGCACAAACGTTCGGGGCATCGCTGCGGCTGCTACAGGTGAAATCCGAAAATCAGCCCAATATCAATGATGACGCCGATCTTTTTGCCCCGTTGCAGGCCGTTTACGGGGCCGAACCGCTGGCAGTCGATCAGGTGGAGTCAAGTACCGTAACGGGCGGTATCAACGATTATCTGGCCGAAAATACGGTCGACTTACTGGTGATGGCCACCCGCGAACGGGGTTTTCTGACCGGCCTTCTCAACCCCAGCCTGACGGGCAAAATGATACTGCGCTCCGACGTACCCCTGCTGGTGTATCAGGTAAAAGGCGATTTGTAAGTTAGGCTGGTTTGTCTCGATCAGTCGAGTTGCCGGTAGGTTCTGGCGTAGGCCGACGGGGTCTTTCCGGTTACGCGCCGGAACTGCCGGTTAAAATTGGACAGTGTTCGGAAACCGCTCTCGTCGCTGATCTGCGCGATACTCATCATATCGTTCATTAGCAGCTTACGGGCATGACCAATTCTGATTTCTGCTACAAAGTCGGAGAACGTTTTGTTGGCGTGGGTCTTGAAATACCGGCAAAAAGCCGGGGGCGTCATACCCGCCAAATCGGCAACGGTCGTCAGCGAGAGTTCGCCGGAGAAATGATCCAGTACGTAATCATGAACAAGCTGCATCCGGCGGTACGCCGGTCCATCAACCGTGTGGGCTTTGACAGGATTGGTATAGCCGAGACTGGTCAGGAAGCGGTAATCTGTAGCCTGAGTCAGGTCGTGGAGCAGCGTTAGTAACGTCAGTACCTGCCCAAGTCCGGGGGGCTGGTGGCTCAGCGCCTGTAAAGCCGCGCTGGCGCGCTGGCGCGTTGGACCGGTCCATTCCAGACCCCGGTGCGCCTGCCCAAACAACTGCCGAAGCAGGGCCATTTCGGGACGGTTCAGGAAGTCATGGCCCAGAAAATCTTCGGTAAAATACACCACCACTCCCTTCGTCATCAACTGGCTGTCCCGGTCGAAATACGACTGATCGCTCCGCCAGAGATGGGGTAGATTCGGCCCCAGAAATACCAGATCACCCGCTCCGAATGGCCGTATCGAATCGCCAATGAACCGGGTACCCACGCCCTCCTCAACCAGAAATAGCTGATAGTGTGGGTGAAAATGCCAGTTTGGGTCGAAGTGCGGCTCTGTCAATCGCATCACCGACAGGGAAGCAGACAGAGGTTCGAGGTCTTTTCGGACGGGCTTTTTCATTAAAGTGGTCTTTAATTGACTCGTTAACAGGCTAAATTAGGGTGGTGTTGGTGAAAATACAGTCAGCTTTCATCAACAAAAGCCCTACTGGGGTCATATCTATTCATTAGTTTTGATAACTTTTTAGAGACTGGATATGAATAAGCTGGGAATGAACCTGTTCACCTGGACAACAACGATGGACGAAGACCTGTCTGATACGCTGTCGTTCCTGAAAACTACGGGCTTCGATTTTGTCGAAATACCGATCAATAATCCCGCCGACTCTGATAAATGGCAGCGTATCGGTCAGCAGTGCGCCGACCTCGGCCTGGGCGTACAGACCTGTACCATCTGCCCACCCGATAAGAGTCTGATTAGCCCCGATGCTGCCGTTCGTGATGCCGCTGTGGCCTATCTCAAACAGGTGGTCGATGCGTCGGCAGCGGTAGGGTCGCAGATGCTGATGGGGCCGTTGTATTCGGGCTTCAAAACGTTCACGGGCCAACCCGCTACGCAGCAGGAATGGGACTGGTCGGTAGCGGGTATGCGCGAGGTGGCCGAACATGCGCATACCCAGAACGTAACGCTGGCCATCGAATACCTGAACCGCTTTGAAATTTACCTGCTCACCTGCGCCGATGATGTCCGGCGCTACGTCGAAGCGGTTGACCATCCCAACTGCCGGGCCTCGTTCGATACCTTCCATGCCAACATTGAAGAGAAAAACATAGCGGACGCTATCCGTACCCTCGCCCCGTATCTGGTGCAGGTGCAGATTTCGGAAAACGACCGCTCTACGCCTGGTAAAGGCCATATCAACTTCAGAGAGGTATTCGATACACTTGACGAAGTTGGTTTCGGCGGTCCCATTGCCATCGAAGCCTTCGGCCTGACTCCGCCCGATCTCGCAGCCGCTGCCAACATCGTTCGTAAGATGTTTGCCTCGCCAGAGCAGTTGGCAGAAGAGGGGTTAGAATTTATAAAATTGTCTATGTAGAGATGCATACCTGCGTCTCTACAAAAAAAAATAACTATGAATATCGCTATTGTGGGCCTTGGATTTGGGGCCGAATTCATTCCAATCTACCAACGGCATCCCGATGCTACGATGCACGCCATTTGTCAGCGCAACGTGGAGAGTCTCAACAAAATCGGCGATGCCTTCGGTATCGAGAAACGGTACAGCAACTACGACGACCTCCTGGCCGACCCCGCGGTGGATGCCGTACATATCAACTCGCCCATTCCGAACCATGCTGAACAGACGCTGAAAGCACTCCGGGCGGGCAAGCACGTGGCCTGCACCGTGCCGATGGCAACGAGTGTAGACGACTGCGCCGAGATTGTGCGGGCCTGCCAGGAATCGGGCAAAAAGTACATGATGATGGAGACGGTGGTGTATAGCCGCGAGTTTCTGTTCGTGAAGGAGCTAAACGAAACCGGGCAGCTGGGCAAGGTGCAGTTCCTGAAAGCCAGCCATCAGCAGGATATGGACGGCTGGCCTGATTATTGGCCCGGTTTGCCACCCATGCACTACGCTACCCACTGC
The DNA here is from genome assembly GCA_014377625.1 of Spirosoma sp. Classification (GTDB taxonomy): domain Bacteria; phylum Bacteroidota; class Bacteroidia; order Cytophagales; family Spirosomataceae; genus Spirosoma. Next base: position 10,943 of record JACMPG010000284.1, read on the forward strand.
GTTGGCCCGGTGGCGGGCCTGCTGCGGCTTCAGGCCGATTACGTTTCGTGCTTCGGTTCCGGCACCATCCGGCCCGAACTGGCCATGATTCACAACTCGCCGTTTGCGGTCGAGTCGGCGCATATTAAGTTCAAAGACAGCGATTTGTCGGCTTACGTCTATCGGTCGCTGTTCGACGTAGCGCGGCAGTATCGGGAGAGTTTCGAGGTCTATGGCGATAAGAAATCCTTCGAGTGGCAACTGATTGAGGACGAGCATCCGGTCATTCATACTGCCAAAAAGCCTGAACCGGAAATTCCCGAACGCACAGCGGTACCGGATTACGCCCATCTGCTGCCCACCGAAATTCAACGCTTCACCACCAAAGGCGTGTATGACGCCGGCGATGCGCAGCACCTGTCGTTTACGCAGGGTGGCGGACACGGCGGCTCGCACCCGCATCTGGTACACGAGTTTATCTCTGCCATCCGCGACGACCGCGACCCGTTTCCCAACGCGGCTCAGTCGGCCAACTGGACGAGCGTCGGAATTCTGGCGCACGAGTCGGCCATGCGGGGTGGGGAGATTATGAAGTTGCCGGACTTTTAAAGCAGGTATACGACGAATTTCGTGGAGGACACAACGTTCTTTGCTCCTGTATGTAATCCCCTGTTTCTCTGTGTAATTCTCTGTTATCTCTGTGTTAATACAGTATCCATGAAAAAGACCTTGTTTTTACTTGTCCTCGTAGCCCTGCTCGCCCAATGCGCCCGGCGACCAGTTAAAAGCCCGCGGGATATGTCGGCGCAAACCGGTACCCCCCGCCGGACGGAAATCCTGTTTCTGGGCGACAACAGCCACCATCAGCCGCGCGAACGGGTGGCAGAGGCCATGGCCGCGCTCGGTAAAAAAGGCATCAACTTCACCTATACCGACCGGCTCGAAGACCTCAACGCGACCAACCTGAACCAGTATGACGCCTTGCTCATCTATGCCAACTGGGACAGTCTGCCCAAACCGCAGGAAAAAGCTCTGTTGGATTACGTAGCGTCGGGTCACGGACTGGTTCCGGTGCATTGCGCGTCGTGGTGTTTTCGGAATTCGCGGGCCTACGTCGATACGCTGGTGGGCGGGCAGTTTTTTCGGCATGGCATGGATACCATTCAGTCGCGGCTGATCGAGAAGCCAACCTCGATTCTAAAGGGGCTGTCGTCGTTTAAGGTATATGACGAAACCTACGTGCATAGCCACCTGCGGGCTGACAATAACGTGCTGAGCGTGCGCGATGTCAAGCCCGGCAACGATGCGACCAACGTAGCCGCAGCGGGTCGGCCCGATGCCGTAGAAGAACCCTATACCTGGACCCGGAATTATGGCAAAGGACGCATGTTTTATACCGCCTACGGCCACGACAACCGTACCTGGAATAACCTGGAATTTCAGCAGTTGCTGGAGCGCGGCATTTTGTGGGCGGTCGGTGACCGGGTCAAAAAATTGCATGATGACCTTAATCCGCAGCCCTTTGCCTACCGCGAAGCCCCGCAACTACCCAACTACGAAAAGCGGCCCGGTGCCCAGATGCAGCAACTACCGCTCTCGCCCGAAGAGTCCATGAAGCACATTCAGGTGCCGGTGGGTTTTTCGCTCGATTTATTCGCCCATGAACCTAACGTCATGCACCCCATTGCCCTGGCCTGGGACGAACGCGGGCGGCTCTTTACGCTCATCACCAAAGATTATCCCAATGAGCGCAAACCCAACGGGCAGGGCGACGATTACATCGTGATTTGCGAGGACACTAACAACGACGGCAAGGCCGACAAGTTCACGAAGTTTGCCGACGGGCTGAACATTCCTACCGGTATGACCTTTGGCAACGGCGGATTGTACGTGGCGCAGGCTCCCGATATGCTGTTTTTCAAAGATACCGATGGCGACGACAAAGCTGACCTGCGCAAAACCGTACTGACTGGGTTCGGTACGTTCGATACCCACGCCGGACCGAGTAATCTGCATTACGGATTCGATAACTGGATTTGGGGTAGCGTGGGTTACGCCGGGTTCAAAGGACTGGTCGGTACCAGTAAAGACACGACCCGCTTTTCGCAGGGATTCTATCGGTTTCGCCCGGATGGCTCTGAACTGGAACACATTACCAGCACCTCCAACAACACGTGGGGGCAGAGTTTTAACGAATCGGGGGATTTATTTGGCTCAACGGCAAACAACGCGCACGGCTGGTACGCGCCCATCCCGAACCGGTATTTCAGTGCCGGGCCGCACCTGCGCGAAACGGGCAGCCGCAACACGGATACCCATAAAGACATGAAGCCCATTACCGGGAAAGTGCGGCAGGTGGACGTTTTTGGTGGATTCACTGCCGCAGCGGGACACAACTTTTACACCGCCCGCGCCTTTCCAAAGCCCTACTGGAACCGCGTAGCGTTTGTTTGCGAACCAACCGGCCACATTGTTCACCAGAACGTAATGCGCAAAGTCGGTACCAATTACGAAGACGCCGAAGCAGATGGCGTGGGCTTCAACCTGATGGCCGGTGCCGACGAGTGGTTCGCGCCGGTCTTTGCCGAAACCGGGCCTGATGGGGCCGTATGGGTGGTGGACTGGTACAGCTACATCATTCAGCATAACCCTACGCCAAAAGGAGCCGAAAATGGTAAAGGCAACGCCTACGAAACGAATCTTCGAGATTTTACGCATGGCCGTATCTATCGCGTGGGCAACAAAAGCGCGATGCCCTATACCGCCATGTCGCTTAGCAAAGATCGCCCGGCTGAGTTGGTAGCCACACTGAAGAACGACAACATGTTCTGGCGTATGACGGCGCAGCGGCTGCTGATGGAGCGTAACAACAAAGACGTAGTGCCGCAACTGGTTGCGCTGCTGAACAACAACTCGGTAGATGAGATAGGCAATAATCCGGCGGTTATTCACGCCCTCTGGACGCTGCATGGGCTGGACCCCGCCACGGCAGAACGCAGCAGCATGGCCGCGCTGAAGCATCCCTCGGCGGGTGTTCGTAAAACGGCGGTGCAGCTGTTGCCCTACACCAAAGAAGCCGCCAGCGAATTATTGCAGACTAATATGCTGAACGACAGCGAACCACTGGTGGTACTGAATACGCTGCTGGCCGTCTCCAAAATGCCTGAAAGTCCGGCAATGCAGCGGGCCATTCTGACCCGGCTCAATACGGCTACGGAAGTGACCGACCGCTGGTTGCCCGATGCATTTGCGCTGGTCCTGAACCGCAACAACGGCCAATTGCTGAGAACCTATCTGAAACAGGTGGGTATAAACGCCCCGGCCAGCTCGTCGCCTGCCGATCATCAGCACCACATGATGCCCGCAAAGACCAGCGGTGGTCCCAACGCCCCCGAACCGTTGGGGACACAGTTAGTCAATCAAGCCACCGTCAGACCAAACCAACGGACCGAACCCAACAAACCTGACCTGACGATAGCGGCCATCCGGGTTACCGTCGAGTCGCCCGAAGTGCGGCAGTCAACGCGCATCGAAGTGGACGTGACCAACGCCGGCGACGTAGTTATCCCGGCCGGAACGCCCATACCGCTGTCTATCCGCATGGTAGGTCCGACCGGTGCCAGCGACCCGGCGAAGGTCGATTACGTGAGCGTGGCGCACAAAACGGGAATCAAACCCGGCGAAACCGTGACCATCAGCAAGGGCAACAACGGCCCGTGGGATACCGATTTCTGGCTTGGATCTGACCGGGCGGGTGCGTTCATCATCACCGCCACGCTCGACCGTGACAACGTTATTACCGAGGGTAACGAGCAGAACAATACCGCGACCAAAACCATTACTTTCCGTGCGCCAGCCAACATGAGCAGCTACGTGCTGGAACGCGCCAGCCGCAGCTACGCCAGCGTTGCGCCGGTCGATTCGATAGTTGCACTGCTGAGAACGGCGCAAAAGGCCGGGTTGGGGGGCGAGGCTATTGTGAAGGGTGTGGCCGACGGTTGGAACCTGAAGCAGAAAGCTACCGTGTCGCTGGCTGACCAGGATTTTCTGGCCAGTCTGCGCAACAGCGTCTCGCCCGATAACCGCGAACGGCTCAACCGGCTCTACGAAGCGTGGGGGATCAATTCAGCCGCTCCCGTAGATGCCGACGTGACGATAGTGAGGCTGAAAACGGTGCGCGAAGAAATGCGGTACGACCAGAAAACATTTACCGTGGTGGCAGGAAAACCCGTTGAGATCATACTCGAAAACCCCGACGCCATGCAGCATAACCTCGTTGTGGGCAAGCAAAAAAGTATGGACATCATCGGGGCGGCTGCCGATAAGATGATTACTGCCAAAGACGGAGCTGAAAAAAACTACGTACCCAATATTCCGCAGGTTATTGCCGCTACGCCCTTAGTCAACCCCGATCAGACGTACCGGCTTAAATTTATAGCTCCCACGCAACCCGGCAATTACCCGTTTGTCTGCACCTTTCCCGGTCACTGGCGTATCATGAACGGCACCATGACGGTTGTAGCAGACAAGAAAAGCAATGTGAGTAAGTAAACGTCAATTCTGTATCTTGCCAATCGGCAGGCCCGCACCAACGCCGGTCTGCCGATTTTTTTATGAAAAATCCGCAACAGGACACGAGTAATACCATTAACGTATCGTCCGAAATTGGCCGGCTTCGGCGGCTGCTTATTCACAGCCCGGACCGGGGGCTGGGCAAGGTTATTCCGTCCAAAGCGCAGGACTGGCTCTTCGAAGACATCGTTCACCTCGACATGATGCGCCGGGATGAGTACGACTACTACGTCAAAATTCTGTTGTATTTTCTGGACCCGGATAAAGTACGCGGACGCATCGCCAACCTCGGCCCCGACTCTGACCGGAACTTTTATAAACCCGACCACAGTGAATACTTTCGGTCCGATAAGGTAATTGATATTCAGTGCTTACTGTCTGATATCCTGGCCGACGACGGCATCCGTACCCGGCTGATTGCGGCTATTTGCGGCATTGAGCGAACGGCGTTTCGCACGCAGCAGCAACTCAACGAGCATGACCCTATTGAGCTGGCCAAGATCATGATTTCCGGTACACTAACGGACCAGACGATGCTGTTTGCGCCCCTGCCCAACTTTATTTTCACCCGCGATATTGGCATTGTCATCAACGATCATATTCTGCTTAATAAACCCGCCAAACAGGCCCGTACCCGCGAGGCTTTACTGGCACAGTACATCTTTTTCAACCACCCGATTTTCGCGTCCTATCAGGATAAAATCATCGAGATACCTGACAACGAACACGCCTTTCTGCTGCCCGAAGCCGACGCCAAAAGCGATGTAACCCGCTCGACGCTGGAAGGGGGCGACGTCATGATGATTGCCCGCCGACACCTGATTGTTGGCGTAAGCGAACGGACTACCCTATACGCTGCCCAGCAGGTTACGCGACTGGTATTCGAGAAGAATTTAGTGGATACCGTGACGATTGTCAAGATTCCTAAAAAGCGCGATTACATGCATATCGATACGGTGTTTACGCAGGTAAGACGTGATATGTGGGTCCTGCTGGGCTCGCTGGCCCGCACCGGCGACGAAGCTCAACAACGCGACGTACTGCACTTTTTCGCCCCGAAAGACCTCTCCGAAGAACTTAAAATCATGCAGTTCAGCCGAGAGCATCCTGACGAGCCCCTGGAAATCAACAACCTCGAAGATTTGTTTACCGGCATCAGTCAGAATGATCTCGGCGTTACCGAACCCGTGAAGTTCATTTATTCGGGCAATAACGAATTTCCGTTTGGGGCGCGTGAGCAATGGACCGATTCGTGCAATTTGCTGGCCCTGAAAGATGGGGTGGTAGTCGGCTACGACCGCAACCCGAAAACCGCCGATGCCTTCCGGGCCGCCGGTTTCGAGATTATCCCGGTGGCCAAACTTCTGGACCGCTTCGAACGGGGCGAAAGCTCCCCCGAAACCATCGAGAATACGTTCATTATGCTACCCTCTGCCGAGCTAAGCCGGGCGCGGGGCGGCAGTCACTGCATGAGCCTGCCGCTATTGCGCGATGGAGTGTAGTTAGTCAGCGAGGCCGGGAAGCGGTAGTATCCATTGGCACCGACCAGTTCGGCCAGGGCATCGTTTGTGAGCGGAAGGCGCTCGGCAGTAACCATACAGCAACTCGTTTTTTGACGAATATACGAAATATTAACCACCTGAACAGACCGTAGTTACGGATGGTTTGCACGGCTTCATCACCGGTTTATTGCCTTTTTCGCTATTTTTAGGCCTATTATTACCAAACTCACCCACTCACCACTCACTATGCAAACGCAATCGACCAACCGTATCCTGATGATCCGCCCAGTTCGGTTTGCTTTCAATAAGCAAACTGCCGAGTCTAATGCGTTTCAGGATGCCGAACTGGCCGTCGAAACCAAAGACGTCGCCCAGGATGAAGCTCAGCGCGAGTTCGACGAAATGGTGCGCCAGCTCCAGGCGATGGGCGTGGAGGTGATTGTGTATGAAGATACGACCCAGCCACACACTCCTGATTCCATCTTCCCCAATAACTGGGTATCGTTCCACGCCAGCGGTACAGTGGTGCTCTACCCGATGATGGCCGGAAACCGCCGGGTTGAACGCCGGATGGATATTATCGAAGACTTCGCCAAAAGTTTTCACGTCTCGCGTATCATCGACCTGACCCATTTTGAGCAGGAAGGTAAGTTTCTGGAAGGTACGGGCAGTCTGGTGCTGGACCGGATGCACCGCGTGGCCTTTGCCGGTATCTCGCCCCGAACCCACCCCGACGTACTGGCTGAGTACAGCAAACAGAGCGGCTACCGTGTGGTGTCGTTTCATACCGCCGACGCCAACGGTGAGGCCGTTTACCACACCAATGTGATGATGTGCATTGCCTCGACTTTTGCGGTAGTGTGCCTGGCCGCCATTGCCAACCCCGACGAGCGGCTCATGGTACGGCAGGAACTGGAGGGCATGGGCAAGCGGATTTTTGATATTTCGCTGGAGCAAATGACCCATTTTGCCGGTAATATGCTCATGGTACTGGCCCGCAATAGTCAGCGGGTGCTGGTGATGTCCAAACAGGCGCACGAATCGCTCACGCCAACGCAGATTGACCAGTTAGATGATTATGCGACGCTGATGCCCTTCGATCTGTCGATGATTGAACTGAACGGGGGCGGCTCAGCCCGCTGCATGATGGCCGAGGTACATTTGCCGCTGAGATGAATTAATTCCTGCATTGTTTGTACATACAATAATAATCACTTACTTTTGATGCAGTAAGCCGCTCAACTATGAATATCAAAACTGAATCGACTGCCGTTGTCGACGCCAAAGACACGCCCTATAGTGCCTGTCTGTTGTTTTCGGCCAACGCGCTCGCCCGGGCCATTACGGCCATCGGCGATGCCGAGTTTGGTCGGTTCGGGCTGTCGTATTCGCACGCTTATCTGCTTTGCGAAGTAGTCGATCAGCCCGGTGTGTCGCCCTCGCAACTAAGCAATACGCTCTTTCTGACGCCTTCAACCATTACCCGGCTGGTGGAGAAGTTAGAGCAGAAACGGCTGGTACGGCGCGAATCGGAAGGTAAAAAAACGCTGGTATATCCCACCGAAGCGGGCCAAGCCCTGCGCCCTGCCATTGCCGAAGCCTGGCAGCGGACCGGCGAACAGTACGCCCGCGCCATCGGTCCCGAAAATGTCTGCGCTTTCACCGAGCAGGTATTCAAAGCCGCCCGTGCGCTTGGTGATAGTGCGTAATTATTTTCTTTATGATTTTTATTGTATGTGCAACCAAATATCTTGATTTATACATGAAAAACACCGACCAAACCGTCTGTCTGCTCGCGGGCAGGGGCAACGAAGCCACCAAAGCAATTTGTCGGTCGCTGACCAGCGAAAGCATTACGTCCATCGTAAAACAAAAAGAGAATATTATTCCACTTCCTGCCGAGACCCACAAACAATGGTCGGGTCAACCCGGACAGGACTTGTTTTTCAACGGCTGGAAGCTACTTTTTTAACTTAACTCCCCCTGATTTTATGCATTACGTTGTCACTGGCTCGCTGGGCCACACCGGAAAACCCATTACCGAAGGGCTGCTCAACGCAGGCCACACCGTTACCGTTATAACGAGCAAAGCCGAGAACGCTGCCGCCATCGAAGCACTTGGTGCGAAATCCGCCGTAGGCGATGTGCTGGATACTGATTTTCTTAAAGAAGCTTTCGCCGGGGCCGATGCCGCTTACCTGATTATTCCGGCCAATTGGGGTGTAACTGACTGGCGGGCTTTTCAGAACCGGATTGCCGATAATTATGTAGCTGCCATTCAGGCCAACGACATCCGGTTTGCGGTATTGCTGAGCAGTGTTGGGGCGCATCTGGGCAACGGAGCCGGGCCCGTTGATGGGTTGCATGATGCCGAACAAAAGCTGACACGGGTGCCGGGGCTGAACAGCAAATTTTTGCGCCCTTCGTATTTCATGTACAACCTCTTTAGCATGATTGGTATGGTGAAGGGTATGGGCATGATGGGCAGTAACTTCGGCGATGGCACTGTGGTACTGACCCACACCAACGATATTGCCGACGTGGCCATTGAAGAATTGCTCAACCTTAATTTCACCGGTACCCAGGTGAGGTACATTGCGGGCGACGAACGTACCGGTGCCGAGATTGCCGCCGTACTGGGCGCGGCAGTGGGCAAGCCCGAAACGCCCTGGGTGGTTTTTTCCGACGAACAGAACCGGCAGGGAATGCTCCAGGCTGGGCTAAGCAACGAAATTGCCACCCAGTATACCCAGTTGGGGGCGGCCATGCGCGACGGTACTATGCAGGAAGATTTTTTTGCCAATAGACCCGCCCAATACGGTAAAATCAAAATCGAAGAATTTGCCAATAATGAATTTGCTCCCGCCTTCAATGCCTGATGGGCAGAGAAGTAAATTGAAAGGCGTTCAGGAAACCGGACGCCTTTTTCATGACCACTCGGTAAATCAACCGTGTGTGTCATATATTCACCGGGCCAGCGCAACGTTTATCCGGTAGGCCGCGTCTTTTCGGTATCACCCAAACACAGAACACATGAAACTCTTTTTCGCTCTTGGTATTTCCTTGCTGACGCTGACCGGGGCCGTGGCACAGACCCAGCCGCAGGTTGTTGGCAATGGCGACGTTGTGACAAAGCAACGCCCCCTAACGCCCTTCCATAAGCTTGTTGTGCGGGTGGGTATGCACGTCGTCATCACCAAAGGAAACGAAGCCATTGCCACCCTCGAAGGCGACAGCAATATCCTCGATCATGTACAAACCGATATCAAAGACGGCGAACTGACTGTAACGCTGAAACCCAACCAGAGCTACAAGCAACAGAAAGGTGTAACGGTTACGCTGCACGTTCGCGACCTCGATCAGATCATAATCAGTACGGGCTGTATAGTAGAGTCTGACCTGGCCATCCGCGCCAGAAACCTGACTGCTACGGTAGAGGTGGGCAGCAAACTCACCGCGCCCATCGACGCCAAAACCCTGAACCTGACCGTGCAGCAGGGATCACAGGCCAAACTCGACGGATCTGTTACCGAAGCCGATATCCGACTGTCGGGAGCCGGGAAGCTGGACGCCGACAAGCTGACCATCCATCGCGCCACCGTCCGGCTCGACGGCGCCAGTAATGCCGGTCTATACGTAACCAAGACCCTGTCGGCTACTGCCGACGGCATCAGCACGATCAGCTACCGGGGTAACCCCACCATTACGACCCAGCAGATTACGGGTTTGTCAAAGATTCAGAAGCAGGGGTGATGCAGTTACCAGGAAGCAGCTGGCAGTGAACAGTTTTGGGTAGGCTGGGTTAAATAGGTACCACGCATTAAGAGGACTGATAACTGCTAACCAATACCTGTTCACTGTGAAGACTGCATTCATTACCGGAGCCAATTCGGGTTTGGGGCTGGCTACGGCCCGCGCCCTGGCTCAACGCTCATTCAACCTGATTCTATTTTGCCGCGACGAAAAGAAGGGTCGCGAAGCGCAACTCGCCGTACAACAGGCTAACCCCGCCGTGCGCGTTGATCTGGTACTTGCTGACCTGATTGACCTCGATACCGTGCGCCGGGTGGCCAAAGAAATCACCGAAACGCACGACCGACTCGATGTCCTTGTCAATAATGCGGGTTACACACCCTCGAAAATCGAGTTTGTCGACAACATTGAAAAGTCGTTTTTTGCAAGCCACGTCGGGCATTTCGTGCTGACGCATCACCTGTTGGATTTACTGAAGAAAACGGCTGCTGAAACTGGCGATGTGCGGGTGGTAAATCTGTCGTCGGCGGCTTATCTGGGTGGTAATACGTCGCGCTTTTTCCGGCGTATTGATGATCTCTCGCCCCTGTTCGCCTATTGCGACGATAAGCTGGCCAATCTGCTGTTTGCCAAAGAGTTAGCGAAACAAATGGCGGGTATGGGTATTACGTCCTATTCGGTGCATCCTGGTGCGGTCCGTACCAACTTTGGAGCAGATACGCCGGGCTTTCTGGGTAAGGTATTCTCGCTGGCAGGCCCGCTGATGCGTTCGCCTGGGAAAGGAGCGGAAACAAGTATATTTATGGCGGCTGCCCCCCTCAAAGCCATTGGTGAGCGTAACAACGGTGCGTATTTTGCCGATAGTGCGCCCAAAACCACGCACAACCGTGATATCACTGATGAGAAAGCGGCCGTTCTTTGGGAAAAAAGTATGCCGTTTGTATAGACCATTCTGAAAACAAAAATGGCGGTTGCTAAAAGCTACCGCCATTCCGAAACCCACTCTATGAGAAATATCTTTGCTGATTAACGCCCGCCCAGGGGTATGATGTAGCCGAGGGTAACCTGGGTATTAATGACTCTTGATTCTGTATTGAAACCGCTGTCAGTGTCGCCAAGCGAATACAGGCCGCGCAGTTCGATCGTGAGGTGGCCGGGGCCGGTTTTCAGCGCTGCGCCAATGCCAACTGCTGCGCCAAAACCCAGTCGCCCGTCGGCCCCGTCGAGCGACTGGGTTTTGCCGTTTGCGCTTACATTCAGCGCGTAGGATGCATACGGGCCAAGGTTGACGAAAAACCGATTACTGGTGGCATCGCCCGACGCTAGTTTCAGAAGCAGGGGAATTTCAAGCTGATCGGTAGCACCCGTAACAATGCTTTCATTTCCCAGACCATCGATAAACCGTAACTTCAATGCATTTCGGGTATAGTTTATCTCAGGCTGGAACGACAGCGTACCACTGCCAAACTGGAACACGACACCACCCGTAAAGCCGATACCCGGGTCAACGCCCGTCACTGTTTCCAGGAAAACCGGATACGTAACGCCACCCCGCAAGCCAATACGCACGCCCGATGTGCTGGATTCAGCAGCGGCTGGTGCAGCCTGTTCGGGTTTGCTGATTGCCAGGGCGGGTTTAGCAGGACGTTCGGGTCGGGTGCGGTCATTCGATTTACCGGGTTGCGTCCGGCTCATATTTCCTGACTGAGCAGGGGCGGGCTGGGTACCTGGTTTTTTAGTAATGCCGTGATACTGATCGTACAGTTCCTGCTGCCGGTTTGGGTTAGCAGAGGTATTGCTGGTAGCGGGTGTTACGGTAAGGCCCGGACTGGTTTTGGCACCTGTCTGGTTTTGGGCGAAACTCAGCAAAGGAGTAAGGGCAGCTATGGTGAGCAGAAGAAGGAGATGTTTCATTGATGAGACGGAATCAGTTTATGGACGTAAGATTAGTCGCTAAGGTATGTTTTTCCGTAACACGACCGATTAATCGGTCAATTGCTTGAGTTTACGGTGTATTCTCAAAAACAATTTTGGCCTGACCTGTGTAAAATAGGTATGAATACAAACCACCAGCGAACGGCCCTGATCACAGGCGCCAATAAAGGAATTGGTAAAGAGATAGCCCGGAAACTGGCTCAGAAGGGATTTGCCGTCTTTATTGGCTCGCGCGATATGGCCAAAGGCCGCGAAACGTCAGAAGAGCTTTGCCGCGAAGGCTACGAAGCCACCTGCATTCAGATCGACGTGACCGACCCCGTCAGTATTAAAAACGCTTTCGGGACCCTCTCGCAGAAAGCCAGCCATTTAGATGTGCTGGTAAATAATGCAGCGGTGCTGGAAGATCATGGCGAGGATATCATCAAGTTAAACGTCGAGATGCTGGAACGAACGTTTGCCGCCAACGTAGCCGGGCCGATCCTGGTTACGCAGGATGCGTTGCCGTATTTGCTGAAGGCTCCTCATGGTGCCCGCATCATCAACGTATCGAGCGGGGCGGGTGCGCTGAACGACATGCAGACGTATGCCCCCGCGTACAGTATCTCCAAAACGGCTCTGAACGCCGTTACCCGTCAGTTTTCGGCGGCTTTGCAGGATAAAAATGTGGCCGTCAACTGCGTTGATCCGGGCTGGGTACGTACTGACATGGGCGGTTCCAATGCTACGCGTTCCGTTGAGAAAGGAGCCGAAACCATTGTCTGGCTTGCTACCGATGCTCCCCAAACCGAAACGGGTAAGTTCTGGCATGACAAGCAGGAAGTGGAGTGGTAGTCAAAACTAGGATGTCTGAACCAGGATTTTACAGGATTCAAAAGATTAGCGGGATTTGCTGACGCCTGGATAGTCCTGTCAATCTTTTGAATCTGGTACAAATCCCGGTTCAGAATATCTCACCGCCTGTTCTGCATTCAGGATGCCGCCCGACCGACTCAGGCTGCTGAACGGTACCAGTATTGCTGAGCGGCCCGGTTGCCGTACCGTCAGGCTGGGTTTGTAGGTACTTTTCATCAGAATTTCTTTGACCTGCACTGCCGTCAGATTTGGGAAATAGGAGCGGAGCAAAGCCGCTACGCCCGCCACGCAGGGTGCTGCCATGCTTGTGCCCGTAAAACTGGCGTATCGTCCGTTGGGAAGCGTTGAGAGGATATCTGTACCGGGCGCAAATAAATCGACTGTTTGCGCGCCATAGTTTGAACTCTGGGCGGGGAGATTTTTGCCGAGTTTTTCCGTACTGTTGCCAACCGTAATGACATTGCGGGCCTCTGAACCGTCGGTAAACTGTGCCGATGGGTAAGCGGGGATCAAGTCGTAGTTTTCGCCGTTGTTGCCAGCCGCGTGTACGATCAGCACATCATGTTGTTCGGCGAAGCGAATAGCCGCATCAACGGCTTCTTTATGGGGCGAAAGCCGCTTGCCAAAACTCATGTTAATCACCTTTGCGCCGTTTTCTACTGCGTAGCGAATTCCGTTGGCAATATCTTTGTCACGCTCATCGCCGTTGGATGGCACCACCGATACCGGCATAATCCGGACGTTGTCGGCCACGCCGTCGATGCCAAGTCCGTTGCCGCGCCTGGCCCCCACAATACCCGCTACGTGAGTACCGTGAATGGCTAATTGAGGGGCGTTGTCGAGTCGCATAACGGGGCTGCCGTACTGCCGTTCATAGGGGTTGGCCGGATCATCGCCCACGGTCTGGCTGGTGCTGTAATCGGGGTTGTAGGCAATGAGTGCTTCGTCCCCCACAATCTGCCGGAACCGCTCCCAGTTTAGTCTGACCAGCCGCACATACCGTCCAAACGAACCGTACTGGGGTGAGTAGGCATCGGCGAGTAAGTGCCGTACTGTCGTGGCCACCGAATCCGAATCGACGGGAATCAATCGGATTTTCTGGTCTGACGTAATGCTATCGGGTAGTTGCGCCGTTAGTTGGCCTGCTACCTGCCAAAAGCGGGTGGTGTCGGAAAAAGCCGCGAGTTTGAGCCGGTTGGCCGCGTAGCGCGGTAGATACAGCCGTTTGGCAGCCTGATACGTATCATACTGCCGCTTTTCGGTGGGACTAAGGCTGGTTCGGTCAGCACGTTCATACTTCTCGCGAAAGAGCAGGTAGGTATGCGTAATTTCGGGCTGGCCGTATTCTGACGTAGTGCCATTGGGTGCGCCCAGAAAATTCCAGCCGTGCCGGTCGTCCACGTAGCCGTTTTTGTCGTCGTCGGTCTGGTTATCGGGCAGTTCGCCTGGGTTGGTCCAGATGACATCACGCAGGTCTTCGTGTTTCTCGTCCACCCCCGAATCAAGTATACCAACGATGACTGGTACCGAGGGGCGATTTTTTAGCAGGTTGTATGCTTTGTCGAGACTGATACCGGCCACGGAGTCGGTGGCTGGGTCGAGATAAGACCACTGGCGGGGTGGGTTGGTGGCAGGCTGCGCTGAAAGGTCAGCGACAAAAAGCGGCCAAAAACCAATCAGTAAGGCTAAAAAGCGTAAAATCATCTGCATTGAGGAGTATATTTCCGACATAAATAGATACCCTACCTAACGAAGAATTCTATGGAATCTGAAATTGCTTTTCTGGCCTGTCTGTTTCTGGTCGGTTTTGTATATGCCTCCGTCGGCCACGGCGGGGCCAGCGGGTACCTGGCTATGATGGCCTTGTTTGGCGTGTCGCCCATGCTGATGAAACCATCGGCCCTGCTGCTCAATCTGTTCGTATCGTCGGTGTCATTCATCCAGTTTTACCGGGCGGGCTATTTCCGGTGGGAAAAATTCTGGCCCTTTGCCGGGGCCAGTATCCCGCTGGCGTTTGTGGGTGCCCTGATTCCGCTCAGCGACACGTTTTACCGCAAACTGCTGGCCGTTTGTCTGCTGCTTGTCATTGTCAGAATGCTCTGGACCATACGCGGGCGGCAGGAAGAATCGCGGCCTATTCCGCTGGGGGCGGGGCTGCTGACGGGGGGCGTAATTGGGGTACTGTCGGGCATGATTGGCATTGGCGGAGGCATCATCCTCAGTCCTATCATGCTGATTTTTAAGTGGGCGCGACTCAAAGAAGTAGCCGCTACCTCGGCCCTGTTCATCTTCGTCAACTCGCTGTCGGGGCTGTTTGGCCTGTTGAGCCAGGGCTATGCGCCGGAGCCGTCGCTCTACGGCTGGATTGGTGCGGCTTTTGCCGGTGGTATTCTGGGTGGTTATTTCGGCAGCCACCGGTTTAACGTACCGACGCTGCGATACCTGCTGGCCGCTGGCGTGGGTGTAGCGTGCGTGAAGCTGATTTTTACGTGAACATTTCCTTATGATACACCACTCCCAAACCGCGCAGGGTCGGTTTATTGGTGGTCGGGTCAACCACAACGCAGCTAATCTCAGCGGTGTGCCTGCGCGTGTCAATGCTGCGGCATTCAAAGCGGGCTTCGTACTCCACATCGGGGTACATAGGCCGGACAAACTCCAGCATTTGCGAGAGGTGAACCCCCCCCGTACCACCGAAGTTGCGGCCAAAAACCCGCGCAAAAACGCTTGCGCTGAGCATGCCGTGCATGATGGGCCGTTTGAAGGGCGTAGTAGCCGCATAGTCTGCATCGAGGTGCAGCGGATTATCGTCGCCGGTCAGTTCGGCAAATTTCCGAACGTCATCCTGCGAGAAATGATAGATATAGGTGAAGGTTTCGCCGACAGTCATGGAGTTAATTGCGAATGAGTGAATGAGCCAATGAGTGAATAACCCCCGGCGGAGACCAGGATGTGTCAATACTATTCACTAATTCGCTCATTCACCAATTCACCATTTAATCAGGGTTGATGCCCAGGTGAAGCCGCTGCCAAATGCGGCCATGCAAATTACGTTATCCGGCTGGATTTTACCGGCTTCCCAGCGTTCGCTCAGCGCAATGGGTATGGAGGCCGAGGTGGTGTTGCCGTAGTGCTGAATGTTATTCCAGAGTTTTTCATCAGGGATATTCATACGCCTTTGTACGTATTCCAGAATGCGCAGGTTAGCTTGATGCAGGACAAACACATCGACATCATCCAGAGTTAGGCCGTTGGCGGCTACAGCTTCCCGCATGACGGCGGGGAATTTCTCAAACGCTTTTTTGATAACCAGAAACCCTTTAAAAATGCCTGTAAACAGATAGGGTGACTCAAATGGGCCGGGGTTGGGATGCACGTACTCGCCGTCGAGATAGTCGGGTTTGTATTTTTTGAAATGATAGTTGCCGTGACTGCCGGGATTGATGATACTTAGCTCTTCGGCGTGGGTACCGTCGGCATGGAGGTGGGTGGAGAGAATGCCGCGCCCCGGTTCGTCGGTAGGTTGTAGGACTACAGCCCCGGCCCCGTCGGCGAAGAGTACAGCTACGTCGCGCCCGCGTGGGCTGAAGTCGAGGTTGCACGACTGTCGCTCGGCTCCTACCACCAAAATGTTGTTATACGTACCGGTTTTGATGAATTTATCGGCTACCGACAAGGCATACAGAAATCCCGAACATTGATTCCGGACATCGAGCGCACCAATCTCCCCGCCCGTAATGCCGAGTTCACGCTGGAGCAGCACTCCGCAGCCGGGAATGAGGTAGTCAGCACTCATGGTGGCAAAAACAATGAAATCGATGTCGTTGGGTGTAATGCCCGCCCGGTCAATGGCAATACGGGCAGCAGCGGCTCCCATCGTGGTAGTAGTCTCCTCGCCCGACTGGGCGTAGCGTCGTTCAAGAATACCGGTTCGTTCGTCAATCCAGGCGGGGGTAATGTCCATGCCGGGGGCCAGTTCGTCGTTCGTGACAATCCGTTCGGGCAGGTAATGGCCTACGCCGGCAATTTGGGAATTCAGCATGTAAAAGGTATCGTGATGGTCAGGGTGCTAATGTATATCTGCATAGTTAACGTTTTTAGCGGTTGTTTGTCCGGTAGGATGGGGTAATAAAAACCAAAGCAGCCTCGCCAATGGCCAGACTGCTTCGGTTTTTTGTGTTAGCGCTTGTTTGTCAAACGTGCATTCGTGAGCTATAACGGATTCTGAACGATGGCTTTATTAGCGTTCATTTCCCGGCGTGGTATCAAAAACTCCCACTGCTTGTCGCCCGCCGGCACGTCGAACAGCACGGCGGCAGCGGGGTTGTGGTTGGCTCCGTTGCGGTTCAGAGGCAGATTCAGGCGTTTGAGGTCCAGAAACCGGTGCCCTTCTCCCCATAGTTCGATTCGCCTGTAAAACAGAATTTCGTCGATTAGTTTGGTACCCGTGCTGGTTGAGAGTTTATAGGC
>JACMPG010000285.1 GCA_014377625.1 Spirosoma sp.
CCGCTACGGCTACACCAACTTTGTGCTGAATGATACGGCCCGCAACCTGCTGCCGTTCGATTTTTTGATGATGGGCGAGTCGTACCATAACAACCACCATAAATTTGGCGGGCGGCCCAACTTCGGCGGCTTTCGCTGGCATGAATTCGACCCGGCTTACCCGCTCATCCGGCTGCTGAACCGGGCCGGTATAATCCGGCTCCGCTATGGGCGCGACGAAGCGTATATGTAGTGCAGCGGGCTACGTAACACCCAACTAACCGTTATGAACGATATTGAAACCGAAGCCGACGTTGCCCTTTTTGTGGAGCGATTCTACGCCCGCGTCCGGCAGGATGATGAACTGGGCCATATTTTCGATGACGTAGCGCACGTGAACTGGCCCGAACACCTGCCGCGCATTACGGCGTTCTGGAGTACCATGCTGCTGAACAGCGGCACTTACGCGGGCAACCCCATGCGCGCTCACCTCGACCTGGCCCTGAAAACGCCCCTCCGCCCTGAACACTTCGACCACTGGCTTTTGCTATTCTCCCAAACCCTGACCGACACCTTCAGCGGCCCCCGCACCGACGAAGCCCGCCAGCGGGCGCACGGCATTGCCGCCGTCATCCAAAGCCGGTTGTACAGCACGGGTCTGCTGGCGGTTGACGCAGCGTAGCCGCGAGATTTTTTCTGACGCGTTCCAACCGTCTTACCGTAGCGGGGGTCTATGCCTGAAACCCCCTTGCTATGCGCTATTTCTCCACCGTAGTATGTTTGTTTCTGCTGACCGTCGGCTGTAAAAAACAGCCCGATTTGCTACCGCTCGACAGTCCGGTTAGTTCCCTCGCCAACCTGCCGGAAACGTACCAGCTGGTGCAGGGCATTGCCGTTGCCAACCGGCTGAAAAGCCAAACGCAGGGCGGCAAACCAGCGGGCGAGTGGCGATACAACGGGCGCGGTCAACTCCTGGAATGGAGGGTTCTTCGGTTTGGAGAACTTGGTTCAGTCGATCAATACCGGTATGATGCCGACGGACATCTGCGGTTTGTGCAGCGTTTTGACAATAACTGTGGCTTTTCGAGTGTCTCCAACTGCACGGGGCCGGTCAAGTGGACGGGTTATGACGACCTGACCACCGATGCCGCCGGGCGCATTACGGAAAGTCGGGTGTATCTCAACGTCGATGGAAAATGGGACCTGCGCAGTGTCAACGCCTACACGTACAACCCGCAGGGACAGCTCACCGGAGTACGTCAGACCGACGGTACGGGCAAACCGACGCGCACCCAAACGCTGACCTACGACAGCCGGGGCAACGTAACGTCCGTGCGCGAGCAAAGCCCCATAGCCCCACCCGACCTCGCCGACCGAACATTCACCTACACCTACGAAACCGGTCGGAGTCCGTACTACAAAACGGTCTATTTCGCGTCGGCCCTGTTCCTGAGTCCCAACATGCAGGCATCGCCCGATTACACCTACGACTACCGGGCCGACGGTTTGCCCGTTCGCATTCGGCACAGCAAAGGCGGCACCACCGAGTTGACGTATTATTAGGGGGGTAATAGGCGCACTGATTGAGTGATGCTACCACTCACCACCGTATATGCCTGTCTGCATCGTTTTGATGGAGCTGAAAGGCGTGAGTACGGCGGTCAGAACTGTCTAATTGCTGGCTTGAGTGAGCCAGTTCGTTTTTGCAGGCTAATTCGGTTATCTTGCTTTCTCAATTCCAGTATTATGGCAACCGACGCTACTATCGAAACCACCCGACGCAGGCATTTGAAGGTGCCGGATTCGCTCATTTACGAAGTGTTGGGCCGCCGGACGCTGTACTACAAAGGATACAAAGACGTAGTAACGGGCCTGAAAACACCCGAAGATATTATGGGATGCAGTGACATTCAGGCGTTGGTCGTTTCTACATTACACGGGCATTTGTATGGCCTGATCGACCGGAAAACGTATTGGCTGACAACCAACGAATCGGGCCTGACGATTCCTGAAGTAGGTCGGCTGGCAAACGACATTGCTATTTTCAACCGGGAAAGCATCCCTGAACTGCGGGGGAAATACTTCAGAACACCCCCCAAAGTCGTTATCGAAGTCGATGTGAAAGCCGATATTAGTCTGGATGTGTACCCGGCGGGTGAGCAGGATTACGTGTTCGATAAGACCGATAAACTGCTGGACTTTGGCGTTGAGCGCGTTATCTGGTTCACAACCAAATCGAAGAAGACATTTATTGCCACCAAGGGTGAGAAGTGGGTTGTTCAAACCTGGGACGACGACGTACTCATTATGGACGGATGCGTTCTGAACCTGACCCAGTTACTGCACGAAGAGGGGATTCTGTTTTAACAACACGTTGACGCGGCATCACGAGCCGGCTGCCCTTCACACCGTCCTCCACCGCATCCCTACCGTACCAATCAGCACCATTGTGGCGGAGCTGAGCGGCATGAGAATAGCTGCTACAATGGGCGACAGATGTCCTGTGGCGGCAAAGGATAGACCCACCAGATTGTACAGCAGCGACACGCCGAAACTGAACCGGATGAGCCGCATCCCGAAACGGGCATAGCCCAGAAAACCGGGCAACTGCCGCAACGACCCCGCTTCCAGAATGGCGTCGCTGGCGGGGGTAAAGTGCAGGGTGTCATCCGTTACGGCAATGCCAATGTCGGCCTGTTTCAGTGCACCGGCATCGTTCAGCCCGTCGCCAATCATCAGTACGCGGTGGCCCTGTTGCTGCAATTCTTCGATGAACTGGAGCTTATCTGCCGGGCTGCATCCAAAATGCATGGCGGTATCGGTAAAGTACGGGCGCAGGTCGGCGCGGGTGGCGTCGGTATCGCCCGAGAGTAGGTAGCGGCTCAGGCCGGGCCGCGTTCGGCCGGGGCGGTTCAGGTCGGTCAGCATCTGCGTCAGGCCGGGGCGAAGCTGTGCCGTAAACCGGAAACTGCCCCGGTACTGCCCCCCCAGGCTGACGTGCACCACCGAACCGCTTTTGTGTTGCTGGTCCCTGGGCGCACCGACAAATCCCGCACTGCCGATTTTTACGAGCCGGTTGTCGGCCAGCGCCACCAGACCCTGCCCCGTCAGTTCGGTAAAATTCTCGACCCGTACCGGCATACAATCGTGCAGGTACCCGGTTAGCCGACGGCTCAGTGGGTGCGCCGACTGGCTCACCACCACCCGGATAATGGCCCGTTCGATGCCGGTCAGAGGTGTTGAAAAGGTTTCAGTGACAGACTGACCGTTGGCGGCTACCTCCGTCAGCGTACCGGTTTTGTCGAAAACGATGGCCGTGCAGCGGGTCAGCTGCTCGATTACGTCGGCGTTTTTGAGGTAGAAACCCCGTTTGCTGAGTAGCCGCAGCCCATGCCCGAGTGCCACCGGATACGACAACGACAACACGCACGGACAGGCAATAATCAGAATGGCGGTGAAGGCGTTGACCGCCGTGCCGGGCTGGTTCATGTAGAAAAACCAGTACGCGCCCACGAGAGTAGCGATGGTCAGTACGCTGGCCGTGAAGTAGTTACCAACGGCATCGGCAAAGGTTTTCGCGCTGCCGTGCCGGTTAGTCTGGTCAGTCTGGTCTTTGCGGAAGGTGTCGCTGTTCCAGAGCTGGGTCAGGTAACTCTGCGACACGCCCCGCACAATTTCGAGGTCGATGCTGCCGCCCGTTTGCCGTCCGCCTGCGTACAGCAGCGTACCCGCCTGTTTCGGCTCCGGTACCGACTCGCCCGTTACGAACGAGTAGTCGATCAGGCCGTCGCCCCGGTACAGCAGCCCGTCGGCAGGAATTAGATCGCCGTGGCGCAGCCGGATGCGGTCACCTTTTTTGAGGTCGGCCACGGCCACGGGTTCGCAGTGGTCAGCCCCCGTGAGCTGCTGCACGGCCAGCGGAAAATACGACTTGTAATCGCGCTCGAACGACAGGAAATCGTAGGTGCGCTGCTGAAACCATTTTCCGCATAACAGAAAGAAAATCAGCCCCGTAACGGAATCGAAATACCCGGCTCCGTTCATGAAAAGCACCTCATACGCCCCGCGCGAGTACGCCACCAGAATACCAAGCAGAATGGGAAAGTCGATGTTGATAAGCCTACCACGAACGTGGCGACGCAGGCTTTGCCAGACCGATTTAAAATAGCCCGAACCCGAATAGAATACTACCGGTGTGGCCAGTACGAGGTTGAGAATACCGAAGAGATGTTTGAACCGGGCATCGTCCAGACCGAGGTATTCGGGAAAGCTGAACAGCATGATGTTGCCCGCGCAGAACCCCGCCAACGCCAGTTTATACAACAGCGGACGGTAGGTGGGTTTTTGCCCTTCGCGCACCACATCGTTCAGGCTGATGAGCGGTTCATAACCCAGCGACGTAAGCAGCTCAGCCACCTGCCGCAGTGACAGCTGGGCCGGGTCGAAGACGAGATTGACCTGTTTTTTCAGAAAATCGACGCGGGTCTGCACCACGCCCGGCTCGATGCGGTACAGATGTTCGAGCAGCCACAAACACGACGAGCAGTGAATGGCAGGAACGAAAAACGTAACGTGCGCCACCGTATCGTTCTGAAAGTCGATGAGTTGGGCGGCTACGTCAGGGAGGTCCAGAAACGATAGTCGGTCCAGCTGGGGCGTGTCGGTCCGGGTTGAGCCGGGGGTCGTGTTGAGGTCGTAATACTGGCAAAGCTGGTGCTGACTCAGCACGTCATAGACCGTTTTGCACCCGGCGCAGCAGAACGCTTTATCGTCGAATCGAACGGTTTCGTTGCCCGGCGGACAGTCATTACCGCAGTGGTAGCAGGTGGTGTGTATATCGGTGACGGGGGTAGGCGCAGCGAGCATAACGTGTGCGGAAATTTCTTCAAAGTTGCCTCCGATACGGTGCGCGTTTCCTGATATTTATCAGCTACGAACCTGATTTAGGCGGTCTGGTTTTTGGGGCGCGACGCTGATTTTTGTGGTGTGTAGGTTGGACCGGCCGCTTCGCGACTGGTCGCACAAGAGTGTACGACCTACAAATACTAAAAATATGACCAATCCGCTGATTGCCAAATACAACGTAGCCGGGCCGCGTTACACCAGCTACCCCACCGTACCGTTTTGGAATACCGACGCGTTTTCCTTGCCCGACTGGCAGCAGCGGCTCACCACGGCTTTTGCCGAAACCAACTCCCGTCAGGGCATCAGTCTGTACATTCATTTACCGTACTGCGAAAGTCTGTGTACATTCTGCGCCTGTCATAAACGCATTACCAAAAATCACGGCGTCGAAACACCCTATATTGACAGTGTGCTGGCCGAATGGGCCTTGTACGTGGGGTTGCTTTCCCGCGATGGTGAGTCAGAACGGCCCCGGCTGGCTGAGCTGCACCTCGGTGGCGGTACGCCCAGCTTCTTCTCACCCGCTGAACTTCGGCGGTTGCTGACGGGGATCTTCGCCCTCGCCGACCCGACCGATGCGCCGGACTACAGTTGGGAGGGTCACCCCAACAATACCACCGCCGGGCATCTGCAAACGCTGTACGATTTCGGGTTTCGGCGGGTCAGTTTCGGGGTGCAGGACTATGATCCGGTGGTGCAGAAAGCCATTCATCGCCATCAACCGGTGGCCAACGTCCGGCGCGTAACGGAACAGGCGCGGACCATTGGCTATACCTCCGTCAGCCACGATCTGGTATTTGGTCTGCCGCACCAGCGTGTCGAGTCCATTCAGGACACCATTGCCCAAACGCTGGCGTTCCGGCCCGAACGCATCGCGTTTTATTCCTACGCCCACGTGCCGTGGCTGAAAGGCAATGGGCAGCGGGGTTTTTCGGACGCCGATCTGCCCACCGCCGACGCCAAACGCGAACTTTACGAGTTGGGCCGCGCGGCTCTGGAAGCCGGGGGGTACGTCGAAATTGGGATGGATCACTTTGCGCTGCCCCACGACCCGCTGAACGAGGCCATGCAAACCGGCACCCTGCACCGTAACTTCATGGGGTATACTACCCGCTCTACCGGTATTTTGCTGGGGCTGGGCGCATCGTCCATCGGCGATGTGGGTACGGCGTTCATGCAGAATGAGAAAGACATCAGTACGTATCAGGCGATGGTCAGCGCGGGCGAGTTGCCCATTGTGAAAGGGCACTTACACACCTTCACCGACAGCCGTGTTCAGCAACTCATTCTCGACATTCTGTGTCGGTTGCGGGCCAACTGGTCGGTCTATGACTGGACCGAAGCCGAGTGGAATACGCTGGCCGAACAACTCGACGGTTTCCGGGCCGACGGCCTGCTCGACTACAACGACACGGGCCTGCGGGTGCGTCCTGCCGGGCGGCCTTTCCTGCGCAACATCGCGATGGCGTTTGACCGATACCTGACCGACCGGCAGACCTCTGCAAAGCCACTTTTCTCGCAGACGGTCTGACGGGTGGGTGGGGTTTCTCCTCCATCCGAAATCTCCGCTATAATCAGGCGAATATGGAGTTGAGGGACAGACTGATATTTAACGTTGAATCTGTGATGGCTTCATCGTCGTAAAAAAACTGGTAATGTCCCGGTCGGTCATAGACAAAAACTCCTTTGACCGCCGGTGCCACAACCCAGCAGGACAGAACGCCAAATGCGAAGTAAACAATGGTCTTGTCAACCATCTGCTCCAGACTTTGCGAAGGCGACTGGATTTCGATGCAGAGCAGGGGGGCATCGCTGCGTTTAGCGGGTTCATCGCCGAAGCCAAGTGGCATCAGCGGATAAAGCAGCACATCGGGTGTGGAGCCATCGGGTTGGGTCGCCAGCGTTACTTCACTCGCAATGCGGTACTGCTTCCGATAGGCAGTTTTAAGTTCGAAAACGAGATTGGCCTGTATAGAGCCGTGAGTCAGGTTGGGCATCGGTTTCCCGCGTTCGCGTTCGTAGGCAGACAATTCCTGTTCGAGTAGTGCTTCCATAGCGCAAAGAGTTTTTACCAAAGATAATCCAAAATCAGTGTTTGCAGCACGGCGGGCTCTACGCGGTGGCCACCCTCGTATTCCGTTATCTGAATGCTTGGCACCTCCTGCCGGATGCGGTTGAGGTAGGTGGCAGGGTCGGGAATGAGCGTCAGAAATTCGTCTTCGCTGCCGTAGACGTAGTGCGTTTTTACGCCGGTCAGTTTTTGCGGGTCGATCAGGTCCGCCATGCCGTTGGCGAAAAAGCCGGCCCAGAGTATCAGCCGGTCGGCGCGGATGTGCCCGTCGCTGAGCCACCGGCAGGCCGTAGCGGCACCCTGCGAAAAACCAAACAGCGTGATGTGAAAATCCTGAGCGGGGCGGCTGCCCAGCGTGGTATCGTACAACGTGTTCAGGTAGGCCAGAAAATCGGCTACTTCATGGTCACGGTCTTCGCGGGTGAGCCAGGATGCCCCCACGCGCTTGTACTCGCCGTTCAGGTACAGCCGCGATAGGCCTTCCGGCACCACTACCAGCGTTTCTTCGCTGACAACGTCGGTAAATTTGCGGCTGAAATACTGCGCCAGTTGCCCAAAGCCGTGCAGGCAAAACCAGATGTTGCGCGTTTTTTCGGTGGGTTCGCCCAGCACGTAATATCGCGCTGTGCGCTGAACCGTGAGGTGGTGTTCGTTTAGTTGGTCTGCCATTATTTGTTGTACTTGTCGAAACGGGCGCTTACAATCGGCCACGCAGTACCGCGATGCCAAGCAGGAATATCATGCCAATCTGGACTGCCGTCAGGACAAAAATGTAGTTTGTCTGATCGTTCGATTCGGTCAGGAGTTCGTCCCCAACGGTTAGCTGAAGCGTGGTCAACTGGTCGAGGGTACGGTTCATCTGCCCAAATGCGTTCCGGTTGGCGGGCGTCAGCAGAAGCTGACCGGCCCGGCCCGGGTTGGTTGCTGCCACGGTCAGTGTCTCGTCGGTCAGCTGATTGTAGTCGATCAACTGCCGGCGAAATGCCTGGAGTTCAATGGTTTCCTCCTTCGTCATCAGGGTCTTGCTGAACTTGGTCAGCAGCGAATCGGCCCGGCGTTTGTTGTGGTCTATCTGCCACGTCAGGAGGTTCATGGGTTGTTTCTGCTCCGAAAACACGTAATCTTCCAGCGACTGCCGCTGATTGTTCAGCGTTGCGGTAAGCTGTACAATAATGGCCGTGGGAACGAGCCGGTCGTTGTATGTACTGACAGACGCCTGTCGTAATTGAAGCAGGCTGTCGCGGCTCAAAAAAACACTAACCAGAATCAGACTGAGTAGGGCGATGAGTAGGAAGAGGGTGCTGCTCCTGTTGCGGGTAGAATCTGCTTTTGGCATTTGTTATGATGTTTTGATCTGTTAAATCGGAACCTGACTGGTCAATATAGGGCTTTCATCTGAAAATCCCGGAGAGAGGCAACCTTTGTAGAATCACGTATGTATGGTTCCTTAGGACTTTGTAGGGTCGGGTCGTCGGTGCAATGACATCCGGGCATTTTCTACAAAGATGTCATCGTACCGGCGACCCGGCCCTATGGAGTCCTGAGATTTTATAAAAAAGCCCTGACTGGTCAATAGAAGCATTTTTTCGGGCCTGTTTACCCGGCTCGACCCTATCTGGCTGGCTGTTCCATTGATGCCAGTACGCCCTCTTTCAGCGAATACGTGGATGTCACAATCCGGTCGATGCCGTAGGTACGCAACACGTAGTCGATCAGGCAAACGGCCACCACGATCATATCCACGCGCAGTTCGATCATGCCGGGCAGCCGCATTCGTTCGTCCTGATTGCGATTCATAAGTAGCTGATACGACCGGTAAAATTCGGCAACGGGCAAACTGAATGTGGCCTCATCGGGGTCGGGCAGGTGGCCACGTTCGTGCATGAACCACATATCGACCAGCGTATCGAACGACCCTGACGATCCTGCCAGCACCACCGGCTCGTACTGATGAATGGCGTTGGCCAGCGGCAGCAGCTGTTCCCGAAAAAAACTGTGCAACCGGCTGATAGACGTAGCCGAAATAGGGTCTTCACGCATAAACCGCTCCAGGAGTCGCTGCCCGCCAATCTCGAAACTTTGCTTCCAGAAAATACGTGTCTGGTTGCCGAGGATAAACTCCACGCTCCCCCCGCCAATGTCCATGACGAGGGCCGTTTGCTCACTGAGCGCGCCCGCTGCCCGAACGCCTTGGTAGATATAGTCCGCTTCCTGCTCGCCGGATATGACCCGGATTACGATAGCGGTTTCCCGCCGGATTCGTTCGATGAACGCAGCCTGATTGCCGGCTACGCGAATCGCGCTCGTGCCAACGGCCCCGACCTGCGCCGGATCAACACCCTGCTGATCGAGAATCTGCCGGAAATAACGTAGTACGACTAACGCCCTTTCTGTGGCTTCGTCGGTGATAAGACCCTGATTGATACCACCCATGCCAATTTTGGCTGGTCGGCTTTCGCGGAAAAGTGTCTGGTAGCCGCTGTCTGTTTTTTCGGCGATGATCAGGTGAAAGGTATTGGTGCCGAGATCGATAATAGCTTGCTTCATACCGGCAAAGCTATTACCTTTGCCGTCCGGTTTTAGCTAAAACACAACATTTTACACAATGCTTATCATTAACGTTAAAGACAACGAGTCAATTGACAAAGCCCTCAAACGCTTTAAAAAGAAGTTTGAGAAAACGGGCGTACTGCGTCAGTTACGGTCGCGGACGGCTTTCCAGAAACCGTCGGTAAAGCGTCGCACGGAGGTTATCAAAGCCGCTTATAAAGAGCGGATGTATGGCAACCATACCGAGCAGTAGAACTTGCCGGTAACACGCAGACGGCCCGGTTTGCTGATTGCGCAGTCAGCCCACCAAAATCCGTCCAGCGAAGAAAATCAAAGCAGCCGATAGTGATGTCGGCTGCTTTTTTTCTGAACAAGGATGTCTGAACCAGGATTTATAGGATTCAAACGATTCTAAAGATTTCGATGTCGTTAAAAGATAATCTCCGAATTTTGGAACGTGTCACTGCCAGAATTGACAGCTTATGAATCCCGCTAATCATTCCAATCCCGCAAATCCTGGTTCAGACGATCCCGCTAATCATTCCAATCCCGCAAATCCTGGTTCAGACAATCCCGCGAATCCTGGTTCAGACAGTTCAGACGACTTCCTCCAGCATATCCGCTACGAAAAGCGGCTAAGCCACCATACGCTCACGGCTTACAGCAATGATCTGGCGCAGTTCAGCGCGTTTCTGCTGGCCGAATGCAACATAGACCAGCCCGCCCGTGCCGACTTCCGGCCCATTCGTTCGTGGATTGTGAGCTTAGTCGAAGCCGATCTGGATAAGTCGTCGGTGAATCGCAAGATTGCTACGTTACGGAGTTTTTATAGCTATCTGCTGCGCCGAAAACAGATCAGTACCGACCCCATGACGAAGATTCAGGCCCTGAAAACCAGCCGGAAACTGCCCGTTTACGTGGAGGAGAAGCCCATGGAAATGCTGCTCAGCGATGTTGAGTTTCCTGACACCTTTGCCGGTCTGCGCGATAAACTCGTGCTGGAACTGCTCTACGGCACCGGTATCCGCCTGAGCGAACTGATTGGGCTGAAAACCAGTAGTGTCGATCTTTACAACAAAACCATTACGGTACTCGGTAAGCGTAACAAGCACCGCATCGTACCGTTGACCCAGCCGCTGTTTGAGCTGATTCAACAGTACAATACGTTGAAAGCAAGTGAGTTTGGTGCCCATGCCGATGCGTTGGTACTGATCGTGAGCGACAAAGGCGTGGCGGGGTATCCCATGCTCATTCAGCGGATTGTGCAGCGGCATCTGACGCTGGTTACGACGCTGGAAAAACGTAGTCCGCATGTGTTGCGCCATACCTTTGCCACGCACCTGCTGAACCGCGGGGCCGACCTCAATGCCATCAAAGACCTCCTTGGCCACAGCAGCTTAGCCGCTACGCAGATTTACACCCACACCAGCCTCGAACAGCTAAAGAAAACCTACGATCAGGCCCACCCAAAAGCCGGTAAAGTGGATGAGCCG
Organism: Spirosoma sp.; assembly: GCA_014377625.1. Classification (GTDB taxonomy): domain Bacteria; phylum Bacteroidota; class Bacteroidia; order Cytophagales; family Spirosomataceae; genus Spirosoma. The sequence continues at coordinate 10,999 of JACMPG010000285.1, forward strand.
CCCTACAATCTTCTATGAATATTCTCCAGATGAGCCAGACGCTGTTCTACCTGATTGAACAACAACCTGATTCCGGGAAGGCCGTATCATACCTACAACAGCAGACCGACGCGTTTCAGGCCGATCCAAAACGCGCCACGTTCTACCGGGTCTTTACGGCCCTGCCCCGGTTTGTGGGCAAACAATCCCTGACCGTACCCGACGATATGGCTTTTGCGCTGGAACGCATCCGGCCCGGCCTTACCGTAACCGGCTGGACTATGGACCGACTATCGCGGGTGTGGTGGCTGTTGCAACTCTCCGCCGATGACGAAACGCACTACGTCCAGACGATTACCGAACTCTTCCGGGCGGGCGAAATCAACGAACTCGTTGCGCTGTACTCGGCCCTGCCCGTGCTGTCCTATCCGGCAGCGTGGCAGTTTCAGGCGACCGAAGGTATCCGCAGTAACATTGGCGACGTGCAGTCGGCCATTATGCTGCACAACCCGTATCCGAAAGACGAATTTGACGAAGCGGCCTGGAATCAGCTGGTGCTGAAAGCGTTCTTTACCGATAAAGACGTAACGCAGATTACGGGCCTGACCGAACGCAAAAATGCCCGGCTTGCTCAGACGCTGGCCGATTACGTGGCCGAACGCCAGGCTGCCGGGCGCAGTTTGCCGCCCCATATTGAGGAGTTGCTTTAATAAAACCGGTAGCTGATACCCGCCGAAAGCATGAGCGAGGGTGCGCTGCCTGTAAGCTGCTCGTAGCTGAAGTTCACCTGCTGGTACTGTACCTGAATCTCGCCCCCCAGCCGTTGCTCGCGTTTGCCGTAGTATTTAACGCCAATGGCGGGCGCAAAAGCCGTCTTGAATCCACTACTCTGATCGTTCAGCGTACCAAAGTAGTTGGTGTAGTCAACGTAGGCACCGCCCCCGGCAATCTGTACGTAGGGACGAAGCGCGGCTGAGTTCTCGGCAAAATAATACGACAGCGATGCCATAGCCGGGATGATACTCAGCGTTCGGGTCTGTACCGCCGAAATGTCCTGCACGAAGTTGCCATCGCTGGACGAGACAACCTGCCGACCCTGCCGTTGCTGACTGTACTGATAGCCCGATTTGAGACCGACGGAGAATCGCTGTGGAAAAAGCCATTCGCCGTCGAGCGCGAAGTTGGCGGGCGATACCTGATTGATATGCCCTTTCTGACCACCCAGCGGCATAATTACGCCATACCGGGCCGAAATATTAAACGTAACGTACCGGTCAAACGGCGACGCGAAGATGTCGCTGTACGGATTTTGCGATTGCTGCGCCCAGGCCGCCGATGTCAGCAGCGCGAGAAGCAGCGTAAAGCCAATGGATATGCGTTTCATTTTCAATGCGTAAAATCGTGAAAAAAAATAGGGGAGAAGACAGGCTCTTCAGAACCCGCTTACCGGTTGGCAGTCAGATAGGGTGACTGCGCAAAAATGGCGTTGATAGCCGTGTCCACATCCTGCGTAGCCGTAATATCACCTCCGCGAATCGTGGCATCGAAGATCACATTAAGCTGCACCTGATCGGGGCCGGTAGCGGGCGGGCGATTCTTCAGATCGACCATCTGGATTTCCCAGTACCGCTCGCTTACCTGGTACGTATAGTAGCTTGGATAATACGGATTGTAGCCGTACCCTCCCAGTCCGCCACCATAGCCACCGAGCCAGTAATTGGAGTAATAGGAGCCATATGGATTTGTACCAACGCCGGTGTATCGGTTATTGATCCGGATAATGGCCAAGCCTATATCGGCAGGCTGCCCTTTGGGTACCCGCCGAAAACCCCGGCTCTGGAGGGCATTGGCCACGTTGGCTATGAACCGGTCTTCGATATCGCCCCGGACCGTGGTGATCTGGTTGTTGGACTGCACCGCAACTGAATCGGGCAGACTGAAGGTTTTATACTGACCAAAACTAACCGAACGGTCATAGTTCGTGATATACACCTGACTGTCCTGCGGGGTCAGGCCATCGGTGGCATTGTCGCGGCAGGCCATCAGCGTACTGCCCAGTAACAGCAACACCGCGTAGAGACCCCATGTACCGTTTATTTTCTGGAAAATGTTCATAGCTTTTTTGTTGATATTGACTCTATTCAATAAACGAACAGACGATGCCTAAGGTTGTTAGAACTCGTTAGAATCGAATTAGAAATGGGTTTAGTCTGCTACCCGATAAGCCGTACTTTTGTCTGTACAACACTATAACGAATCAATACGCTCATGGATTTTCTGGATCAGATTCGCGGCATGTCGTTCTTCGATATGCACATCCATATGGTTTCCCGCACCACGGACGATTATCAGGCCATGGCCGACGCCGGCATTGTGGCCGTCATTGAACCGGCTTTCTGGATGGGGCAACCCCGCTCCGGTCCCGACTCCTTCCGCGACTATTTTGCTACACTCGTGGGCTGGGAGCGGTTTCGGGCGTCGCAGTTTGGCATCCGGCACTACTGCACCATCGGGCTGAACTCCAAAGAAGCCAATCAGGAAGCCCTGGCCGAGCAGGTGATGGAGATGCTGCCACTGTTCATCTACAAAGAAGGCGTAGTGGGCATTGGCGAAATCGGCTTTGACGATCAGACCCCCGCCGAAGAAAAATACTACCGGGCGCAGCTTGACTTAGCCAGAGAAGCCGGTTTGCCGGTGCAGATTCACACACCCCACCGCGACAAAAAGCAGGGTACCAGCCGCAGCATGGATATTGCGCTGGAACATGGTCTGGCCCCTAACATGGTCATTGTGGATCACAACAACGAAGAAACCGTGCGCGAGGTGCTGGACCGGGGTTTCTGGGCGGGTTTCACCATCTACCCGTTTACCAAGATGGGCAATGAGCGTATGGTGGAAGTGGTGAAGCAGTACGGCCCCGAACGCATCATGATCAACTCGGCTGCCGACTGGGGCATCAGCGATCCGCTGGCCGTACCCAAAACAGCCGCCCTGATGAAACAGCAGGGTATCTCTGACGAAACCATCCGGCTCGTTACGTTCCAGAACGCCGTAACGGCCTTTGCCCAAAGCGGTCAGATCGACGTCGATGCGCTCACGCAGCCCATCACCATCGACCAGAGCGAACGCTTCAACGGCAGTTCGGTCCTGCGCGGTGGCCAGGCTCCCCGCATCGACAAAACCTCGACCATTATCCGGTAAGCCGTGACGCACAGCCATAGTGATATGGTATGCGATAAATGTTACCCGACCAAGATGAGGGGTCGAATTATTTTGGTAAAAACTTCTTCTTTGTAGCGGAATTCCCATCTGTCCCTGCCCACCGGCAAACAGGTGGGTTTTCGTTTTTATAGGGCAGTAATTCAATGGCACTAATTGGGGAATCATTGCAGCCATGCCAAAGGCCGTTTCAATCCTTCTTTTCGTGGATTAGCCGTCGGAATAAAACCACCAACGCCCAGCTAAAGACCATCCTCGAGTTTCAATCCTTCTTTTCGTGGATTAGCCGTCGGAATTTAACCGGCGCGTAATGCAGCCGTTTTTGGAAGGCGAGTTTCAATCCTTCTTTTCGTGGATTAGCCGTCGGAATTGACGGAGATTGCCTCAATCCAGAAAGGCACGAAAAGTTTCAATCCTTCTTTTCGTGGATTAGCCGTCGGAATAATCCAAGTATCGCTTGCACCTTCAGTCATAACTAGTTTCAATCCTTCTTTTCGTGGATTAGCCGTCGGAATACGCCAGCAGCGCGGCCACCGATTACTTTTCCCTGCGTTTCAATCCTTCTTTTCGTGGATTAGCCGTCGGAATCGCACCAGCACGCACTCAGGAAGGAGAATCGCTACCGTTTCAATCCTTCTTTTCGTGGATTAGCCGTCGGAATTATAGAACAAGAGCCTTATTAATAATCTGATTGGATACGGTTTCAATCCTTCTTTTCGTGGATTAGCCGTCGGAATTAACGATGGCAGAGATGAGCAGAATACCTCTAATTGGGTTTCAATCCTTCTTTTCGTGGATTAGCCGTCGGAATGCAGATTCAGGAAGACATGGAGCTGAACGAGATTGGGTTTCAATCCTTCTTTTCGTGGATTAGCCGTCGGAATAAGCCCTGGCGGCAGGTGACTTCGTGAACGTGTACAGGTTTCAATCCTTCTTTTCGTGGATTAGCCGTCGGAATTAATTGACACGATATAATTAACTGAGCTATGGAACTGTTTCAATCCTTCTTTTCGTGGATTAGCCGTCGGAATAACGTTAGCCGGAGTACGTGGTCAATTTCGCCTAAATGTTTCAATCCTTCTTTTCGTGGATTAGCCGTCGGAATCCAGCCGCACCGTGTCCTGCTCGGATTTGTGAACCAGTTTCAATCCTTCTTTTCGTGGATTAGCCGTCGGAATGCATGAAAGGCTTTGGCAACGCCGTTGCCCTCGTCGGGTTTCAATCCTTCTTTTCGTGGATTAGCCGTCGGAATTCAGAACGCGCGGTACATGGCCAATACGGAGATCCTGTTTCAATCCTTCTTTTCGTGGATTAGCCGTCGGAATCTGGAGAATTTACGGCAGGTATATTCGATTGACTAGTTTCAATCCTTCTTTTCGTGGATTAGCCGTCGGAATTCAACACCCCGCCTAAGTTTCGGTCATTACTCGGCGGGTTTCAATCCTTCTTTTCGTGGATTAGCCGTCGGAATGGAATGAACCCGCCCGGTATTAATAACTTCGCACCAGTTTCAATCCTTCTTTTCGTGGATTAGCCGTCGGAATGCAGACAACCGGCCTATACGCCACGACGGACCGGGAATGTTTCAATCCTTCTTTTCGTGGATTAGCCGTCGGAATCTCAAAAAGAAGCAAGCCGACGCCCAGGACGAGCCGGGTTTCAATCCTTCTTTTCGTGGATTAGCCGTCGGAATGCAGGAAAAGAGGTAAGGTGTTGATCCTGAACTGAAAGTGTTTCAATCCTTCTTTTCGTGGATTAGCCGTCGGAATTAGTTTGTAACTTCCAGCACCGTGCCGTCAGCAAGCCCCTCCAGGAGTTTCAATCCTTCTTTTCGTGGATTAGCCGTCGGAATGTAGGAATCTCAATGGCCCCCCCGGTTCCGAATTCGAGTTTCAATCCTTCTTTTCGTGGATTAGCCGTCGGAATAGTCATTGCCCGCGCCGACAAGTAGCCGGTAGCCGTTGAGTTTCAATCCTTCTTTTCGTGGATTAGCCGTCGGAATCGGGCGATACACCCGCCGTTTACCGTTCATCCATCTAACGTTTCAATCCTTCTTTTCGTGGATTAGCCGTCGGAATGATACCCCACCACCAGACCTACTGGCATGGTACAAGGGTTTCAATCCTTCTTTTCGTGGATTAGCCGTCGGAATGATACGGCACAGGACGGGCAATACGCGCAGCTTCAGGTTTCAATCCTTCTTTTCGTGGATTAGCCGTCGGAATACCATAGGTTCATTCTTATCATTGTTTAGAAAGGAGTTTCAATCCTTCTTTTCGTGGATTAGCCGTCGGAATTTTATGGATATTTCATTGAAAGGGAAGCACGGAATCTAGTTTCAATCCTTCTTTTCGTGGATTAGCCGTCGGAATTTTGGACTTGATTCACTCGGTAAACCGGGCGTATCGGTTTCAATCCTTCTTTTCGTGGATTAGCCGTCGGAATAGTTAGTGCATCGGCGTTCAGCTTACCGATCTTTCGGTTTCAATCCTTCTTTTCGTGGATTAGCCGTCGGAATTTCAATTAGTTGCCATCCGTTATTCATACCCTTACACGTGTTTCAATCCTTCTTTTCGTGGATTAGCCGTCGGAATGTCAAACGATTCGGCTCCCTGAACTTTGTATCGACTGGTTTCAATCCTTCTTTTCGTGGATTAGCCGTCGGAATCCCGGATGCCCTTCATCTTCTGCGATAGCTTCACGCGCTCGTTTCAATCCTTCTTTTCGTGGATTAGCCGTCGGAATGGTAGCCAGGTCATTGGTGAAATGCCAACGGGCCTTGGTTTCAATCCTTCTTTTCGTGGATTAGCCGTCGGAATGCAAACGCAATGCGAACGCATAGCGATGGCAATGCTAAGTTTCAATCCTTCTTTTCGTGGATTAGCCGTCGGAATCTTTCTGAATTCATAGCGTATGCGTAACACGTGGTAAGTTTCAATCCTTCTTTTCGTGGATTAGCCGTCGGAATGCCATTTCGTAGGCGGGTTCAGACGGGACTCCCTTACGTTTCAATCCTTCTTTTCGTGGATTAGCCGTCGGAATTTCAAAGTAGTCTTTGGTAATGAACGGAACACCCTATGTTTCAATCCTTCTTTTCGTGGATTAGCCGTCGGAATGCGTCGCTTTGCGCAAGTTGTTGTTTATCAGCGATATAGCCTTGTTCTTTCCCATCTCTTTTTGGGCTATATCTATGTCAAAGAACTGCTTCATAAGCCATTTTTTCGCAAATTTCCGTAACCATAATGAGTTGAAAAACAGAGAATTAGGGCCTGTTTTTCCAGTTCAGAAAATATGTTCACGCCCGGATAGCCCCTATTTGATGCAGACGTTGCGGTAGGTGCAAGTTACACAACGTGCCTTGTGTTTGGTCGCCTTCGGAAACAGATTCCGATCGATAATATCGAAAATAGCTTCTGCCGCCCGCATCACGTCGGCTTTGTGTCTGTCTGTGATCGGAACCTCCACCACCCGGTTGTTGCTGCGTGTATAGACCAGAAACCCCCGGTTCACGGGTTGCCCGAAATTGGTTTCGATCAGCCAGGCGTAGCAGTACAATTGCGTCTGATACGTGCTGTACACCTTATCCTTGTACTCGGCAAACTTGCAGTCGAGCGGGGCCAGCGTGCCATCGCCAAAACCCAGCACTTCGTCAACGGCCCCGCGCATCAGGTCATTAGTCAGATACTGATCCGTGTACTTTTCCGTCACCGGAACGCCGGACCGGCCCAGCCGTCGGCGCAAATAGTCTTTGTTGCGCTCCAGCCGTTCGTCGTGCAGGTTTCGCCCCCGCATCACCTTGTAGTTGTCGTCTTCGTGTTGCGGAATAGCCAGCACGTACTCGAAATACGTGAAACGAGGGCAAAACAGGTACTCGATAATGTGCGAAGGGGTCAGGGTCATGGCTAAAAAAATAACGCCCGGATTTCGTCCGTGACTAATTTCTTGTCGAATGCCTGCCCCAGCAGGGCCGTTTGCTGCAACTCGCCCCGGCTCATCGGGAAAATATACACCTTATCGGTCGTTTCGTCAATGAGTTCTTCCAACTGTAATTGCAGGGTGTCTTTCTGGTTTTGGGTTAGCGTACCCAGAAAACACGAAAACTGCACCCGGTATAGCCCCATCTGCAAACAGCGTTTGGCGGCTTTGGTACGGGCTTTATCGTTCACGATGTCATACAGTACCCAGATAATCATAGCGTTGTGAGGTCGGGCAGGCCACCCGTTTTCCCGATCAATTCGTTGGCAAAGGCGTGGGCATCGAGTTGAATGCAGTGGCTCCTGACTAAGTTACGGCCCCGGTATCGAATCGGGTCATTATCGAAAAACTCGTTGAAAGTCTCCACCAGCAGCGGCTTTCCCAGCGCGTTGAGCGAGTACCCGTTTTTGCTGCCCGACACCGCGCTGATATGCGCCCGGTCAGGATCGCGGATGTTGACCTTCTTGCCCGAAAACAACCGGAACACCACCTCATCGGCCCAGCCCCGGTAGGGTTCGATGAAGTCGTAAACCATGCTCAGTTGGTTGTAATCGTCGCGGTGCAGAAACCCCACGTAAGGGTCCAGCCCGGCCAGCATCAGCGTCTTTTCGACCCGGCCATACAGGATGCCGTAGGCGTAGTTCAGAAACGCGTTGAACGCATCCTGCGCCGGTCGGCTACTGCGCCCGCTAAACTGGTAGTCTTTGGGCAGTACGTAACTCAGCGTCTCGAAATACAGCCGCCCTGCCGTACCCTCCAGTCCCCGCAGCGTATCGGCCACGTCGGCTACGCGCGTGGTCTGCGCCGATGCAGCCGCCAGCGTACTGATGGAGACCGCCAGGGCTTCGAGCCGGGTCAGCTTGTCGTCTAAGTAATTGGCGTGTTGGGGGCGGTGTTTTTTCAGGCCGCGTATCAACTCCGTTTGCCGGTCCAGCTTGGCCAGCAGCCACGCCCGCACCCACCGCAGCCCGTCCGGCCCCAGACTGGTTTCGAGTTGCCGCTTCCTGATCTTGGTGGTGCTGCCCAGCTTGGCGTGCCAGACGCGCCCCACCGGGTCGCCGTCGCGTTCCAGAAACACGATGTCCACGTTATGGCGCATGGCCAGCTTCACCGCGTCTACGCTGAGGCTCGTGCCGGTGGCCAGCAGAATATGCGTCACTTTCTCAGCGGAGTACGTCGCCACGCTGCCCACTTTCCCGTCTTCGCCCCGTCGCTTAATGTCGAACATGGCATCTTTCACGTGCAGGTACGTGCCGTAGGTCGTAATATGGAGTTGCATGGTCGGTAAGCAATAGTGCTAACGGGCGTTGCTTTGTCAGGCGTTAACCGCCAGATCGTTATGGTCAGGCGCGTGGACAGCGAGCAGGTGAACCGGTGCGCCGGAGCGACCCAGAACCTCTTCAATGTCCGACAGCGTGTCGAGCGTGAAGTTGTGCGTACCACTCAACCAGCGCGTAATGACGGATGGTTGTTGATTCATGTACGAAGCAAACTCCCGTTTCCCCCAGCCTTTTGCTTCCAGTGCATCGGCAATTTTGGCGGCAATCGCCATTTGCTTGTACGTTCGGGCGCGTTGTTCGGGCGTGATACTGGCCAGAATCTGCTGGCTCAGTTCACCTCTTCTTCGTTTTGTGGTTTCCATTGGTTGATTTGTTTTTTCGGTTTCAATCCATTTTCCTGCGGAGTATCCCCACGTCTTTGGTTCGGTTTATCTACTTACCGGCTCATTTCAATCCTTCTTTTATGGGGCTATCTGTCGAATTTTACATGGCTCGAACGTACGTTTAAGACATGTAAAATTCTCGTTGTTTTCCGAAGCTGAACCTTGGCCCTGTTGAGACATGGTTGTTACAGTTCGTTTCAGACCGCTTCGTCGTTGAAAGACAGTTGGCCCGCCAGCCAATTACCATCCCACCAAATTTCGCCCTCGGCGATAGCCCGATTGATTCGGATCTACAAGGCCCGCAACCGATAGTTCTCTGCTGTCAGTTTGGGGTCTTCCTGTAATGCTCGTATCGTTTTGGGTTTAGGCCCGCCCCCACCCACAATCAACGCAACCGAGCCAAACCGAATGCAATACAGCCGGAGGTGTTTGTCCGGCAGGTCAAATAGGGCCACAACGCCATCACCTGCACCGAGCGAACCCTCGTTTTCCTTGAAAAAATTGGCCCGCGCACCCAATCGGGCGATAGCGTCAAGGCGATCAACAATATCGTTTACTTCTTCGGGAAACAAATCGCTGTACTCGGCCAAAAACGAGTCATACAACGTCTCCTCATTCTTATCAATAGCAATGCTGTAAAGGGCGGCTCCAGACCCGGAAAATTCACCTAAAGCGACAATGTCAAACGGTTCGTTCTTTTCCAATTGGTGAGAATCAAGGCAGTTATAGACAAAAGAGAAGATAAGGATATTTTACTTATAAGTAAAATATTTTTGACTTGGTTCCACTCAAAAATGGTATCGATCAAGGTTCATTGCTGACTGATAATCGTTCCAAACCCGCGCGATACGGCTTTGCCGAGACCGATGCCATTGGGCAGTACGACGTTGGTCAGGAAACTACCCGCAAAGGCTACCATCGTCTGATTCTTGAACTGCGTGGTACGCTCCTGCACGTTCAGCCGCACCATGATCCGCTCGTGGGGTTCCAGCCTCAGCCCAAACTCCCGGAACAGGGCCAGCAGTTGACTCGTCAGCACCCGCTTTAGCTGCGCCTGTTGCTCGGCTTCCGAATACTGCCGGTAGTCGCGGTAGTTAGTCTGGTTGAGGGCCATCCAGAGCGTCTCGAAGCGATACTCGATCAGGTCGTCCGACATACCTACCGTTGCCTGTTCGTGGCGGATGTGTTTGCTCAGGATGGGAAACGTATATGCCTGCCGGGTTGCCGTATCACCGTCATGGTCAATGGTCAGTTCACGCATTTGCAGGAACAGTTGCGCCAGCAGCCCCGCGCCCTCGCCCAGCCCCACCAGCGTCGGCACGGTTTGGAGCACTTTGTACTGCACCAGCGGGTAAGCATACCGAAACTTCACGCCCCCGCCCGCGTCTCCCTCGCTACCCACTTCGTCGGCAGACAAATGGTTGTGCAGCAGGGGCGAATGGGCTTTGAAGAGTCCGCCGAAATACCCCCGCAGCTTATGCGCATCCCGCGTCCTGAGCGCGATTTCGGGAAACGTAATGGTGGTGATGGGGACGAGAGTTTGGGAAGGCATGGTTAGTGGTGGTGGGTTAGGGCTGCGTTGGCTTTTTTCTTGAACTGAAGGCCGTGTTCAAAGTCGTAGTCACAGTCGAAATACCAAAACCAGTTGTGTGTTTGGTCTTTCTCTTTCCGGCCTGCTTTAAAGCGATGACTGCGAATAGTTACCTCGTGCTTGCTCTTTTCCAGAACGCTGGCTCCGGCTAACGGACTCTGGTAACAATCAGGAATGACGCTTACCGTATCCAACCCTTCACGGGTAAATACCTGCTCTAAGTCGTCGCTGAAATCATAGAGATAATGGCAGTGGTCATGTAGCACCCGCTTGTATTTGGTCAGTGCCTCATTGTAAAGCGGTTCGTTTTCTACATTCCAGTTTTTGTAAACTGTTTCCACCATATTCAGTAAGTCCTGTTCCGATAGAGCGACGCCCTGATGCTTTTCCATTTCTGTAAACGTATCGCTCAGAATACCTGCGGGGTAGTCGTAGATAAACTTTTCTGCTTTCTCCGAATGAGGAAATACGGTGATTTTCCCCGGTTCATCTCTTCGTTTTCGGTTGATACGTCCCGCCCGCTGAATGATGGCATCAATTGGTGCGTTTTCTGTGTAAAGTGACTGGTAATCAATGTCGAGCGAAACCTCGACTACCTGCGTGGCGATGAGTAAATAACCCTCGTTTGGCTTCTCATTTTCATTTCTCAATATCTCATCTTCCTTCTCGGTTCGATGCTTTACAATGAAGCGTGAGTGATAGCACATACGCTTAAAGCCTTCGTACTGATCGTAAAGCCGGATGGCTTCATCAACGGTGTTGACCACGAGCAAAACCTTCTTGCCTTCTTTCAAATCACGCTCAATATCAGGGCGAAGCTGGTCAACTGTTTTGTTGGTAGTGTAAAAGACGTTACGCTTTTTCTCCAGCAATTCCTCATCCCGTAATATTTCTTTAGTTTCAATTCCCAACTCACGGGCCAGCAACGTCTGTAGTTTTTCTGGCATGGTGGCCGTCATCACGTAAAACTGTGTCTGGAACTCTTCCCGTAAGTACCGGATCGTGGCCACAATCAGCCCCAGCGTGTAAGGCGCGTAAGCATGAACTTCGTCAATAATTACCCGCGCCCGGAACAGGTTAAACGTTTTCATTTCCCACCAGCCCAGATTGAAGCCTTGTGTCAGCATCTGATCTACTGTTGCCACCGTTACGGCTTTGAAAAAAGATGACTCACGCAGGTAATCAAAGTTCTTGTAGTTCTCATCTAAATCCAGCCGGAACAGCTTAGCCGACGAGTGAACAACCGCCGTGAAGCGTTCCGGAGTTACGTCGGTTGTCATGCCAAAAAAGCTATCCAGTCGCCGGAATAAGGCATTGGCCGTAACGCGCGTTGGTAACAGGTACACTATCTTCTCCCAACCCTCACGCTGACTGGCCCATAGCAAAGACGCTTCGGTTTTGCCGCTGCCAGTGGGTGCAATAGCCAGTACGTTCCCGGAAATAGTTGCACTCTTTTCCTGAAACTCCCGAAACCCGTCAAACCTATCGCCGACCCGTTCAGCTACCTTTTGCCGAATCAATTCCGCATCGTAACGAAGTAGCTGTTCCAGATGTCGATGGCCTGATGCGGTCCAGTCGGCAATAACCAGCAACGCTTTTTGGAGGAGATAAGTCCTGCGATAATCGTAGCCGATTTTGGCCAGTTCTGGCTCTACAATGGCTCTGTCTTTCACGAACAGCAAGCTGCTTGCTGGCTTGTCAGCCATGAATTGCCATGCCGTTTCAATCTCATCAAGAAAGCCTGTTTGTTCTGGATAGTATTCAGCCAGGCGTTGTCGGGCGTATGCAAAGAAGGCGTTGGCATCGTCGGGTCTGATTTTCCACTGTTTGATTTCGTCGCCACTGAACAGATCAGGCGTGAAGTTTTTGTGGTGAGTGAATACGGCAAAAATCTGCGCCGGGTTTGGTTGTAAGTCTTTCCGACTCCGGTTGTTCAGCAGGGTGTGAGCCGCCAGCAAAACGCCAGACAGAAACTCATGCCGCATCGGTTCATAGCCTTTTTCGATAGGTAGCTCCTTCAAATTTTTCAGCAACATATTCTGAAAGTTCAGAGATGCTTTACCAAAATCGTGAAACAACGCACCCACGAAACTATCGAACCAAAATGCTTCGTCTTCGCCCAGCACGGGTGCGTAGCGTTCCCGCAACGCTAACCAGGCTTCCAACACAAAATCAGTATGCTGAGCAAGCGATTCGCGGTTCTCTGTTTTGGCTAAGAGATTGTCAAGCATAGTTTTTACAGCGTAAAAAGTGGTACAAACACCTCGTCAACCTGCACGCCTGAAAACGTCTGGTTTTGAAACGTCACCTTCGGTCCTACAAAAGAGAATAGCTTACGTTGTGCCACCGTCCGCATTCCGTAATCGGATTTGTACGCAAAGCGGATTGGTAGCTGGTAAGCGATGGGGTCTGATGTGCTCAAGCTGAGCGCGAACGTGCCACCGTACAAAACCTGCTCCAGAATGGCGGGTACAATATCGCCTTCTACCAACGTGTTTTCGAGGGTGCTACCCTCCGTAACGGCGTCGGTCAGTTTGGTACGTACAACCTTCGCCAGCGAGTCACTTTGCCCCAGCGTCAGCGCGTAAAAAGGCTGGTCGAACGCGCCTTTTAGCTGCTCGACAGCCGCGTGATTCTCGCTGCCAAACACGATCCGGTAATGCGTATTGACGTAGAGTTCGCGGATAATGATGCTACTGCCGGTTCCACTTAGCCGGTCATATTTCCACAGGTCGCGGGCCATCCCCTGGCCTTTGCCTGACACCCCCGCCCGAAACGAATTGGTGCTTAAAAACTCCTGCGCCTGCCGGGGCGATAGCCCCAGCGCGGCCCCCGCCAGCCCAATCAGGGCCGTAGGCGGGGGCAACGGGAACGACTTGTGGAAGTTCTGAAACTCCGGGTTCCGAAAAGAGGCTGTGATGGATTTCAATTCAATCGTACAGCATAGCATAACGAGATGGTTTAGTTGGCAGCGTAGTAAGTACGAACCCATTGCTTCATAGCAGCGAAGCCATCTTTCAGGCTCACAACGCCGTCGGCTTTGCTAAAAACGCCTTCCTGTGTGGCCAGCACCGATTCATTGATGAACGGCTCGTAATCAGCCAGAACGCTTTGTAAAGCCGCTACGTCAACCTGCCCGCCCCTGTTCACTTTCAGGGCTTCCAGAAATACCGGGTTCTTTGAACTCATACAGGCAGCCGCCATAAACTTAGGCGAGATGTCGGCCAGAAACCGCGACTGCCGTCCCGAACTCCACATGGTTTGGAAGGCATCCAGAAAGCCTTCGACACGTTTGGTGCGTTCGTCGGCAGATAGTTTTCCGGTATTCTCAAAACCTTCTCCCGCGCCAACCCGGTCAAGTTCAATTAGGATGGTACCCCGATAAATACCGGAATGAATTTCGGTCTCGAAAATATTGGGCTGACCGCCATCTATTTTCTTCGCCATGTAGTTGGTCCCAAAATCCATATCGTCCTGAAATTTGTTCAGGGCCAGCAACGACTCAACCCGTACCGGCGACGTGCGAACGGTGGCTTTTCCTTTCTCCGCATCTTTTCCTTTGGCGGCATCCATGAAGCCAAACAAATCGTCGTCGATGTATTGCACCGGATCAAGGCTGGTTTTGGCCGCGCCTTTGTCTTCGCTGGCTTTGGCAACGGGCGAAACCGTCCAGCCAAGCTCTTCGAGTTTATCGCGCAAGGCCCGGCGTACGGCTTGCGAGGATAGGTAAGGAAGTTGGTCGCCGTTTTCGAGGGTTACTTTTTTGATAGGCACAATGTTGTCCACCTCTTTGTCGCCCCCGTTCAGGCTGGCAAACGATACTTTGGATAGGTAGGTAATGGTCAGGCTGTTAGTTTTCATTGGTTTTGGTTTTATCGGATTTAGGACTGAGTTCAGCGTTAATTTGGTTAAGTGCGGAGATGATAACGAATTGCTTGATCCAGCCGTAATTTTCGTCGTTGACGTTTTCGAGCAAGTCACGGTCAATACCAAGCGAGAATCGGCTTTGTAAACGTGAAATTTGCTCTAAGAAATCAACATACTGATTTGCTTTGCGGAGTGCAACGATGTACTTCCTGCCTTGCCGAGCGTTGGTTTTTCGGTCGTTCTGATTGTAACTTAGAATCCCCTGCCCGATTCTTGCCCCTAAACCGAGCGCGATCTTTTGTAATTCTTCGTTCTGCATAATGTTCTGGTTTACAATTAGTTCGTATTGTGTGGTGAAGTTGATGAGGTCATTGTACCGTTTAAAGCCGATGCTCTTGCCGGGTTCATTCAGTACGTCAAGCAGGTAGCCATAGCAGTCATTGAAAAAGCTTTCCATATCAGTCAGAATACTCTGACCGTTCAGCACCTTGCCCACGAACTTCTCCCGAAATTGCCGCTCCATCCGGTATCGGTCGCGGTTAGATTGTAGCGACGGTTTAATGATTTTCAGGCTTTGCCAAACGTACGGAATCGACACGCCCCGCTGCCCTAATTTGTGGATCAGGGCAAACACGAATTTGACGTGGTGTAAATTCTCAAACTGATTGGGCCGCATGGTAGCTGCGAACGATTCGGCTCGCATTGACACAATGCCCAGCGTTCGGTCAGCAATGCCGAGTAGTTGCATCAGTTCCCGATTGTCTGCTAACGGGCGTTTATCCATCACGCTGTTGTACAGCGTGAAGAGCAGATAGAATAGATTCTCATTTCGGCCAATGAAATCGCCACTTCGTCCGAGCGGATTGTTTTCATCTGATTGTGGGAAGTTAGCTACGTATTCCTGTTGCCGTAGTACGTCTGCCGGGCGGGTTAGCGGGCCAAACTTAGTGCGCAGAATGTCGTGTAGATTAGTCAGATTGTCGGAGTAAACCAGATACACGTTCAGCGCGTCGCGGAGTTTGTTTGGATATTGGTAGAAGCA
>JACMPG010000286.1 GCA_014377625.1 Spirosoma sp.
GTCGTTCCAGTCGGCGCGGGTAGCGGACAAACCGATGACACAACCGAAAGAAGCCGTCATGAAATCGGTCAGGGCCGCGCCGAGGGTATGTGTTTGCCAGGGTAACCGCCCAAATGTGTCCGTCAGCCCGGCCGTGAGAAACCGCTGATCGAGACCAAGCAGAAAAACGCCCCCCCGCTGATCGTAACCAACTGGTAACTGCCCGCTTTCAAGGGCGGCTGCGGCCCGTCGAAGATCACTGACGCGCAGGTCGGGGCAGTCATCGCCAATGACAATGACGTGTTCGTAGCCCTGACTCAGTACGGCCCGCACGGCGGTCTGGAGCTGCTCGCCAAACGGGCGGGTACAATCGGTTGTGGGGAGGGACGATGAGGGCAGGCACGGCAACCCGGCGGTACTGACTTTAGCGATGGTTAGCCGGGTCGTTTGCTCCCATACCCGCTGTTGATACCGAACATTACGGTACCACCGGGTTAATTCTTTTCGCTCTGCCGAAACGGACGCGGGCAGGGAGAACAGCAGAACGGCGGTACGGGTAATCAGAGGGGACATGAGAAACAGATCTTACCCGGATTGGGCTAAACCAGACTGTAAACTTACGCAGCTTACGGCAAACCGGATTGTCAGCTTACCACCGATTCCGAAGTTTTGCTTCGGCAAGATGGGCTATCGGATAATCGAATGAAACAAGGGCTATCTTTGCGCCGTTTTTACCCCTTCAGACACGCCCCGGCGCAAGCCAGTTTATGGAAGACAAGAAGAAATTAGATACGGTATCGGCCGCTGGCCTGCTGGTGGCCATGGGTATCATCTATGGCGACATTGGTACCTCGCCTTTGTACACACTTCGGGCTATCATCGGTGCCAACAATATTATTCAGGGTGACGTGGTACGGGGTGCACTGTCCTGCGTCTTCTGGACACTGACCCTGCAGACGACCGTCAAATATGTGATTCTGATTTTGCGGGCCGATAACCGGGGCGAAGGGGGGATTTTTGCGCTCTACGCGCTGGTTCGTCGGCACGCCCGCTGGCTCACACTGCCCGCCATTATTGGCGGTGCGGCCCTGCTGGCCGATGGCATTATTACGCCCCCCATATCGGTTTCGTCGGCCATTGAGGGACTAAGGCTTATTTATCCCAACATTGAAACAATTCCTATTGTCATTGCCATTCTCACGCTGCTGTTTCTGATCCAGGCGTTCGGGACCAACGTGGTGGGTATTGCATTTGGGCCGATTATGCTGGTCTGGTTTCTGATGCTGGGTGCGCTGGGTATCAGTCAACTTGTGCTGGCGCCCAGTATTATAGAAGCGCTCAACCCCTACTATGCCTGGTGGCTGCTGACACAGTATCCGGGTGGCTTTTGGCTACTGGGATCGGTATTCCTTTGTACAACGGGTGCCGAAGCGCTCTACTCCGATATGGGCCATTGCGGCCGGGGCAACATCCGGGTAAGCTGGATTTTTGTGAAAACTTCCCTTGTACTGAATTACTTCGGACAGGGTGCGTGGCTGCTGGGCAACGAGGGTCAGAAACTTCAGGAGCGCATTCCGTTCTACGAGGTTATGCCCGAATGGTTCCTTACGTTTGGTATCGGTATCGCCACGTTAGCTACCGTCATTGCCAGTCAGGCCCTGATCAGCGGCTCGTTTACGCTCATAAGTGAGGCTATCCGACTCAATTTCTGGCCCAAAGTGCGACTGCGCTACCCCAGTTTGCAAAAAGGGCAGCTTTATGTGCCGAGCATTAATCTGCTGCTCTGGATCGGCTGCGTTGGCGTGGTACTGTATTTTCGGGAATCGTCCAACATGGAAGGAGCTTATGGGTTGGCCATCACACTAACCATGCTGATGACCACACTTCTAATGTCATATTACCTATACTCACACAAATATCAGGCGTGGGGCGTGGTTCTTTTCCTGATACTCTATCTGGGTATCGAACTGTCGTTTCTGGTCGCAAACTTCATTAAACTGCCCAATGGTGGCTGGGTGTCGGTACTTATTGGAACCTCTATTGCGAGTGTGATGGTCATCTGGCTCAAGGCGTTTCAGATTAAGCTGCGCCTGACCGAATACGTGCGCATTGACAGCTACATTCAGGCGCTTAAAGAACTCAGTCGCGACATCAGTATCCCCAAATATGCCACGCACCTTGTCTTTATGAGCAACGCGGCCCGGCAGTCCGAAATCGAATCGAAAGTCATCTATTCCATCTTCCAGAAACGCCCTAAACGTGCTGACATCTACTGGTTTATTCACGTCGATACCACCGACGACCCGTACACGATGGAGTATAAGGTGAACACCCTGGCGCTCGACGATGCCTACAAGATTACCTTCAAACTCGGTTTTCGGGTCGAGCAGCGCATCAACCTGTTCTTCCGCAAGGTGATCGAAGACATGGTGGCCAACAAGGAAGTGGACATTACGAGCCGCTACGAATCGCTTAGCCGCCAGAATGTCATCGGCGATTTCCGGTTTGTGGTGCTGGAAAAGTTTCTGTCCTTCGAGAACGAGCTGCCGCGCTCCGAGCAGTTGGTTATGAATATCTATTTCTGGATCAAGAGTTTCACCACGTCCGAAGACCGCTGGTTCGGGCTGGACAGTAGTTCGGTCAAAATCGAAAAGGTTCCCCTGGTTATCCGCCCCGTAGAAAACGTGAAACTGAAACGGCTGGCTTCGTAATAGCTGTCTGACCGGCCCTGTTCATCAACGCAGTAACTGTGCTGGATTGTGTTGCCTATAACTTCCGATAATGACGTTCGTTTCTCTTCTCTCTTTTTTCTTCTTTCTGATTTACCTCGGCTGGCTGTCGGCGCGGATTGTCCGGCGGTCGCTGACGGAGTGGCTGTTAACTATTTTTCTACTCGGTGCGGGCAGCGTGGTCTTCACGGGCTTCGTGCTGTCGGCGCTGTACCTGACCAACAATACGCTGGTCTGGGCGGTGGCGGTATTTATTACGGCTACGCTGCTTGGGTTTACGCTGCGGTGGCTCGTGCCGAAGCAACAGCGGTTCTCGGTGTCGCTACTGATCCGCGACCGCCGGTACCTGGCCCGGCAGTGGTTTAGCGGTTTGTCTGCGTTTCCGAAGGTATTATTTTCGACTCTGTGTGGCACACTGGCCATCATTGCCGTAATGAACCTGATTCTCGTCTTTTTCACCGTGCCTAACGAGTGGGACAGCATGACGGGCCACCTCAACCGGGTGATGCAATACATGCAGCGCGGCACCATGCGGCACTTTGGCGGTACCAACTGGAATATTGACACCTACCCCAAAAGCATCTGCACACTTCAGATTTACACGTTTCTAATGACGGGCCGGTTCGAGGCCGCGTTCCGCTTCATTCACCACCTGAGCTATTGGGTGGCCATTGTGTCGGTGTTCGGAATTGTGCAGCGACTGGGAGTTATTCTGGGGCGGGCGTCACTTTCGGCGAGTTTTTTCTGCGCCCTGTGCTACGCCCTGATCCCTGATTTTCTGATGCAGGCCATCACTACCGAAACGGATTTGGTCTTAACGGCTTACCTGAGTGTATTGCTGTTCATGCTGTTCAGCTACCGCGCCGATGCCACAACTCCGGTGCGAGACAGCCGGTATCTGTATCTGGCGGGTATGGCCTTCGGGCTGGCGTTTGGGCACAAGATCACGTTTGCGCTGCTGCTGCCGTCGGTATTCGTCATCATGATTTACACCGTGTTTTTGTCGCCGAACTGGTCTGTTACGTTCCAGCGGACGTGGCGGCTGGGGGCGGCTATTGTGGTAAGTATGTGCTTGTGGACGCTACCAACGGGCTACCTGAAAAACATTGAGGTATTTGGCCATCCCATTGGGCCGCCAACGGCTCTCAAACACCAGTCGGTTGAGCGGGCGGGGTCAGTCCAGAACCTGCTTGAGCAGGGAAGCCGGAACGTGGTGCGCTACGCCTACGATCACGTCAATCTGGACGGCATCCGTAACCTGCCGGTGGGAGCGAAGGTGAACCATATCATACGCGAGCCGTTGGTGGTCCTGGAAAACGCCCTGAATATGCGGCTCGATGAAGAGACCGATTTCTCGATTCAGCCGTTTGCCTTCGACCGGGCGTTTGTGTTCTACAATGCCAACCCGTACTGGGGTGTTCTGGGTTTTGCGCTTATGTTGCCGCTGGTAATAGCTGTGCTGTTGGGCCTGATTCGCTCCACCCCGCACGTCTATATTGGTATTGCGGTGGTGCTGCACTTTCTGGCACTGGCTTACTCGGCCCCATATGACCCGTTTAAAGGCCGGTATTTTGTAGAGACCGGTCTGTTGTCCGCCCTTTTTCTGAGTCTGCTGTTTTTCAATGACCGCATCTGCATCGATCGGCCGAAGCGAACGGTCTGGAAAGGGTACGTAGGACTGGTCACAGTGCTGGGCTGCGTATCGGCCCTGCTGAGTGTGTTTCTGAATACGCGGGCGTTGCCGTTTGCCTGGACCGCGCCCGATGGCCGTTCCTTCACGTCGGTATTTGACCAGGACCGTATTCGGCAGATGACCATTGGCCGACCCGATACGTACGTTCCCTACAAACACTTCGACGAGATGGTACCCGATACGGCAACCGTTGCACTCGGCACCATCAACGATGATTACGAATACCCACTCTACGGCCCCCACCTGTCGCGCCGGCTTATCCCGATAAACCCGTTTGAGCAGGGCCTAAAACCCATACCAACCGAGGCCGATTACCTGTTCTTCGATAAAAGTGTTATCACGCCCCAACCGGGCGATATTCGCTTAGGTACCGACACCACCATGACGCAGGGTGTAATTGTACCGGGCGAAGATTATTACCTGCGGAAACTTCGTTAACATTTTTTTAACACAGAGGAACAGAGTATTATACAGAGAAAAAGAAAGAGACGCGCTGCTTTATAGCACGTTAAAACTCGGTTTCCTTTGTGAAATCCCCTTCCCTCTGTGTTAAAAAAATATATTTGCACACTATGCTCGATAAAGAAACTTTCTCGTACTGGGTTACGCATCCCGACGACCTGACCCCGGCTGATTTAATCCAGCTTCAGGAAAGCCTGCCCGATTACCCATACTGTCAGTCGCTCTATACGCTCATGGCCAAGGCGGCTTCCATGCATAATAAGGGGCAGGCAGTTCCGCTGATCCGGCAGGCGGCAGCGCATGCCCTTAGCCGGAGCGCCCTGCGGAAGCTGATCGATAACGAGTTTCAATGGTCGGAAAATCTGCTTGGCAAACTGAATGAACTATCGGCCCGTCACGTCCCTATTCCCGACGATTACCAGCAGGAGAGTTACGCATTGTTTAAAGCCAAGGCGGGCGTAAGCGAGAACTTCCTGAAACTACCCCTCCTGCACCTGCCCGGTCAGATACTTCCTGCTGCCGAAACTATTCCTGCCCCCGAAGATCCAACGCTGCTGGAAGCCAACCTGCAACATGCTCTTGTTCAGATTGACGAAACCGAGACTTCTCTGTCTTCCGCCGATGCGGAGCAAAAGCGTCAGTTTGAATTAATTGAAAGTTTTATTCAGAAGGAACCTCGTATTTCGCGGACTCCGGCCAAGCCTGATGAGGTTCTTGAACAGGAAGACCTGAGCAAACGGGCCAAACCCACGAGCGGTGGTCTGGTTACAGAAAGCTTCGCTAAAATTCTCGCCAAGCAGGGCAAACCCGCCAAAGCCCGTGAGATATACGAGATGCTGATGGCAAAAAATCCCGAAAAAAGCGCGTACTTTGCGGCCAAAATCAGCGAACTGGATTAACACAATCCCACTAACTGACCCGATTTTTACAATAACTGAGAGAACACTGAAGTCATGTTAACGGCACTCATTATTTTCATTTGCATTATTTGCGTTCTGCTTATTCTGGTTGTTCTGATCCAGAACTCCAAAGGGGGCGGTCTTACCAGCGAAATGGGCGGACTTGGCTCCAACCAGTTGATGGGCGTCAAGAAAACCACCGATTTGCTTGAGCAGGTCACCTGGGGCTTTGGGCTGGCTGTCATGGTCCTGTCGTTGGTATCGTTCATTCTCATTGACCGCAACGCCACTACGGGCGTCAACAGCGTGAACGTTGACCGCGCCCAGACCCAGACGCTTCCCGGTGCAGCCGCGCCCCAGACGGGTCCCGTTACTCCGGGAGCATCCACTCCGGGAGCATCCACTCCGGGAGCCGCGCCGAGTCAGGCCATTCCCGGTGCTGCAACGCCTGGTGCCGCCATTCCCGGTGCCTCAACACCCGGTGCATCGACTTCGACAAAGTAACGCTGACGCACCTTTGCTGTCCAGAACACAACAGGCCCCGGCGTTACTGCCGGGGCCTGTTGTGCTAATACGTTGTTTCATTCAAAAAATGCGGCATAATGCTTTCCTTACCACATCGGGTTTTCATGGAAGTAGCTCGATTGCTGAGCTTTACCGCAGCCAGTCAGACCTTTTTTCTGAGCCAGTCGGCCATTAGCAAGCACATTAAGTCATTAGAGCATTTCTACAAAACGGGCCTTTTTGAACGTCATGGCACCAGCATTAGCCTGACGCCGGCCGGCCATATCCTGTATGGTAAACTCCTGGAAGCAACGCAACTGCAGCACGAACTGCATCAGTCGATGCATGATCTCAACAACGAGTTTTTGCCGTTAACCAAACTGGCCATCGGTGCCAGCACCACGATTAGTTTATATGTACTGCCACCTGTGCTGTCGGCTTACCTGAACCAGTACCCTTCCATTCAGATCAATACCCTCAATCGTAATTCGGCAGTTATTCAGAAAGCATTGCTCGACCACGACATCGATGTAGGTATTGTAGAGAGCCTAAGCCAGATCAATACCCTGACGTATAGTCCTTTTCTGACCGATGAGGTTGTTGCTGTTTGTTCGGCCTCCAGCCCCCTCCGGTCAAAGACCGTGCAGCTTGCCGATTTGCCGGGTATTCCGCTGGCACTCCGGGAAAATGGCTCTGGCACGCTGGCTGCCGTAGAAGCTGCATTACAGGAACACGAAATTCGCCCGGCCCACCTACACGTAAGAATTCGGCTGGGCGGTACCGAAGCATTGAAAAACTTTGTGCTGGCCGACACCTGTCTGTCGTTCCTGCCCCGGCTGGCCATCCGGCACGAACTGGCCCGGCAAGCCCTGGTTGAAGTACCCATCAAGGGGCTGACCATCAGGCGGGCCTTTCATTTCATCCAGCGAAAAGGCACCGAGAACAATCAGTGGGTCAACGAGTTTATTCGCGCCACCCGACGGTATTATTCCTCCACGGAATAACTCATGCCAAAATACGATTTCCATTAGGCGTTGCTGACCGCTACTTTTCGGCTGTCATTAACCACTATGCAACTACTCACTACGTCATCGTTACTCAACGATTTGCAATGTGCCAACTGTGGCCATACGCATTCAGCTCATATCCGGCAAACCCTGTCGGCCTGCTGTCAGGTACCGCTGCTGTGTCGCTATGAATTACCCGAAGCCAGCGTTTCAAAAGCTGACCTGCTGACCCGACCCTACTCGCTCTGGCGGTATGAAGAGTTTTTGCCCGTGTTTCAGGCCGAAAATCGGGTTAGCCTGGGCGAAGGCTGGACACCCCTTTTATCGGTTGACCGGCTGGCCAATACCTACGGACTGCACCACCTGACTCTAAAAGACGAAGGGCTTAATCCAACCGGCTCTTTTAAAGCGCGGGGACTGAGTCTGGCCATTTCCAAAGCGAAAGAAAACGGCGAACGGGCCTGCATTGTCCCCACGGCTGGCAATGCAGGCGTTGCTACGGCGGCTTACTGCGCCCGTGCCGGACTCGAATCCGTTGTGGTGATGCCCCGCCACACGCCCGATGCGTTCAAAGACGAGTGTCTGGCCTACAATGCCCGGCTTATTCTTGTTGATGGGCTGATTAACGACTGTGCCGCCAAAGTGCAGGAAATTAATCAGGCTGGCTTCTATTTCGACGTATCGACGCTAAAGGAACCATACCGCCTGGAAGGTAAAAAAACGATGGGCTACGAAATTGCCGAGCAGATGAACTGGCAGTTACCCGACGTAATCATGTACCCAACCGGCGGAGGTACCGGCCTGATTGGTATCTGGAAAGCCTTTCATGAACTGAAGCGGCTGGGCTGGCTGTCGCAGCATCAGCACCTTCCACGCATGGTGGCTGTTCAGGCAGAGGAATGTTGCCCGGTTGTACAGACGTTTTTGGGGTACCAGCAAAACTGCAAACAGTATGTTGGTAAACCCACTCTGGCCAACGGGCTGGCCGTACCCCGCCCCATTGGCGAGTCACTGATGCTCGACGTCCTGCGCGAATCAGGCGGTACTGCTCTGGCCATTTCAGAAACCGATATGCTTGACGGTGCGCGGGAACTTTGTCAGCAGGAAGGTCTTTTCGTAGCCCCGGAAGGAGGTGCAATCTGGGCAGCCACGAAAAAGCTGCTGGCCCAGGGCTGGATCAGGCCCGATGAACACGTTCTGTTACTGAATACGGGTTCCGGCCAGAAATACATGGAGAATATGAAGGATAACTGACTGGGTTGATCGTCTCAGCAGAAAACGGTGCTACACCCGCTCTACCTGCCTAGCCAGTAACTGCCGGGCAATGGGCAGCAAGGTTTCCTGGACGGGGTATGGACGTCGGCTTTCGAGCATGAACGTGGCCGGGTTTGGCAGGTGCCGGTGCCGCCGAATCAGATCCAGCTTAATGCTCTCAAACGTAGTGATGGTGCTTTTGCGTACGCTTTCCACAAACCTGAAATGTACCAGTCGCCCACCCGGCTCCTGCTCGGTGTAAAGCGTTACAGAAAAATGAAATACCTGCGTGTCGGATTCGCTGGCGTTTTGTAGCAGCAGGTAGCCTTCTTCGGGACGTAGTGGCATTAGCCCGATAGGTGCCAGCGTCAGGGTTGTGAGAATGTCGGCCCAGCGTTGCTGACCTTCCGTCAGGAGCGCGTCGAAACGGGGCAGGGCAAAGTCCATAATCGCGTCAAGCTCGACCATGAACGCATCGTCTGGTACGCTGGATTTGTATTCGATGCGCGGGGGCGGGCCGCTGATGCTGGTAGCCCGTTTCGGAAAAGCGGCATTGAGCATATCCTTGCCCTGCGCAAACCGAATACCAGCATCGTAGTGCTGGCGCAGGTCGGGCAGGTCAGGACAAAGTTTGTCTGCCAAAAAGTTTTGTTGAACGGCCTGGATGTATGCCAACACGACATACTGCTGATACTCGGCGTCGAGCCGTCCGTGCGTAAACCAGTCGATAGGAAGCTTTTTCATGACGGTAAGCAAAAGACTTCAGAAATACATGATAAGTCTAAACTAATGAACTCCGCGCATACTGCCAAATTCTATTTGGTGATTTACGTTCCGCTATCCATTTCAGGGCAGTGAGTACGGTTCATGACAGATATGGCAGACAAAGCCGGTAATTTTGACAGTCGGGCGCATTGGCACAGTAATTGGCAGGTCATCAGGAACAGTCGCTCAGCGATTATATAAAGCATTACCCAAAACAGTTTTCGTAACCTTAATCAACTTATTATCATGGTAGCAGAAACGGAAAGCGTCAAAGTGAACGTGAAACCGCTGGCAGACCGGGTGCTGGTAGAAGCCGCACCGGCTGAAGAAAAAACCTCGTTTGGGATCATCATTCCCGATACGGCCAAAGAAAAGCCACAGCGTGGTACGGTCGTTGCCATTGGCACGGGTAAGAAAGATGAGCCACTGACAGTTAAAGTCGGTGACACGGTACTTTATGGTAAGTATGCCGGTACCGAGATCACCGTAGAAGGCACCGAGTACCTCATCATGCGCGAATCAGACATTTTCGCAATCCTGTAAATCAATTATGAATCATAAATGATGAATGATGAATTGTCGCAGGACTCTACTCATTCTCATTTTTCTATTCATAATTACTCATTCATACTTCATAATTAACCAATCATGGCTAAGAAAATATTTTTCGACACGGAAGCCCGTGAGCGCATCAAGAAGGGCGTAGATACCCTTGCCGATGCTGTTAAAGTAACCCTCGGACCAAAAGGCCGTAACGTTATCCTCGACAAGAAATTCGGCTCGCCGACCATCACCAAAGATGGTGTGACGGTAGCCAAAGAAATTGAGCTGAAAGACGCTATGGAAAACATGGGCGCGCAGCTCGTGAAAGAAGTAGCCTCGAAAACGGCTGACTCGGCTGGCGACGGTACTACCACCGCTACCGTACTGGCGCAAGCCATTTACTCGATTGGCGTGAAAAACGTAGCCGCCGGTGCCAATCCAATGGACCTCAAGCGGGGCATAGAAAAAGCCGTTCAGGCTGTTGTAGCGGACCTTGCCGACCAGGCGCAGACTGTTGGCGACGATTTCAGTAAGATCAAGCAGGTAGCTACCATCTCGGCTAACTACGACGAGGAAATCGGAACGATGATTGCCGAAGCCATGCAGAAAGTTGGCAAAGAAGGCGTTATCACGGTTGAAGAAGCACGCGGTACCGAAACGGAAGTAAAAACCGTAGAAGGTATGCAGTTCGACCGGGGTTACCTGTCGCCGTACTTCGTGACCAACACCGAGAAAATGGAAGTTGAACTGGAGCGTCCGTTCATCCTGATTTCGGAAAAGAAAGTGTCGTCGATGAAAGAATTGCTTCCGGTGCTGGAGCAGGTGGCTCAGACGGGCCGTCCGCTGCTGATCATCGCCGAAGACGTCGATGGCGAAGCCCTGGCTACGCTGGTGGTGAACAAAATCCGGGGTGCGCTGAAAGTAGCCGCCGTAAAAGCACCGGGCTTTGGTGATCGCCGGAAGGCCATGCTCGAAGATATCGCCATTCTGACCGGTGGTCAAGTGATCTCGGAAGAGCGCGGTTTCAAACTCGAAAACGCATCGGTTGACTACCTGGGTCAGGCCGAAAAAATCCTCATCGACAAAGACAATACGACTATTGTCAATGGCGACGGCGAGAAGGAAAACATCACGGGCCGGGTCAATCAGATCAAAGCCCAGATCGAAAACACCACGTCGGACTACGACCGCGAGAAATTGCAGGAGCGTTTGGCCAAGCTGTCGGGTGGCGTTGCCATTCTGTACATTGGTGCCGCTACCGAGGTGGAGATGAAAGAGAAGAAAGACCGTGTTGACGATGCCCTGCACGCAACCCGCGCTGCCGTTGAAGAAGGTATCGTAACGGGTGGTGGCATTGCGCTGATCCGTGCTATCCCGTCTCTTGACGCCATCAACACCAGCAACGAAGACGAGAAGACGGGCGTTAACATCATTCGTCAGGCACTGGAATCACCCCTGCGCACAATTGTGGCCAACGCTGGTGGCGAAGGTTCGGTGGTGATCAACAAGGTGAAAGACAGCACGGGCGGTTTTGGCTACAATGCCAAGAATGATACGTACGAAGACCTGTTTGCTGCCGGTGTCATTGACCCGAAGAAAGTAACCCGTTTGGCTCTGGAGAACGCGGCCTCGATTGCCGGTCTGCTCCTGACCACCGAGTGTGTCATTGCCGACGAGCCAGAAGAGGCTCCTGCCGGTGGCGGTATGCACGGCGGAGGTGGTGGCATGGGCGGCATGATGTAAGTCAGCCTTCTTTGTTTGCTTATAAAAAATGCCCCCGGTCGTTTGGCCGGGGGTATTTTTATTTGTTGTGGGTATATTTACGAAAAGTATAGCGATGGAAGCAATTGACGAACCAGCCGTAAGCGCGCAGACTATCCTGTCGGACGAGGAGTTCTACGCCTTTTGTCAGCGTAATTCAGACCTTCGGTTCGAGCGCGAACCGGACGGGAAACTTATCGTTATGCCCAATACAGGAGGTAAAACAGGCAATAAGAATTCGCGGCTAAACGCATTCCTGACTTTCTGGACGATTGAATCCGGAACGGGTATTGAGTTCGACTCATCAACCGCGTTTCGGCTGGCCGATGGAAGTACACGATCGCCTGACGCATCCTGGGTGCGGCTCGACCGCTGGAACGCGCTTACCGAACGTGAGCAAGAGCAGTTCCCCCCTCTTTGCCCTGATTTTGTCATTGAGTTGATGTCAGCAACCGATACGTTGAGCACTTCAAAAACTAAGATGCTTGATGTCTGGATTGCCAATGGTTGCCATCTGGCGTGGCTGATTGACCCCAAAGCGCAGACGACGCACATCTTCCGGGCTAACGGCGAAATCCAGATTATTAACGGCTTCGACAAAACGCTGTCGGGGGAGGACGTGCTGGAAGGCTTCCTGCTGGATTTGAACCGGTTAGCTTAGCCGATCCTTAAAACTCTCGTAGCCGTACTCGCGAATGAGCCGGAACGTGCCGTCGGTTTGCACCATGCCAATGGCGGGCAGATTTACACCGTTGAACGTCGTGGTTTTGACCATCGTGTAGTGAATCATATCATCGAACACAATGCGGTCGCCTACCTGCAACGGCTCATCGAACGAATAATCACCCATCTGATCACCAGCGAGGCAGGTCATGCCGCCAAGCCGGTACGTGGGTTTGCCCTCTACGGGTTCGTGATAGGCGCCGAGGACACGAGGTTTGTACGGCATTTCGAGCGTGTCGGGCATATGTGCGGCAAAGGATGTGTCGAGAATAGCTACGTCGATACCCTGACTGTTGAACACATCGAGAACGGTGGAAACCAGCACGCCCGTTTGCCAGGCAATGGCCGAACCGGGTTCCATGATGATGTCCACATTGTATTTCTCTCGAAACGCCTTCAGTAAGCCAATCAGGTGATCGGTGTCGTAGCCTTCGCGGGTCATCAGGTGCCCCCCGCCCATGTTCACCCATTTGGCCTGATGCAGCAAATCACCGAAACGGCTTTCGAGGGCCTGTAATGTCCGTTCGAGCGTGAACGAGTCATTCTCGCAGAGCGTATGAAAATGAATCCCGTCGAGACCGTCGGGCAGCGTATCGGGCAGTTGGTCGCGGGTGGCACCGAGCCGCGAACCGGGAATGGCCGGGTCGTACATCTCCGTGGCCACCTCCGAATACTGCGGATTGACGCGAATCCCGAAAGATGGCTTTTCAGTGATCAGTGATCGGTTATCCGTTATCAATTCGTTGCTGGTCACTGATAACTGGTCACTGATAACCGAAGAAAACCGTTCCCACTGGCTCCAGGAATTGAACGTTACGTGGCTGCTACGGTCAAGAATTTCGGCAAAATCGGCATCGCGGTAGGCGGGTACGTAGGCGTGGGCTTTGACACCCATGTACTCGTTGACGAGTCGGATTTCGTTGAGTGAACTCGCCGTGGCTCCGCTCAGGTACTCGCGCACAATGGGAAACGCGCTGTACATCGAAAAGCCTTTGAGAGCCAGAATAATGGTAACTCCGGCGGCTTTTTGCACGGAGTCGATGAGTTCGAGATTCTGCCGGAGTTTGGTCTCATCCAGCACAAAACAGGGCGACGGAATGGCCGGATTGTCAATATAGTTGAGCGGCTGCTGCGCGGTCGTAGTCATACTGCAAAGGTACGGCGTTTGGGGCCATCAACTTGGCTACAGGGTAAGAGGACGATCTATTTCGGCGGAAAATTAATCGGCAAGTTATACTTAACGGCTACTACCCCCCGCCCCGCTACCATTCCGGGTTTCCAGCGTGGCAACCCGTTTATGATCCGGATCGCTTCTTCATCGCAGCCGTAGCCGAGTCCTTTCAATACTTGGGGTTGGGAAACATAGCCAGCCGTGTCGATAACGAACGAGGCAAACACCCGCCCCGTAATGCCAGCCTGTTTAGCCGCTTCGGGATAGCGCGTGTTTTCTGCCAGATATCGCATAAACGCCTTCGTCCCGCCCGGAAATTCGGGGGGTGTTTCGGAATGGCCGAAAAGTTGTTCCACTTGGGGTGCCGGTTGTGGATTTTTGGCTGTTTTCTCCAGTTTTGGATAAGGCACGCCGAACAAAATGGGCCAGTTGTACCTGACGTTCAGCGGTCGGCCATCCTGACTGCCCGGAGTCCAGCGGGGCATGGCTTTGATAACCCGAACCGCTTCTTCGTCGCAGCCAGACCCCAGCCCTTTCAGAACGTTAATATCGGTAATCTGACCATCTTTGTGCACAATGAACGAGAGGAAAACCCGGCCCTTAATGCCTATTTTCTGCGCTTCGGCCGGATAAATGAGGTTCTTTCTCATATACTCTTCAAAGGCGCTGTATCCGCCCGGAAACTCCGGCTGTTTTTCTACAACCGTGTACACCACGTCATCACGAAGTGAGCCGGACTGCGCTAGGGTGCTGTTAGCTGGGAAGGATAGTCCCATGCATAGCACCACCGTACGGATAGCCACCGGCCAGGATCCGGATCTGTATTGACTCGCGAAATGCATTGCGTTTTTCAAGTTTTGATACGTAGATGCTAACTATGCCTATTTTCCACACGAATCCCAAAACTATCCTCCTGGTTCAATCCCCGATCGTATCCGTTGCTTTCGTTCGTTTGGCGTAGTTTTGCGGCATAGATTACTCCGAACAACTATGAAAATCCTGATTACCGGTGGAGCCGGATTCGTGGGCGCGTCGCTGGCCCTGTCGCTGAAACAGAATTATCCCGACTACGAAATATTCGCGCTCGACAACCTCAAACGGCGCGGGTCGGAGTTGAGCCTGTCGCGGCTCAAAGCGGCTGGTATTGACTTCATGCACGGCGACATTCGGAGCAAAGAAGATTTTGACGCCCTGCCCGCCGTCGATGTCGTGATTGAAGCCTCTGCCGAACCGAGCGTACTGGCCGGTCTGGACGGTACGCCCGACTACCTCATCAACACCAATCTGTTCGGTACGGTTAACTGCCTGAACTACGCGCTACGCCACAAAGCCGCGTTTATTTTCCTGTCTACAAGCCGCGTTTACCCCATCAAAACTCTCGAAACGCTCAACTTCGCCGAAGCCGATACGCGCTTTGTACTGACCGACGAGCAGCCGGTGCCGGGCGCGTCGTCGCGGGGGATTGCCGAAGATTTTCCGCTCACGGGTGCGCGGTCATTGTACGGCACGACCAAGCTGGCGTCGGAACTGCTGATTCAGGAATACAACGAATTTTATGGGTTGCGTACGGTCATCAACCGCTGTGGCGTCATTACCGGTCCGTGGCAGATGGGTAAGGTCGATCAGGGCGTGATGGTGCTGTGGGTAGCCAAACATTTTTTCGAGCAGCAACTGGCCTACATCGGCTACGGCGGCACCGGCAAGCAAACCCGCGACATGCTGCACATTGCCGACCTTTACCGCTTAGTCGACTGGCAACTGCACAACTTAGACGCCGTAAACGGCGAAGTATTGAACGCGGGCGGGGGCATGGGAAGCAGCGCGTCCCTCCGCGAACTGACCGCCGTTTGTCAGGAGATAACGGGCAAGACCATCCCGATTAAGGAAGTAACGGAAAACCGCACCGCCGACATCCGGCTGTATATCACCGACAACACCCGCGTTACGCAATTAACCGGCTGGCAACCCCAGCTCGGTATCCGTGACATTGTCGTCGACATTCACGAATGGCTCAGCGAAAACCGGGCTGCGCTGGAGCCGATTCTGAGCTAAGCCAGGATTATAATTTAACTCGTGGCCTTGTCTGGTGAGGGGGCCGATGCGTGGAAGTCGGCGTAGATGCGGTGCATGTAGTCGTCCAGGAGTGTCTGGACGCGGGCGCGGTCGTCGCAGCAGACAATGAAGCCAATGTGGTGTTCCTTTTTCATGCGCCACCAGATTTCGGCATCCGTAAAGCCCGATATATCAGGGTACTGCTGCCGGGCCAGTGACACGATCAAACCCGCCTGTCTGGGTACGTCGACAGGTAGCGTGTAGGGTGTGTTGTTGGCCATAGCCGTTTCAATTTTTGCCCACTCGCGCCAGAGGTTTATGCCACTCGCGGCCTCTACCAGCTCGGCAATGTGCGCCCCACCCACGCGGCTCGACGTTTCCAGAAAATACAACTCGCCGTCGTGGTCACTGCGAATATATTCGGAGTGCGACGCGCTGAACTTCATGCCGAAGGCGTCCAGAACCCGCTTGTTTATTTCGTACAGGCCCGGCGCGTCGGTGCCGTCGGCGGGTAGGGTCATGGTGCGGAACACGCCCCCGCCGTGGGCCACCTCCATCGGCGTAGCCAGATACTGACTCGCCCGGCTAAACACCACCTCGCCCGCTACCGATAGCGAATCGACGTGATAGACCCGCCCCGGCCTGAACTGCTCGATGAGGAAGTTGTGCCGATTGTTGCCCAGGCTGTGAATGACCTGCCAGGCTTCGTCCAGCGAATGCACCTTTTTAATGCCCGTTGCCGATGCCTCGGAGCGGGGTTTTACGAGCCAGGGCGCGTCGGTGCTTTGAAGAAACTGCGTAACGGTTTCGTCGTGGAAAATCGGGCTGAACGCCGGTACCCGAATCCCGGCTGCCTGCGCCCGTAGTCGCATAGCGAGTTTATCCCGGAAATACCGCGCCGTAGTCTGACCCATGCCGTCGATGCGGAACGTTTCGCGGATGAGTGAGGCTTTTTCCACGTCGAAGTCGTCCAGCGCAATGACCCGGTCAATCTGGCGCGACCGCATGGCGTGGGCCAGTCCCAGAACCATCTGTTCCAGATCGTGGGGGGCATTACTGGGCGATTTCAGGAAGAAAATCTCGTCGATGCAGTCGCGGGGCCAGTCGGCGTGTTCGAGTTTCTGATCGGTGAGCAGATAGACGGTGTTGCCAAGCTCTTTACTGGCCCGCATGAATTCCTGGCCTTTGAGGTACGTAGCAATGCAGAGAATGGAGAGATTCATGGTGATGGGTTTTTTATAACGAACGCAAATAATCAATCAAAAGCCGTATCCCGAAGCCAGTGGCGTTTTTCTGGGTGCCGAATTCCGTATCGCCGAAGGCCGTACCGGCCATGTCGAGATGCGCCCAGGCGGGGTGTTCGTCGGTAAAAAACTCCAGAAATTTAGCCGCTGCAATGGCTCCGTTAATGGGTTTGCCGTGAAAATTTTTCACATCGGCCACGTCCGACTGAATATCGTCTTTGTAGGCATCCCAGAGCGGTAGCCGCCAGAGTCGTTCGCCGGTACGTTCGCCAGCCTCGCTTAGCTGACTGGCCAGGGCGTCATTATTGGTGAACATTCCGGCGGCATGGTAGCCCAGTGTACTAACCACACTACCCGTCAGCGTGGCGAGGTCGATGAGTGTGTTGGGTTGGTACTGTTTCAGCAGGTAGCTCAGCCCGTCGGCCAGAATTACGCGACCCTCGGCGTCGGTATCGATGATTTCGATGGTTTTGCCACTGTACGATGTAATAACGTCGCCGGGTTTGGTGGAGCGGCCATCGGTCGAGTTTTCGGTGGCGGGTACCACACCGATTACGCGCACGGGTAGTTTCAGCCGGGCCGCTGCGTCAACGGTTCCGAGTACGGCAGCGGCCCCGCCCATGTCGCTCTTCATCAGGTGCATATTGTTCGACTGCTTGATGGAAACGCCCCCCGTATCGAACGTAACGCCTTTGCCAACCAGCCCCACAACGGGCGCGTTTTCAACACCCGCGGGCTGGTAATCCATCACAATCAGCACGGGTGGTACGTCGCTGCCGTTCGAGACGCTCAGCAACGCGCCGAGTCCCTGCGCTTCGAGTTCGTCTTTGTGTAACACCGTTACGACATAGCCATTTTCCCGGCCCGATTTGGCAGCCCACTCACCCAGTTTTTCCGGTGTTTTCCGGTTGGCGGGTGCGTTCATGAAGTCGAGCATTTGACGGGTGGTGTTGGCCAGTACATCGGCCCGATGCAGCGCGGCTTCGGCGGTTTCTTTCTGATCGGGATCAACGAGCAGCGTTACGTGTCCGGCGTCGGTCAGGAGAGCGGGTAATTCTGATTTGTCTGATTTGTAAAGCCCCAGATCATACGTGCCGCCCAGCATGCCGGTTGCCACGGCTTCGATTACGCCCGCGTCAACGCCCCGCAAATCAACGCTGACCTGCGCCGACAGTCGGGCTTTCTGATCGTGGATTAGCTTTCTGAATGCCCGCAGCCAATCCATAGCGAGTGGATTTTTGCCCAGTCCCAGCAGATACGTTTTATGGCCGTTGGGCTGGTAGAGCGGCAGGACTTCGCTTCGTTCGGCTTTGAAATCGCGCTGGAGCGCATCGGCAGACACGTTGAGCAAACCAGCAAGTTGGGTGAGCTGGCCGGGTAGCGCGTCGGTTTGCAACAGCGGTATGATGCGGTCGCCGGTGGGAGAGGGGTCAGTTTCGAGAGTGAGGTTCATCAAAAATTATTTTAACACAGAGAAACGGAGATCGACACAGAGTTTACAGAATGGCATATTCTACATCCTATATCAGCTGTGTTCGCCGTAGAAGAGCCATTCTATGGCGCGGGGAAACTCGCGGCTCCAGTGTTCTTCACTATGGGTGCCGTCGGGGAAAACGGAAAGATACACATCAATTGGATGGCTGCTATACTGCTGCCGCACCAACGCTTCTTTAAACCGTTTAATGTTCGGAATCATGTATTTCGATTCGGCTTCACCCCCGTAGATGAATACCCGCGTGGGGACCGGGGCGCGGAACCTGATGGCGTCGAAATAAATTTTGGGCGAAATCCAGAGCGAAGGCGAAAACACCATCAGCCGCCCAAACACATCGGGCTGCATAATGCCCCCGTACACACTGATGAGACCACCCAGCGAACTGCCACCAATGCCCGTATTTTCGGCGTCGGGCAGGGTGCGAAGGCGTTCGTCGATGGCGGGTTTGAGCGTATCGCGGATGAAGCGGAGGTAGTCGCGCCCGCGCCCCCAGCCCGCGCGTGTTTTGCCGATGGTATAGTCCCGAATCCGGTCTACTTCGCCGTGATCGACCGTTACCAGAATTACCTCGTGCCGCCCCCGACTGGCCAGCAGCGCCATGCGTTCTTCCACGCGCCAGCTTCCGTAACCCGATCCTTCGCCAAGCAGGTTTTGCCGGTCGTTGAGGTACAGCACCGGGTAGCGTTTGTCGGGATGAAAGCGGTAATCGTGGGGCAGTAGCACCGTTACGAGCCGGTTCGTATCGAGCTGGGGCAGATAAAATTCTTCATCGACGGTTTTGGGCAGAAATTCGGGATTGAACGGGCTGCCAAACCACCGCCAGTGCGGCACAATATCGGGTTCGGTGTGCGGACGGGCGATAATCCTGCGATTATGAACGCCATCGCCGGTCGAGCCGAGTTCTACGTGATCCCAACCGCCTTTGGTGTACTTATACTCCAGCGTATCGGGCAGCGGCCAGTCATCGGGAAAGACAAACCAGTACTGCCCCGGCCCGTCGGGCTGCAACCTGAACTGCTCGTGGGCGGGATGCCAGTCGTTGAAATTACCCGACACAAAAATGGGCCGGTCGTCGTGAACGGGTGTGAATAAGGCTAAGCGTAACTGATTCGGCATTTTGTCAAGACACTTTTTTGGCCTACATTGTTTCCCATTCCCCTACTTCACTATGCAGTCACAATCACAGTCGTCCGGTGGCATGACCCAGTCGCAGGGGCAGCCGTCGGCCAATTTTACGTTTTCAGGCTATGATACCGAGAATTTTTTCGATGAAATGTTCGACGGTGACGAAACCGTACGGGCCAGTTATGTACCGTTTCGGCAGCGGGTCGAGCAACTAAGTAAAGAGGAACTGATTGGCCGGCAGCACGCAGCCGAACGCGCCCTGATGAGCATGGGCATTACGTTCAATGTCTATTCGGAAGGCGAAGGCACCGAACGGATTATGCCCTTAGACATCATTCCGCGCGTGATCGAATCTGCCGAATGGGACCGGCTTGAAGCGGGTCTGGTGCAGCGTATCAAAGCCCTGAATATGTTTCTGGACGATGTTTACAACGACCAGAACATCCTGAACGATGGCGTCGTACCGCGCGACCTGATCGAAACCAGCAAGTCGTTTCTGCCCGCCTGTATGGGCGTAAAGCCGCCAAAAGGTATCTGGTGCCATATTACCGGTACCGATTTGATCCGCGGAGCCGACGGGCAGATGATGGTTTTGGAAGACAATCTGCGTTGCCCGTCGGGCGTATCGTACATGCTCGAAAACCGCGAACTGACCAAGCAGACGTTCCCCGAAGTGCTGGCCCAGACGGGCGTCCGGCCCGTGTCGGATTATCCCATGCGGCTATTGCAGATGCTCCAGTTCATTGCCGACCGGCCCAACCCGACGGTGGTAGTGCTGACGCCTGGGATTTACAACTCGGCGTATTTTGAGCATTCGTACCTGGCCCAGCAGATGGGCGTCGAGCTGGTTGAAGCGCGGGATCTGGTGGTGTCGGGTGGCTACGTGAAGATGCGGACCACGAAAGGGTTTCAGATTGTGGACGTTATCTACCGGCGCATCGACGATACGTTTCTTGATCCAAAGGCGTTCAACCCCGATTCCATGATTGGCATTCCGGGTATTTTCGAGGTCTATAAAAAAGGGCGCGTGGCGCTGGCCAATGCGCCCGGCACCGGCGTTGCCGACGACAAGGTAATCTACGCCTATGTACCGCGGATCATCAAATACTACCTGAACGAAGAACCGATTATCCCCAATGTCAAAACCTACATCTGCCGCGAAGAAGAAGACTGCGCTTACGTGATGGAAAACATTGCTGATCTGGTGGTCAAAGAAGCCAACGAAGCCGGTGGCTACGGCATGCTGATCGGCCCCAAAGCCACACCCGAAGAACACGATTTGTTCCGGCA
>JACMPG010000030.1 GCA_014377625.1 Spirosoma sp.
CCGACAGGCCGGGGTTATTTTTTTAGCGGGAATGGGCTCTGGCAAAACTGAATCAAAAAATTTTCAGGCCTTTCCAACCGTTCAGACAAACGGGGGGTCATGGTAGAGTCAACGTTGTTATGCAGGATGAATACGCAGTAGTAGAAGGATGCCAGCGGCAGGACCGGGTTGTGCAGCGACAGCTCTATGAGCGGTTTGCCGGGAAGCTCTTTGTAGTCTGTAAACGCTACGTAAAAGATCCCGACGAGGCCGAAGATGTGTTACAGGATTCATTCGTAAAGATTTACCGGAACATTGGCAGCTTTCGGTTCGAGTGTCCGCTCGAAGCGTGGCTCAAACGAATTGTCATCAACACAGCCCTGAAACACCTGCGCAAACAAAAGCCCTGGGAACACACCGCCGACGTGCAGGAGATGGCCCCACTCCTGCCCCAGGCCGACCAGAGCCTGCCCATGCTGAACTACCAGTACCTGCTGGGGCTGGTGGGCGAGTTACCCCCCGGCTGCCGGACAGTCTTTAACCTCTACGCCGTTGAAGGATACACCCATCCCGAAATAGCTGATTTGCTCAACATTGCCGAGGGCACCTCGAAATCGCAGTATGCCCGGGCCAGAAACTTATTACAACAGAAACTTCAGCAGGATGGTCGCCCCGCCAAAGACCGATCCAGCCAATGAACGAATACAACATGAACGAAGATCAGAACATGCCGGATGAGTTTTGGCGTCGGGCATTCGACGAAGCCGCCGAAACCCCACCCCCCCGCGTCTGGGACGCCATTGAACGGCAGTTAGACGAGCCGGGCGATGGGCGCATTGTGCCTTTGTGGGCAAATGGTCTGTCGCGCCCGGTTGTGTGGAGTATGGGTCTGGCGGCTGCGGTAGCCCTGCTGCTGGTAGGGGTCTGGCTTACCCGCACCGAACCGGCTAAACAACCCGTTGTGGCCCGTGTGCAACCCGCCGAAACCGAACTCCGGCCCGGTCATACTGCTACGCATAACGGCGCGGAAACAGCAGTTACATTGTCTCCTGAGTCAGAGAAGTTGCCCAAAGGTTCAATTTCGTTGAATGGGCCGGAAACGGTAGCGGCTGCATTGGATTTCAACTCCGAACATACAGCCCAAAAACGGACTGTACAGCCTGAACAGATTACGCAGGAATCGGCGGTTATGTTACGGGGTAGTGTAATGAGCAACGCGTGGGCTGGGCCGGCTACCCACCCGGTAGCCTCGTTTGCTGCGAACACAATTCCCAACCCGTCTCTGCCTGAGTCAGAATTAGCTGTTTTGGCAGAACCCGGGCAACTTGCCAGCCGGGGTATTCGTTTGTCTGAAATGAGACCGATTCAGCGCGTTATTTGGTTGAAGCCTGTTGAAACGGATAATCTGACTCAGCCAGCTGAAGAACAGGTGCGCGTTACGGCCAAAACCAAATGGGCGTCGGTTAGTATCATGCCGGGGGTATTCAATCCGGACGTTACGGTGGC
Source organism: Spirosoma sp. (assembly GCA_014377625.1). GTDB lineage: Bacteria > Bacteroidota > Bacteroidia > Cytophagales > Spirosomataceae > Spirosoma. The sequence continues at coordinate 1,486 of JACMPG010000030.1, forward strand.
CGTACCCACCTATGCCAACGCGTTGGCATACAGCTCGAACGCTAAAATGGGCAACGGGTCGACCGTGAACAGCCGGGCCAGCGTAGCCGTGTCAATTCAGGTCAGTACCGGAGTGCAGCTAACAGAGCGTTGGTCTGTAGAATCAGGCGTGGGGTATCTGGTGGGCCGGTCAACGGTAGAGAGTCCGGGGGCGCAGCCGGTCTACAATTTCGCGCAGTCGGGAATCACAGCTAACAACACACCTGTCGCTGTGGGAAATCTCTATACTGATTTGTTACGCAGTCAGACCGGAAAAGCAGCGAGGAACAGAACCACTGGGGCCGCCAACGATTTGCTCATCAGTAACACGAATCAATACGCAAGCCTGAACAGTAGCAACTACAGCAGTCGGCAAGCCGTTTCCAACAACTATGCTTATGTGCAGGTGCCGGTGCAGGTGGGCTACGAACTACGCCCGCGCAAACGCCTGACGCTGGCAGTGCTGGGTGGATTGATTACCAATATCTTCGTAAAAAACACTGTTGATGATGAACTGGTTATAAAAGCGGGCGATGGCGTTTACAAACCGGTAGCTCTGGTGGCAAGTATGGGAGCGCGGTTCCGGTATCGGTCGTCGGAGCGGTGGTCGGCTTCACTGGCGGGCGTGTATCAGCCCGCCCTGACTCCCGGCACCAGACCCAACTCGCCCGTACATACCCAGCCCACCACCTCGGGCGTAACAGTTGGCGTCGATTATCACTTTTAACCATACCGTCATGCATTACCTGCTTGTCTTTTTCACGTTTATTGTCATGTCATCAGGCTGTCAAAAAACCAACGTGCAATCGGTTAACGACTCGCTGATTATCCGCACGGGTACGTCGTTCGGCATGTGTGTGGGTGATAAGTGCCGGAAAGACTACGTGCTTAATGGCACCAGTCTTACGCTGACGCACGGGGGCCAGAATCGCGGGACGCCACTACCCTCTAAAACCTGCCAGAAGACCATTGCGGCTGTAGACTGGAACGCGCTCAAAACCGCCGTGAATCTCGGTGCATTTGGCCAGCAACCCGACGTGATCGGCTGCCCCGACTGCGCCGACGGAGGTGCCGAATACATCGAACTCGAGCAGGGCGACACCAAACATCGCGTTACGTTTCCCTACGGCCAGACCATTGCGGGTTTCGAGCCGCTGGTAACGACCCTCCGGCAACAGCGTAATCAATTCGATTCATGTCCTTAAATAAGCCTCTTAGCTATGAACATCAACTCAATTCTCACTCTTTCACTCGCTATAACAGGCTTCGGCCTGATGGCAGTTAGCTGCTCTGACAAAACAGCCTCGCCCAATACAGGTACGGGAGAAGACCTGCGGGTTCCGGCTCCATTCGCCAACCAAACCACGCGCTTTGCCTTTGATATCACCCGGCAGGTCAGTGAGCAGGAACCGGCTGGCAAAAACCTGTTTGTGTCGCCCCTGAGCCTGCATATTGCCCTCGGCATGATCCTGAACGGGGCCGATGGGCAAACGGCGCAGGAGATCCAGAAGACGCTCAGGCTGGACGATCAAACCCTGACCGACGTGAACAGTACGTACCAGAATCTGATGAAAAACCTACCCGATATAGACCCCAAAGTAACCCTGCGGCTGGCCAACTCGGTGTGGTACCGCAACACATTCACGGTTGAGCCGACTTACAAAAATCTGCTGACGGATACGTTCCGGGCAACCGTATCGGGCGAGGATTTTTCCAGTTCCGCCACCGTCGGCAAAATCAACGGCTGGGCCAGTGAGCAGACCAATGGCAAAATTCCGAAGGTCATCGACCAGATCTCGCCGGAGAACGTGCTGTTTCTGATGAACGCACTGTATTTCAAGGGCGACTGGCAAACCCGTTTCAAAACGGAAGACACTCAGGACGCGCTGTTTACACTGGCATCGGGTAGTCAAAAAACCGTTCGGATGATGCGCCTGGACACCAAGTTGCGCCGGTCGTTTACGCCCACCTACACTGCGTTTGAGCTGCCCTACGGCTCTGACCGCTTCGTTATGACTGTGATACTACCCAACAAGAATACTACCGCCGATGCGCTGCTCAAGACCCTGACCGCCGACGACTGGACGCAACTACAGAAAACGCTTTCATTGGGTAAAATCGACATTGGATTACCCAAATTTTCGTTCAGTTACGACATCAAGCTGAACAGCGTACTAACCAGTCTGGGCATGCCCACCGCCTTTACCGACCGGGCCAATTTTACAAAGATCAGCCGGAATGGAGGGCTATTGCTGAGTTCGGTGAAGCAAAACACGTTCGTGGCGGTCGATGAAGCCGGCACCGAAGCAGCAGCCGTAACTACAGGAGAGATCATGGTAACGTCTACTATGCCGGTGGCATATCTCTGCGACCGTCCGTTCGTGTTCGTCATTCACGAAAAAAGTAGCAGCACGATATTATTCACCGGTAAGATTGCCGACCCAACCCAGACCAACCCGTGAAATTAGCTGCCCTTCTCTTTGTCTTCATAACGTTTTGCGGATGCCACCACGACCCGGCGGTGGTACCTCCAAACGTTATGAAGCTGGTGGGCACGTGGGAACTGCGCGAACCTCTACCCCCTTACCCCGTGCAACTACAGCTCGTGCTGGACACCGACAACCCACCCCGCGATGTCACACCGTTTTTGGTCAGCGGAACGATAGCGGGCAGTCGGTACGAGGGTCGTTCATCGGCGGGACTGGATGGGCTACTGGTAATTACAAATCTGATTGATATTCCGTCCACTGTCGGGTCGGACGTATTCCGGCAAGCGTACCTGTCCAATTTACGGGCAGTTGTTCAGTTCAGTTACACGTCCGACAATCGGTTGCGGCTTTCTTACGGTTCTTCGCAGCCGGGTGTGCTGATGTACGAAAAGCGGTGAAGCACCGGGAAAATGATTTCTGTAATTTTTGTGTAAGAATCCATATTGCCCGGCCGTAATCAGGACAGCCGGGCAATATTTTTTGTCTCCGTTCCAACCGTTGCCCCGGAACCGGAATCATACCGGCATACATCCATTTGTTCGCTATGAAACACGTCCTCCGCTTCCTGATTGTTACGCTGGTTGCTGTGCCCCTGCTGACGGGCTGCACCGACAACTGCCGGCAAACCCGTACCTACCGTACGTTTGTGCCGGTGCAGATTCCGCTGGCCGACCTCCGTAAACCCGTTATGTCAGAATCCGCGCGGGCGGTGGGCGAGCCGGGTAAGCTGTACGTCAAGGATCAGTACCTGTTTATTGTCGAGATAAAGAAAGGCATCCACGTTTTTGATAACAGCAACCCGGCCAGTCCCAGAGCCATCTCATTCCTGACCATTCCCGGCACCGTCGATCTGGCCGTACGCGATAATATTCTATACGCCGACAGTTATATAGACCTTGTAGCCATCGACATCAGTAATCCCGCCAATGTCCGTGAGGTTGGTCGGGTGGAAACCGGTTTCAGAAACGGACAGATTGGTCGGACCTACTGGAATTACGATTCGCTGAACCGAAAACTCAACGATACCCGCGAAGAAATAGCCACCGAAACCGTGCAGACCGATTGCGAGGGCACCTTTAATATTTTGCCTTATCTGTACGCCATTAGCTGGTTTGGCCGCGGCTATTACCTCAATGACTTTGCCAGCTATTCCGTTCAGAGTAATTCGTCTAAAACGTCGCCCACGGCTCCCACGGTTGGTACGGGGGGTTCGATGGCCCGGTTTGCATTGCTGAACGATCAGCTTTACGTGGTCAACAACTCTGCCATGCAGCTCTTCGATCTGGCCCGGCCCAACCAGCCCAAACGAACCAAAACCATCAACCTCAGCTGGAACGTTGAAACAATTTTCCCGTATCGGCAGAATCTGTTTATCGGCACCACTACCGGTATGTTCATCTTCGACGCCAGTAAACCCGCCGACCCGAAGCAGGTGGCGGCTTTCCCCCACGCCCGCTCCTGCGACCCCGTGGTGGTGCATGATAACTACGCCTACGTGACCCTGCGTGGAGCCACTACCTGCGGAAGCTGGAATCAGCAGGACGTACTCGACATTGTGAATATTACTGACCCAACCCGCCCGCAACTGGTTAAAAGTTACCCGCTTGAAACGCCCTACGGCCTGGGTGTCGATTTTCCGACGCTGTTTGTCTGTCAGGGCAACAAAGGCCTGAGCGTTTTCGACATCAGCAATCCCACGGACCCCAAACCACGCCAGACATTTCCGAACGCCAACGCTTTTGATGTCATTCCACTGGCAAAAGTGCTGCTCATGGTTGGCAAAGACGGGCTGTACCAGTACGATTACAGCAACCCCACCAACCTGCGGCTCCTGAGCCGCATTGCCGTCCAGCAACCCATCTAACGCTACCACCATGAAAACACTACTTTTTTTCGTAATAGGTCTATTGCTGACCATTCCCTCAAAATCACAACCAGACCCTCAGAAAAACGTGACGCATTGGCTCACTACGGTTCAAATGGGTGTAGCAACAGGCCGCGTTCGTCCCGATCAGCCGGTTTACAGTGGTGGGTGGTACAGGGGTTATTACCCTCCTTACTATACATCGCAACGGGAGGCCGGCAATCGAATAGGGTTAACAATTCATCTGTTCAGTGGTTATAGGTGGAGCAACCGGCTGGTAACTGGCCTGGCAACGGGTGTGGACTACTACAACAACTCGGCGTTTTTCCCGCTTGCGGGTCACGTACAGGGCGATTTGTTTAATCGGGAACGGCGGTTATCGCCGTTTTACACGCTGGAAGGCGGTTATGCCTTTCGGGGGCCAAACCCGCACGGTAACGATCTGCACGGTGGGTTTCTCTGGAATCCGGGGCTTGGAGTCCGCATCAACAAGGGCAACGGCACCGGTTTTATAGTCAGCGCGGGTTACCGGCAGCAGCAGGCCCGTTACGACACCCCTGTCGATGGCGTTTATACGCTGTCACAAACCGAAGACCGGCGGTATAACCGGTTGTATTTTAGAATGGGATTCAGCTTTTAAACAAATAATACGTACTGATCGGATAATTTTTAACGTGATCCGATCAATAAACCATCTTCTCAACATCATGAAAAAAATACTCCTGACCATCTTCGGAATTGCCCTCTTCGTGGCGGGTAATGCTTATACCCGCCGTCAGGCTGAGTTTGTGGCGCATCAGAAACAGGCTATTGCTGACAAGCAAACCGAAACCGCTCAGGTCCAGCAACAACTCAAAAATACCGTTACGTATCCTTTGGTAAAAAACCGATAATAGACTGAGCAAACACAAAAAAAGCTCCTGCAATGTGCAGGAGCTTTTTTTGTGTTTGTTAGAATCGTGATCTTACGCCATCGCAAACTTATTGGCGTTGCGCTTACGCTCGTTTTCATCGAGGAAAACCTTACGAATCCGCATCGACTTGGGTGTTACTTCCAGATACTCATCTTTCTGGATATACTCCATCGACTCTTCGAGCGAGAACGCGATTTTCGGAGCAATTTTTACGTTATTGTCCGAACCCGATGCCCGCATGTTAGTCAACTGCTTGGCCGTCATCACGTTCACCACAATATCGTTCTGCCGGTTATGTTCGCCGATCACCTGACCCGTGTAAATCTCCTCGCCCGGCTCCACAAAGAACACACCCCGATCCTGGAGTTTGTCAATCGAGTAGGCCGTTGCCTGACCGCCCGTCATTGAAATCAGCGAGCCGTTGATCCGCTCAGGAATCAGGCCTTTGTAGGGCTGGTATTCCTTGAACCGGTGCGACATTACGGCTTCACCAAAGGTGGCCGTCAGGACATTGGACCGCAGTCCAATCAGCCCACGCGACGGAATCTCGAATTCGAGGTGCTGCAAATCACCCTTCGGCTCCATAATGAGCAGGTCGCCCTTACGCTGCGTGGCCAGTTCGATTACTTTTCCGGCGGTTGCCTCCGGCACATCAACCACGAGGGTTTCGATAGGTTCGAGTTTCTGCCCGTTTTCGTCTTCTTTATACAGCACCTGCGGTTGACCCACCTGCAACTCGTAGCCTTCGCGACGCATGGTCTCGATCAGGACAGACAGGTGAAGGATACCCCGGCCATAGACCAGGAATCGGTCTTCGCTGTCGGTCGTTTCGACGCGCAGGGCCAGATTTTTCTCGATTTCTTTGTACAGCCGCTCACGAAGGTGGCGCGACGTCACGAACTTACCTTCCTTACCAAAGAACGGCGAGTTATTAATCGTGAACAGCATATTCATCGTCGGCTCATCAACCGCAATACGCGCCAGTGCTTCGGGGTTTTCGATGTCGGTCAGCGTATCGCCGATCTCGAAATCTTCCAAACCCGTTATGGCGCAAATGTCGCCACACTGTACTTCGGTAACTTTCTGTTTACCAAGCCCTTCGAACGTCTGAAGTTCTTTGATTTTGACTTTCTTGACAGACCCGTCTGACTTCACCAAAGCCATGTTGGCTCCTTCTTTCATCGTACCACGATGCACCCGGCCAATGGCAATCCGACCTACGAAAGCCGAATAGTCGAGCGAAGTGATTTGCATCTGCGGCTGACCTTCGCGGGTAGGCGCTTCCGGAATCGTCGCGATGATGGTATCGAGCAGGTAGGTAATGTTGTCGGTCGGATTTTTCCAGTCCGGTCCCATCCAGCCCTGTTTTGAGGAGCCGTAAACGGTAGGGAAATCGAGCTGGTCTTCGGTCGCACCGAGGTTAAACATCAGGTCGAACACCTGCTCATACACCTCTTCGGGGCGGCAGTTTTCTTTATCGACCTTGTTTACGATCACGATTGGTTTCAGACCCAGTGCAAGGGCTTTGCCAAGTACGAAACGAGTTTGGGGCATTGGTCCCTCAAAAGCATCGACCAGCAGACAAACGCCGTCGGCCATTTTCAGAACGCGCTCTACCTCCCCACCAAAGTCACTGTGACCAGGGGTGTCGATAATGTTGATTTTAACGTCGTTATAGCGGACCGATACGTTTTTGGAGACGATGGTAATGCCGCGTTCGCGTTCGAGGTCGTTGCTGTCGAGGATCAGGTCTCCAAATTCCTGGTTGTCCCGGAAGAGCTTCGATGCGTGAATAATTTTGTCGACCAGCGTAGTTTTGCCGTGGTCAACGTGGGCGATAATGGCAATATTGCGGATGGATTGCATACAGGTCTAATCTGGGCGTTAACGGATTTTAGTCAGCCCGGTCTTTTTTTCGCAAAGATAAGGAATCTTACGCTGAAACACAGAATTTTACAACTTACAGAACCCAAAAAGGGGCTACAAGCGAATGATACTTCTATAAGTACAATTTCTTAACAATAGCTTAATGCTTCGGGCAGCCACAGGCGTTCTTTTTTCGGAACAGGCCGGTGTTAAAGAGTCCCCCGCGCTTCTTCTTATAAGGTTTGTTTTTCTTTTTTCCCTTAAACGTGGTAGTCATTTCAGTCGTACCAGTAGTTGCCGAGGCCCGGGTTTCCAGCGGAATTTGTACAAGAAAGAATGTAGACGCCAGCAGTAATCCTATCGATGCCTTTTTCATAATCTATCACCCGTTTCATATATAACGCAGAAAAGACGGACTTCGTCAGGAATAGTCCGTCCTTTTTCGGACTACCGATGTCAGAACTACCTGTTTATCTGTTTGTTTATGGAACGCTCCAGCCTGGTTTTGTTAACCCGTTCGCACAACTGCTGAATCAAAACAGCCAGTATGTTGGCCACGGGACCCTGCGCGGACGGCTGTATAGCATTGGCCGGTATCCCGGCGCAGTTTATGACGCTAACAGCCCCAGCCATGTACAGGGTAGTATTTTTGATATCAGCCATAACCCTACCGACCTGCTGACCCATCTGGACGAGTACGAAGGCGTGAACACCCCTGCCAACCCCACCGATGAATATTGTCGGGCCATGGTGCCCATCAACTACGGCGACGACGAACTCCCCTGTTGGACGTATCTGTACAACTGGCCGGTATCGGTCGAACAGCTAATCGCGTCTGGCAACTACGTAAACCTTTAGCCGTGACGGAGAAAATGCCAGTCTGAAAAGACTGGCATTTTCTCCGTTGACGTAGCCCGTAATTTACCTCGGTCCGCGAGAACCACCACCACCAGAACGGGGGCCGTAGCTGCGGTTACCACCACCGTTATAATTGCCGGAATTATTGTAGCTACGAGCATTGGGATTTGTGCGAGGCACCACGTAGGTGCGGTTTCGTACAATAACCGGTGCACGATAGTAACGATACGGGTTGCGGTAATAACCACCGTAATAGGGCCGGACACCGTAGTAGCCCGGTCCGTAACCGTAATTAGGTGCGGTACGAACCCCCACATAAGACGGCCCACAACTGGTCATAACTACGGCAATCATTAAGGCCATTAGCCAGGGAATTGCTTTCATAAATTTCATGGTCGAGTACGTTTATTAATGGTTTACATAGACTTAGACTACTCACGACGTCAATAGTTTAACCCATTTTCATTAAAAACGACCCTCCCCCCGGCAAGCGTATTCATTACGCCTTTAGGTGGCTCTTCAGATAACTCAACGACCGTTTGTAGGCGTCTTCGGCAGCTTCTTTGTTATAGACCGGATTGCTCGGGTTAGCAAAAGCGTGGTTGGCGTCGTACATCTTCACCTCGATTTTTTCGCCCGCCTTGTTCATGTTCTCCTCAAACGCCTTTACCGACTCCGGCGAGATGCCTTTATCCTGGCTGCCAAAAATGCCCAATACGTCGGTATCCAGCGTTTTCAGCTTAGCCACGTCCTGTTCGGGCCGACCGTAATACATCACGCAGCCTTTGGCCTGTTTGCCCGCCAGCATGGCCGACTGTAGCGACAGCATCCCACCAAAGCACCAGCCGATACTGGCAATTTCTGCCTTCGGACCCACGTAGTTGAGGGCTCCCTGCATGATGCTGCCCAACCGCTCTTTGGTGGCTCCCTGCATGTACTTCATCGCGTCTTCGCTCTGGGTAGCTACTTTACCATCATACATGTCTACGGCCAGTACGTTCACGTCTTTGAGGTCGCCGTAGTATTTCTGGGCTTCCTGTTTGATGAAATCGTTCAGGCCCCACCACTCCTGATATACCAGCAGCCACTTATCGGAAGGCTTGCTGGCTTTCAGCAGAAATCCGCTGGCTTTTTGGCCGTCGGGTGTGGCAAAGGTGACCATATCTCCGTCGCCCTGATAGGTAAACGGAAGCGGGTTGACGTGGAGTGCGGCAAAAGCCGGGTCTGCCGCCATCTTCGCCATGTCATTGCTGTGGCAGACGGGAATGGGCGTAGTTTCAGGTTTGGGCGCCAGCAGCGACGATAGTGACGTAAACAGGGTAATTCCGGTAATGATGATGAATCTCATGAAGCAGTAGATTTTTGTGAATGCACGAACGTAACGTGATTGATAAGGTATAGGTTTGCAGGCCTACAACTTAGTTTTGATAAGCCGGCTAAAGGTGAGCGAGAGGTCAAGCAGGATCATTTTGGCGCGAGCGTTGCGTTCGAGATGATAGGCGGCTTTGTTCAGGTCGGCCACAATCCGCTCGATATGCGCGGTAGTCAGGACTTTGGCAAAGTTTTTCACGAAAGCCAGTTCCTCGTCGGGTAACCGTAGCAACTCACCCGCGCCCTGCTGCCACAGAAATAAATCGCGATACAGCCGGATGCTGTACTCGAATAACCCCTTCTGCGTTTCTTTGGGAAAGCCGTCGAACTGGTCGGCCTGTTTTACAAGTTTGGTCAGGTCCTGTTTGTAGCAGTCGCGCATCCACTCGGCAAACCAGGCGTGCTGCTGACTCATGCCCGCCCCCTTTTCGTCCTGACTGCTCAGGCGCAGGGCTTCGGCCAGGTTACCGTCGGCCAGATACGCAATGCGCCGGGCAGTGGTTTCGTCGAGATTTTTCTGCTGCCGCAGGTGCGTAGCAACTTCTTCGTCGGTAAACGCCCGCACGGCCACCCGCTGCGTCCGGGACAGAATTGTGATAAGGAGTTTGTCGGGCTGATTGGTCACGAGCAGAAACAGCGTTTGGGAAGGTGGTTCTTCCAGCACCTTGAGCAGTGCATTGGCCGACGTTACATTCATTAGTTCGGGCAGCCAGATAATCATAATCTTGTACGCCCCTTCATACGCCTTCAGCGATAGTTTTTGCAGAATATTCCGGGCTTCTTCGGCAGAAATATTGCCCTGTTTATTATCGCCCCCCATCGTTTCGAGCCAGTCGGGCAGACTGCGGTAGGGCCGTTCGAGCAGGAAAGTACGCCAGATAGGCAGGTATGTTTCGGAATTTTTTCCCTTGCCGAGGTTCGCCACCGGAAATACGAAATGCAGGTCGGGATGTACGAGTTTCTGCATTTTCGCGCAGGATGCGCACCGCCCGCATGAATCATTGGCCTGTTTGGCTTCGCAGTTGACGTACTGCGCCAATGCCAGCGCTAACGCCAGATTACTGCTACCCGCCGGGCCGTCGAACAGCAGGGCGTGGGCCAGATGGTTGGTCTGCACGGCCCGCGTCAAAAATTCTTTTGTGTCGGTCTGACCAACGATGTCGGAAAATTGCATGGTATTTGCTGAAGAAGGGCAAAATGCTCGTGCAAAGCTACGCAGCCACGCCATTGGGTTGGTACGCCCGAACGTAAGGCCGTGAGCCACACACACGAAACTTTTAGGCCGTATCGTTTCCGGTACCAACAAATCCTATTAATTTTGCACTCCAAATTGCAAAAACATGAGCAAAAAGAACCCCGGACTCGATTTTCTGGAAGACCCGGATGCATTAGAAGGAAAATTAGAAGAAGTCGGTGACTTTTTTGAGCAGAACAGAATCGTTGTGCTGGGCATAGTCGGTGCCATCGTGCTGCTGATCGCCGGCTTTTTTGGCTATCGGTATTACCAAAGCAGTCAGGACGAAACGGCGCAGGTCGAACTGTTCCCGTCGGTCTATATGGTTGAGGCCGACTCAACAAAAAAAGCCCTGAACGGCGACGGTAAAACGCCCGGTCTGCTATCTGTTGCCGATAATTACGGCTCTACGGATGCGGGTAATCTGGCCCACTTTTACGCAGGTACGGCTCTGCTGAAAGAGGGCAAGTACGACGAAGCCATCGAGCATCTGAAGAGCTTCAGTTCGTCTGATTTGCTGGTACAGGCCCGTGCATATTCCCTCACCGGCGATGCGTACATGGAAAAGAAGAGCTACAGCGAAGCGGCTGATTACTACAAAAAAGCCGCCGGGTATAAGCCAAACAAAGAGTTTACGCCGGGATACATGCTGAAACTGGCTGTTGCCTACGAACAGGCGAAGGAAAACAGTAAAGCCATGGATGCCTATAACGACATTACTGAGAAATACCCGCAGTCAGTCGAAGCCATTAGTGCCAGGAAGTATAAATCGTTGCTCGAAGCAACGGTCGGCGAGTCGTAAGCGGTTCTGAACAAGTATAGACTGTTAGGGACAAAGCCGATTCGGGTTTGTCCCTTTTATTTTGTTATGCTGACCGGAACGCCGGACCGAAAAGAAGCATCCTCGGTAACGGCTATTTTCTCATTTCTCAGACGCGAGATGCTTCCTTTCGGTCCGGCGTTCCGGTCAACATGACAAAAACATGGCCTCCGCACAAAAAAATCTCAGCGATTTCGCTACCAGCGACCTGCCCGACATCAGCCAGCATCGGTTCGCCATTCTCGTTTCGGAATGGAACACAGACGTTACCGAAGCTTTGTTCTCCGGCGCGTACCAAACCCTGATACAACACGGGACTACTGCCGAAAATATTGTTCGCGGTAACGTACCGGGTAGTTACGAACTAACTCTGGCCGCCCAATGGATGGCCCAGCGCGACGATATCGACGCTGTTATTGCCATTGGCTGCGTGATTCAGGGCGAAACCAAACACAACGACTATATCAACCATGCCGTAGCGCAGGGCCTTACCCACGTGAGCCTGAAAACCAATAAACCCGTCATCTTCGGCGTACTGACCCCCAACAATCAGCAGCAAGCCCTTGACCGGGCGGGTGGCAAACACGGCAACAAAGGCGACGAAGCCGCCATTACAGCCATTAAGATGTTGGGCCTAAAAAAACAGGTTTTGAAATAAGTTTACAACTGGCTGCCGCGTTCGTACCCCCGTCCTGGAGGGAGCCTGCTGGCGCAAGAACGGCTCTGCGTCAGCAGGCTCCCTTCAGGACGGGGGACGAGCGCGACAGCAACCACCTTTTCACTCTTTAAAAAATGCACGTCTGGAAATTTGGCGGTACGTCGGTTGGAAAACCTGACCGGATGCAGTCCATCCGCCACCTCGTTACTGCCGACGATACTCGCAAAATCGTGGTGCTATCGGCCCTGTCTGGCTCAACCAATGCCCTGCTGGCCATTGGCGAATGCCTGAAAGACAATACCGAAGCCGTTGCCATTGCGCAAATCGATGCACTCCGGGCGCATTACGATGCGTTCATCGGCGAGTTGTATGCTACCGATGCGGGCCAACAAGCCGGGAAGCAGGTTCTGGACGCCGAGTTTTCGTTCATCCGCTCGCTGACGGGTATTAAGCCATTTACGCTCAAGCAGGAAAAAGAACTGGTAGCTGAAGGCGAACTGCTCAGCACCCAGCTTTTTCAGGCATATCTTGAAGAAGAAGGCGTAGCGTCGGCGTTGCTGCCCGCGCTGGAGTTCATGCGCATCGACGCCGACAACGGGCCGGAGATTGCCTTTACACAACAACGGCTGTCCGAGATGCTGCCCAATCAGGCCGACAAGCAGATTATCGTGACGCAGGGCTTTATCTGCCGCAATCCACGGGGCGAGGTCGATAACCTGAAACGGGGCGGTTCGGACTACACGGCCTCGCTGATTGGCGGAGCCATCCGCGCCGACGAAATCCAGATTTGGACCGACATCGACGGGATGCATAACAACGACCCGCGCATCGTGAAAGACACCCATCCGGTCCGCGAACTGACGTTTGATGAAGCAGCTGAGCTGGCATATTTCGGCGCAAAAATCCTGCATCCGTCCACTATTACGCCCGCCCGGATGTTTGGCGTACCCGTTCGGCTTAAAAACACGATGGAACCGTCGGCACCCGGCACGCTCATTGCCGAACGTACCGGCACGTTTGACAGCACTGCACCGGTATTCAAGGCCGTAGCGGCTAAAGATGGCATTACAGCCCTGTACATTCACTCCAGCCGAATGCTGAACGCCTACGGGTTTTTACGGCGGATTTTCGAGATTTTCGAGAAGTACAAAACACCCGTCGACATGCTGGCTACGTCGGAGGTATCGGTATCGGTTACGATTGACAATACCGACCGTATTGCCGACATCACCGCCGAACTCAGCACTTTCTGCGACCTTGAAGAACCGGACTACGACCAGACCATTATCTGCATTGTGGGTAATTTCAGTGCCGACAACGGGGGCGTGGCCGTGCGGGTGTTCAATGCTATGCAAAACATCCCGATTCGCATGATTTCGTACGGCGGCACCGAGAGCAACCTGTCCATGCTGGTACATAGCCGCTACAAAGCCGATGCCCTGAATGCCCTGAATGAAGGTTTATTTTCGGCGTAACTTTACCGGAACCAATCTATCAATGCCATGACCGACGCTGAGTTCTTACAGGCCGTCAAACGCTCGGTTCACGAAATTGACCCGCAGGCCGAGGTATGGCTATTCGGTTCGCGGGCACGGGGCGACGCGCGAGAGGATTCCGACTGGGATTTTCTCATACTGACCGAGAAACCCGTTGACCGGCCACTTAAGTATCAGGTACGTGATCATTTGTGTGATGTCGGCCTGTATGGAAACGAGGTTAGAGTAATTGGCTCTATCATTCATTCAAAACACGAATGGGAGAGGACTCACAGCGTGACTCCGTTGTATCGCAACATCAACCGTGACGGTGTCCGGCTATGAATCGTACGAAAGATGATTTAGTTACCTACCGTATTGAACGGGCATTTGACACGCTCAGTGCTGCCAAAACACTGGCTGATTCTGGCTATTGGAACGCAGTGGCCAACAGGTTATACTATGCCTGCTTCTATGCCGTATTGGCCTTGTTGGCTAAAAACGACATGGATACGTACACGCACAAAGGCGTAAAAATCATGTTGAGCCAGCATTTCATCAAATCCGGTCTAATTGATGTGGTCTGGAGTAAATTATATCAAAAACTCTTCGACAATCGGAATGAAGCCGACTACGAAGATTTTGTTGATTTTAACGAGGAAGAAATCGGCGTCTTTATTGACGATGCCGAACAATTTATCAACGTCATCACTGCGTTGGCCAAACAATAATTTTCATGTTACAACTTTCTTACATCCGCGATAATAAAGACGCCGTGCTGACCGGTCTTCAAAAGCGGCACTTTACCAACGCTGAAGCCATTATTGAGCAGGTCCTCGCGCTCGACCAACACCGGCGTGATACCCAGCGCGATCTGGACGATACGCTGGCGCAGTCGAATGCTAAAGCCAAAGAGATTGGTGTGCTGATGAAGTCGGGCGACAAAGCCGCTGCCGAAGCTGCTAAGGCTGAAACCACCAATCTGAAAGTTCATTCCAAAGCGCTGGAAGACGCGCTCCGTCTGGCAGAACAGCAACTGCAGGACATTCTCGTCACCATCCCGAACATTCCGCACAGTAGCGTACCGGCAGGTCGCACCGCCGACGATAACGAAGTGGTGCTGGAACACGGCAAAAAGCCAACGCTGTACGATGGTGCGCAGCCGCACTGGGAACTCATCAAAAAGTACGGCGTCAACGGCCCGATAATCGACTTTGAACTCGGCGTCAAAATTGCCGGCGCGGGCTTTCCGGTGTATCGGGGAAAAGGGGCCAGAATACAGCGGGCGTTGATCAACTTCTTTCTGGACGAGGCAATGGCTGCTGGCTACATGGAGGTTCAGCCGCCCATTGTGGTCAACGAAGAGTCCGGCTTCGGTACGGGGCAGTTACCTGACAAGGAAGGACAAATGTATTACGTACCGGAAGACAAACTGTATCTGATTCCCACCGCCGAAGTACCCATCACGAACCTGTACCGCGACGTAATCGTACCAGAAAATCAGCTACCCATCTGTAACGTAGGCTACACACCCTGTTTCCGGCGCGAAGCGGGTTCCTGGGGGGCACATGTGCGGGGGTTGAACCGGTTGCATCAGTTCGATAAGGTCGAGATTGTTCGTATCGAAAAGCCCGAAAACTCATACACCGCGCTGGAGAACATGAGTCAGCACGTACAGTCGCTGCTGCAAAAACTGGAACTACCGTATCGCGTGTTGCGGCTCTGCGGGGGCGACATGGGCTTTACTTCCGCCCTGACGTATGACATGGAAGTATGGTCGGCGGCTCAGGAACGCTGGCTGGAGGTTAGCTCGGTCTCCAATTTCGAGACGTATCAGGCCAACCGGCTCAAACTACGTAGCAAAATGGAAGGAAAAATGCAACTCCTGCACACGCTCAACGGCTCAGCCCTGGCCCTGCCCCGCATTCTGGCGTCTATTCTGGAGAACAACCAAACACCCAACGGCATCCGCGTTCCGGCAGTCTTAGTTCCGTACTGCGGTTTTGAAATGATTGACTAAGCTTGACTTTAGCCCTACGCGGCCCAAGCTAACGCATTCTGCCAGAGCTGGTATTGGTGTTGGCTCATTTTTACGCGTATAGTCTTTGAAGCGGATGTGCAAAAATTCGTTTCCCGCCATAAATACATTCGTACAC
>JACMPG010000287.1 GCA_014377625.1 Spirosoma sp.
CTGTTTTACCTTTTTGGATTTTAGCCAGCAGTTCGACTCGTTCTGAATCAGTGAGGGATAAACGGTACTTTATCATAATTGGCAGGGTTTATCCCATGAAGACAAAACACCTGCCATACTACCTTTTAAGCAACACTAGTGAACTGTAGCTTTATAGGTAATTCGGCTCCAGAGACCGGGGGGGGGATATACTCAGAGAACAGTGATGCTGGTCTGACCAACTGTAGCTTCCTGGGCAATTCGTCCGGCTATGGCGGGGGAATTACCGTTAGAAATAGCCGTTACACGCTGACCAACTGCGTGCTGTTTGGTAATGGAGGGGGCAATACGTTTTATTATGAAGGTTATATTGCAAATAGTAGCATAACGATCAAATACAGTCTATTGGAGGCTGGGGTGACCAATTTTACCGATGGGGGCAACAACCTCACCACCTGCGTCTCACCCTTTGTGAGCCCCACCGACGCCCGGCTCAACGGCTGTAGCCCCGCCATCAACACCGGCGATAACGCAGCCAATGCCACCGCCACCGACCTAGCGGGGAACGCCCGCGTCTTCCCTAACGGGGGCCGCATCGACATGGGCGCTTATGAGTATCAGGGAACGCCGGGCCAGACGCCAACGGTGGCTATCCCGGGCGTGAGCACCGCTACGGTGGGCGTAGCCTTCAGTCAAAACTTCACCGCTGCGGGCGGTAGTGGTCCCTACAGCTACAGTGTAGCCAGCGGTAGTCTGCCTACGGGTCTGGGTCTGGCTACCACGGGCGTGCTATCGGGTACGCCTACCCAGAGCGGCAGCTTCACCATCACCGTGCTGGGCCGGGACGCCACCGGCTGTTCGGGGGTGAGTGCAGCCTACGTGTTGACGGTGATCAACGCCACGCCCACCATCACGGGCTTTGCGGCCAATCCGGCCGCCCTGTGCGTGGGCAGTCCCGTTACCTTTATGGCCACCATTGGCAACCTCATGGGCAGCTACAGCTACACGCTTACCAACGGCAGTTTAACCCAGACCGGTAACAGTACCAGCACCACCTTCAGTCAATCGGTGACGGCCAGCGGGTCGGGCACCCAGACCTTTACGCTGACGGCGAGTGTCAATGGCCAGTCCGCAGCCAGCGTCACCGCTTTGACGGTCAACCCGCTCCCCCCGGCCCCAACGCTGACGGGGGTGAGCCGGACGGTCAATGCCAACAACACGCCCTTGCCACTGGGTCAATTTGTGAGTGCGCCCGGTACGCTGAGTTTCTCGGGCGTGAGCGGAGCGATTGCCAACCCGCCCACAGCTAACATCAGCACGGGGGGTGTTCAAAACTTTCAGGTCACCCAGACCGATGCCAATGGCTGCATTAGTGGGGCTACGCCGTTCAGCATTACGGTGTTACCACCCACTCCCGGCAATCAGACGGTTTGCCGCAGCAGCCTGGTCGTGCTGACGGCTCTCACGACAGGGGTTCGCTACGAATGGTACAAGAACGGACAGAGTACCCCTTTCAAGTTGACGGAGATTGCCAGCATTCAGAGGGGAACCGCCACCAGCAGTCTGACGCTGGTAAGTGTGCAGACCACGGCCAGCTACTACTGCAAAGTGTTCCAGGCCAACGGCAGTTTCACTTTCGACGGTCCGCTGAAGGTAACGGTCGATTACAGCTGCATCGCTCCGGGTGCCCGTCTGGGAGCTCACGCTGTAGCCGCTACCGAGGGAGCCGAGGTGCCACTGAGCATCACGCTGACCCCCAACCCGGTGGTTGATGGTCAGCTAAAAGCGGTGGTACGTGGTGTCGCTGGTGCGGCCTTGTCGGTGGACCTACTGGACCTGAACGGGCAGGTGGTGCGCTCGCAGCACTGGGCATCCGCAGCGGGTGAGCAGGTCATCGAGTGGAACATAGCCGCTCAGCCAGCGGGTCAGTATCTGTTACAGGCCCAAGCAGCGGGTCAGCGTAGTACGGCTAAGGTGATTCACCGCTGAGTAAATTTTGCATACGCTTTTGGCTGGTGATGAGTACCCATGGCTACTCACCAGCCAAAGGCTATGTATTGCTGTCGTATCTATGACGTCACCCGGAACGAGTGCACTACTGATTGAAGTTGACAGGTATTAAAAACGAATCAGGTGATTCTGACGGTACACCTAACCGCTCGAAAAAGCCGCTCCCAGAAGGTCTGAGTGCGGCTTTTTCGAGCGGGCTTTTATTCGTTACAGAAATAGCCAGACCCAGGGCTTTCTTATAAAACCATTTGTTGGGTTAGAAACCGGATCAGCGTTGTGAAGTCATCAGCAAACGTATCAAGTTGAGCGGCCATATTTTTGACCTTCAGACTTTCTAATAGGTTGATAACCAGTGTACGAAGGCTTCCTGTCATACGACTTACAGCTACTTTGCTCGTCCGCAAATGGTCTTCCGACAGGCTCACGTCACGCTTGTGGTGCATCACTTCAACTGCCCAATGTCCGCAACGGCGGACCGCCCAAATCGCATCGAATAACTCATCGGCCTGCGCCTGATTACTCACAGCCTGATTGCTCACATAATAACTGACTTCTGCACTCATTACGCCTGACTTTGTCCGGCTCCGCACCACACAAAGCAGCGTACACAGGCCCGCCTTTTGCCAACGTACAGCCACCGAGCAAGCACTTAGTGTAAACGAACGGTAAGGGCGTTGCTCGACCCGACCGTGCTTCTTTAGTTTGGCATCAACCCGCTCATAATCAGCGGTCTCAAACAAATCCTTTAATGTGCATGACCGATACAGATGAGCTTGATTAGGCTTTAATCCCACCACATACTGCCCCCGTCCGGTGTGAATTAACTTCAGCGTTGAGGGGATTAAATGCAGCGCGTCCAGTGAGAGTTTCTGGTGGGCAAGATTTTGA
The DNA here is from genome assembly GCA_014377625.1 of Spirosoma sp. Lineage (GTDB taxonomy): Bacteria > Bacteroidota > Bacteroidia > Cytophagales > Spirosomataceae > Spirosoma. Next base: position 2,878 of record JACMPG010000287.1, read on the forward strand.
TCTTTAATCAACTGAGCGACCGCTGGCCGTTCACTTTCTTTACACCCAGAATAGTAGCTCTGAGCGACCACTTGATGGGTTTGGTGGTCCAGGGCTGAGACGAGTACCTCGCCCCGGGTATGACCGCTTTGAATGCTGCCACGCAGTTCCTTTCCATCGAGCGAAAACCGCACGGGCGGCCCCGCATCGTTTTTGCTCTTCATCCAAGACAATATTAAACCACTCAAAGAGCAGTTGAGCAAAGCACGAGCCGTTGACTTTGGCTAATAGTAAAGGCAGTTGCGCTCGTGAAATAGGCTTATGGTCAGTGAGTTGAGTGGCTTCGAGCAAATTTTTGAAGTGGTTGACCATATGGCGGTGAAGCCGAGATAAACTCCCATCCCGCCCGCAGCATAGGGCGGCCACCAATCCGGTCAGCACCAAAGCGAGCGAGTGGCCGCACCGGCGGACCGGTTTGCCCCGATTGTCACGTCCGTCGAGTTGAGGGGTAGTTTCTAGGAGTTGGAAAAAAGTGGTAGTTTTAAGCGGGTAGGTAGCAGTAGTCATGGTTTTGTAGTGTTGCAACCACAAAAGTAGGGCGATTGACTACCCGCTCATTTTTATAAGAAAGCCCTGTAGCCAGACCTCATCTATAATGACAGCCAGCCAAATCAATGACAGCCAGCCAAATCATTAGCATAGACCTGGAAATACCTGGTAGAAACCCCGCGTTCAGAGGCACGCGCGTAGCTATCCAAACGCTCTTCGATTATCTGGAAACGAGTTCGCTCGACGATTTTCTGGCGGGTTATCCGTCTGTAAATCATGAACAGGTAGAAACCCTCATTGCCCTGGCGGGAGACTTGCTAAACATCACATAGGTCATTCAGATACGAAAAAGCATGAGCAATATCCCGTTTTCAACGATTGACTGGTCTAAAATTGAACGAGTAGAATACCCAGGTGAGACGGGTACTGCAATCTGGCAGACAATCCAGTTTTCGGGGTTAAGAATACGTCTGGTGGAATACTCACCCGGATACCTGGCTGACCATTGGTGTCAGAAAGGACATATTGTTCACTGCCTGGAGGGCGAGTTTGTGAGTGAGTTGAGTGATGATACACGTTTCCTCCTCACTTCAAAAATGACCTATATAGTGTCGGATAACCTCAGTTCGCATCGTTCGTTTTCCCAAAACGGAGTCAAACTGTTGATTATCGATGGTGATTTTCTGAAAGACCAGTAATAAAGCATATAAAAGCAAAACCCCGGCATCGTTGGATGTCGGGGTTTTTCATGAAAACTCAATTGCTTATTTTTTGGCAACCAGCTTCATCTCAACCGTGAAATCGTCGTAGATCGCTTTGTCGCCGATGTTTTCGAAGAACGATTTCGAGCCATAGCGAATATCGTATTTGGTGCGGTCAAGAACAGCTTTCCCGGCGGCTTCGATCATGTCGCCGTTGGTTTTCACTGTGGCGGGAAACGTAACGGCATTGGTGATGCCCTTGATGGTCATGTTGCCGGTAATCTCAACGGCATTGCCACCCTTTGGGGTCACTTTCGTGATGGTGAACATGGACGTGGGGTGCTTGGCCGTGCTGAAAAAATCGTCTGACTTCATATGGCCGATGAACTTGGCATTGTAGCCGGCATCGGTGAGGTCAACACTTTTGATGCTGTTCATGTCGAACATAAACTGACCACCGGTCAGCTTCCCGTTTTCTACGGTCATGGTGCCGCCCTGGAGTTCTACGGTACCGTAGTGTTCGCCGGTCACTTTCTTACCATTCCAGTTCAGCACACTCTTTTGCGTGTCTACCTTGTAGGTGGCTGTCGCAGATTTTTTCGGTCCAACAAAAGCCGATGTACCGGCTACTACGGCAACGGCAACGAGGCCGGCCAGAAATTTACGTGTGTTCATAGTTCTTCCTTAGTTTATTAATTGTATTAATTGGTTGATTATTTTCGCATCTGATCAAGCAGGTGGCTAAGCTCAACGGCTTCGGCTTCGGAGAGTTTACTGTGTTGATCCTGCTCCCACCCACCCAGCAACCGGTCAATTTTTGTAAGCAGAGCCATACCCGAATTCGTAATCACTACGTCAACCGCCCGGCGGTCAGCGGGGCATTCGGTTCGCAATACCAGCCCTTTCAGCAGAAGTTTATCCACTAACCGCGACGCGTTCGACATTTTGTCGAGCATGCGTTCGGTAATGTCACTGACCTTGACCGGGTCGGGAGATTTGCCCCGCAAAATGCGCAGCACGTTATACTGCTGCAAGGTTAGCCCGAATGGCTTGAGAAGTTTCGACTGACTGTCGGCCATCCAGTTACTGGTATAAATCAGGTTTACCATCAGCCGATGATACGGGCTTTTGAAAGGCGTAGCCTGTTTAATTTCATCTTCAATTGACATGCCGCAAATATACTACAATTGAATTTAATGTATTAACATTAAATTGATAAATTTTTATTGATAGGGCACGATTTGCGGAGCCGACAGGTCAAAATCCCGGAAGCGCAGAGCCGGAATGCCTTCAAACGACTGCCGGAAAGGGGCTCGGTTATTGGGGATATTGGGGTAGTACGACAGCCGAATCTGAAAACTGTTAAAGGTCAGATTCTCATTACGGAATCGAAATCCAATGCCATAGCCCTGATACAATGGGCCCCTCAGCAGCGACCGGTCGGGGAAACTAACCAGCCCCAGGTTGGCAAATGTGATGAACGCCACCCGGAAGCCAATAAAGTTGAGCTTTGAAAACAGAATATTTTCGAAGTTAAGGATCCAGCGTTTGGTACCACGCAGGGCGTCATTATTGATACCGATACCGTCGGTGTTGATGCCCGCTCCCGAACTACCGAGCGTGACGTATTCGTTCTGAAATCGCCCAATACCGGTGGTGTAACGTGTATTGAGAAAGTGTCGCGTGTTGCCCCAGCGCGTTTTTATGAGTGGGCTGAAGTAGTTGGTTTCTACCGATAGTACGCCCTGTTCAATGCCTTTGGTACGGATGTAGCCCCCCGCGTTGATCAGACCATACAGGTAGCCAACTTTAGGGTAGTACTTACCCCGCGAGAAGTTGAGGCCAGTATAAAGTCGCTGACCGAGTTCGGCATTATCAAACCCCACCACACCCGCAAACGACTCGCCCACCGGCACGTCTTCTGTACGGCCAAAGCCGTAAATCAGCACGTCGCGCACGTATTTGCGCCGGGAAACGCCCACACTGAACAGCGTAGTACGGCTGTTTTGATAAAGCTGGTTGGTATCGGCGGTTACGGCAGGACGGCTGACATACTCATAATTGGTATTGCGCAGCGCAACGATTAAGCGGGTGCGTCCCTTCTCTTCGTCGTGACTTTTCCCCTGAAACAGTCGGAACGAGCGGCCAATCCAGGCATCGGAGTAGTTATAGCTCAGCGGCACCAGCAGCACACTGTCGGTACGGGTCACGAGCCGGTTATTTACCTGCGTGTGGTTAATCTCGATAGCCCCGGCCCATTTGGTGTCGGGCGTTAGAAACGGGCGATAGAGTCGAATGGAAGCCTGTTTCAGGTCGCGCAGGTAAAGCAGTTCGGCCTGGGCAGTCAGGAATGTTTTACCGATAAAGGGTACTGTATACCGCCCCCGATATTCCAATTTCTGGCGGGGGTCGCTACCCGCGTAGGCCACCTGCGTTATGAGTTGATGGCCCACGCCCCGGAAGTTTTTCTGCTCAAAACCCAGACTGAAATTGTCCAGCCCGCCCACGCCCCCCGTAGGCAGTAGCGACCAGACATCTTGCGTAATAACATAGACATCTACAAACTGCCGACTTCCGTCGCGGGGTACAATGACGATCCGGGCGTCGAGAAAAATACCATTGGCGGTGGTACGCAGTAGCCGCTCATTATCTCGCATAACGTTGGCATCAACGGCATCGCCCTCGCGGAAGAGCAGATACGACCGCCGGATCACATTTTCGCGGGTGTTGGTATGCAACCGGTTGGCAGCCCGCTCAAACCAGTTACCTGGTTTGCGGAGCGTATCGTATACCGATTGCCCGAACACGTTCAGCCGCCGTATGTAGATATCGCCAATGATTTTTCCTTCGTAGGATCGAAACGGGTTAACCTCGATCTGGTCAACCTCGCCGGTTTTTACCCGGCTGTTGTAAACTTGCTGAAACAGAACGTCGTAGAGCTGCCGGGTAAGCCGGCGTTTGTACATCTTCGTTTTCAGGCGCGAATAAAACACACTGTCGCGCTGCATGAGCACACTGTCGGCCGCACCGGTCGAGTAGGGCGTGGCTAAGGAGTCGGTTGCTCCGCGCCTATTGTTACTCGGTAATGTATCGGTCTGCGAAAAACCCGATGACACCAGCCCGCACAGCAGCAGCCCAACCAGCCACAGGCGGGTATAGAGGCAGTCAGTACGAGTAAACAGGTGTTTCATCGGTCGGATAAATAGACGAATCAGAACATTAGACGTAACTCAGGCTGGTTTGTTTAACGGCTTAATCATCCAGTAATCGCGCTGCCGCTCAGAACCGAACATGAAATAATGGAATCCAACCCGCTCAAAGCCATTTTTTTGATAAAATGCCAGTCCCCGTTCGTTATGCTCCCACACGCCCAGCCACACGGCCTGGTACAACGCCTGCCGCGCCCAGTCGAGGCAGTGATCCATTAATAAACGCCCCTGCCCCCGCCCGGTATGCGCAGTTAGCAGGTAAATACGCTGAATTTCGACAGCGGCCCCAACCCGTCGATACAGTTCAGGTATTTGCCGGGGCGGTTTGGTCTGGCGTATTTTGGCGTAGCCGATAGCTAAACCATTCAGTTCGAGCAGAAAAAAGACCGAACGCGGGTCGCTGAGTTCGGCAGTCAGTTGCGCCACCGAAAAAGCCGAGTCAATGTATTCTTCCACCAGTTGAGCAGGGTTGTGGGGCGGTCCAAACGCTTCACGCATGGTAACAACCGACAGTTCGGTGAGCAGGGCAGCATCGGCAATGGTAGCAGTGCGTATTTTCAAGGTGATAACGAATTATGAATGATGAATGATAAATTGGCTGGCGCAAGCTAATTCATCATTTGTAATTCATCATTTCTTTGAAACTCATACTCGCTTCCGGCTCGCCCCGACGTAAACAGCTCATGACCGATGCTGGTTTTTCGTTCACCGTCGAAACCCGTCCCACCGATGAGACGTTCCCCGGTACCATGCCCGTAAACGACGTGGCCGAATATCTGGCCCGTCAGAAAGCCGATCAATTTTTACCCGAACCCGGCCAGACACTGGACTCCATCGTTCTCTGCGCCGATACGGTCGTGATCGTCGACAATACAATCCTGAACAAACCTCAAAACGAAGCCGATGCCCACAATATGCTGCGGCTGCTGTCGGGCCGGACGCACCGCGTCAGAACGGGCGTGGCCATTCTCAGCCCCAATGGTATGCAGTCATTTACGGATGAAACCACGGTTCAGTTTTCGCACCTCACCGACGACGAAATCAGCTACTACATCCGCACCTGCAAACCTTTCGACAAAGCCGGAGCCTACGGCGCCCAGGATTTCATTGGTCTGGTTGCCATCGAACGGCTCGACGGTTCCTTCTACACCGTCATGGGCCTGCCTACTCACCGGGTCTATAAGGCGTTGAAAGGGTTGATGAATGAGGAATGATGAATTACCTTTACTCTACTATGAAATCACTTTTCCTTTCTTTACTGACCTGTCTTATCGCTGCAGCGTCATTTGCGCAGGTCGTAACTACCCAGCCCGCCTTTCCAACCGGCGACGCAGAGATAACGCTGATCTTCGACCTCAAACTGGCCAAAGACGGTCGGGCTAAGGCACTGCTTGGCAAAACCGACGATGTGTATTTGTGGGCAGGGGCGGGCAGTACGGCTGCGGGCAACGCCTTTGAATTTCAGCCCACCGGGCAAACCGATTTCTCAAAGCCGTTCGCACCCGGCAGGATGACGGCACTCGGAAACGACCGCTGGCAAATCAAGTTTATCCCCCGCGCTTATTTCGGTGTTCCCGTTGGGCGTCCCATCGCTAAATTAGGTGTATTACTGAAAAGTGGCGACGGCAAAGCGCAAACCGAGGATCTGCTTGTGTCCGTATTCGATAATTCGTTTAACCTCACCCGGTTACTGCCTGTTCAGAATAACTTCTACGTCGATGCCGGTGCCAGCCTGCCCGTTCGCTACAAAACCTCGAAACCAGCCGCGTTTACCCTGACCGTAGATGGTCAGCCCGTTGCAACCGCTGCAAACGTCGATTCGCTGCAAACCACCGTACCAGCCAGTACATCGGCGGGAGTTCGGCGCACGGTTATTTTGCGGGCCCGTACATCAGCAACACCCGCCGAAACCGTTGCCGATACGTTTTTCTTCACCGTAAAACCTCAGCCAGTCGTTGCCCCCCTGCCCAACGGTCTCGTAGATGGCATCAACTATACAGCCGCCAACCAGGGCGAGACTAAAACGACACTGGTGCTGTACGCGCCCAAAAAGAGTTTCGTGTATCTGCTCGGCGAATTCAACGACTGGACCATCAGCCCGGCCTACCTGATGAACCGCACGCCCGACGGAAATCGCTACTGGCTGGAGTTATCGGCCCTGACGCTGGGCGAAACGGCGTTTCAGTACCTCGTTGATGGCACCATTCCCGTAGGCGATCCCTATGCTGACAAGGTGCTGGACCGTAACAACGACAAATTCATCCCGACCTCGACCTATCCCAATCTGAAACCGTTTCCCGAAAAAGCACAGGGTAATTTCGTGTCCATCATGCAGCCGGGGCAGTCGTCGTTTGTGTTCAAGACCCCCAATTTTCAGCGGCCCGCCGTCAATAAACTGGTCATCTATGAACTGTTGGTGCGCGATTTTTCGGCCAACCGAACCTACCAGAGTGTAATAGATAGTTTACCGTATCTGAAACGGCTCGGCATTAACACCGTCGAACTGATGCCGATTATGGAGTTTTCGGGCAATAACTCCTGGGGATATAATCCCATTTATTATTTCGCGCCCGATAAAGCCTACGGCACCAAAAATGACCTGAAACGACTCATCGACGAAGCCCACAAACAGGGCATTGCCGTAGTGCTGGATATGGTCCTGAACCAGGCCGACTACGAATTTCCCTACGTAAAAATGTACTGGGACGGCGACCGCCCGTCTGCCAACAGTCCGTATTTCAACCAGCAGGCCACGCACCCGTTCAGCGTCTTTTTTGACTTCAACCACGAGAGTCCCGACACAAAGGCATTTGTGGACCAGGTCTGCAAGTACTGGCTGCAGAACTATAAATTCGATGGGTTCCGATTCGATCTTTCCAAAGGGTTTACTCAGAAAAACTCGGGTAACGACGTAGCGGCCTGGGGTCGGTACGACGCCAGCCGCGTGGCCATCTGGAAGCGTATTTATGACCAGATTCGCAAAACGGACCCCACCGCCTACGTCATTCTCGAACACTTTGCCGACGCCCAGGAAGAGCGCGAACTGGCCGACTACGGCATGCTGCTCTGGGGTAATCACAACGGCGATTTCAGGAATGCATTAAAGTCGGGGCAGGGCAACGTTACGGGTCTCTCCCACCGCGACCGGGGGTTTCAGACTCCGGGTCTGGTGGGCTACGCCGAAAGTCACGACGAAGAGCGGCTGGTGTATGACATGAAGCAAAACGGGCAACAGGCGGGAAATTACAACGTCAAAACGCTGACTACGGCCCTGGAACGGGCCAAGCTGGCAGCTGCGTTTATGCTGGCCACACCAGGACCGAAAATGCTCTGGCAGTTTGGCGAACTTGGCTACGACCTCAGCATCAACACCTGCCCCGACGGCACCATCAGCGATGGCTGCCGCACCGATCCCAAACCCGTAAAATGGGAATATTACCAGAATACCGACCGCCGGAAACTCTATGGTGTTTACGCTGAATTCACGAAACTAAAAACCACCGCACCGGTCTTTGCCACGACCGATTTCACGACCGATTTCACCACGTCTGTCAAGCGACTAACCATGCGTACGGCGCAGGATACGGCTTTTTTACTGGGTAATTTCGATTTGCGGGCGCAGACCATCAGCGCGGGTTTTCCGGCTGCGGGTACCTGGTATCATTATTTCACGGGGCAGGAAGTAAAAATTACCGACGCCAACGTATCTGTTACGCTGGAGCCGGGCGCATTTCATCTGTACACCAAGAAAAAACTACCTACACCCGTTGCCGATCTGTTGCCATTTGGTCTCGTACCCGCACCCGTTACGGCCAATGAACCCACGCTGGATGGCACCATTACCGTATCGCCCAACCCCGCCGAAAGCGACGTAACGCTCTCACTCGTGAGCGCGTACCGGGGGATTGTTACGTTTACCCTGCTCAGCGTATCGGGCCGCGCTGTGCAGACGATACAGACGCAGAAACAGGCTCCGCAACTTCGTCAACTGCTTAGTATACAACCCCTCCATCCCGGCACCTATCTCCTGCGCATCCAACAGGGCGACCGGCAGCAGACAGTAAAAATACTGAAGCGGTAACCGTTCGGGACGGGTATCCCGAACGTCATAAATACTTCTCAACCGCCTTTCTGACTTCCTCATAATCGCCCGGCAGAGGTGCGTTTCGCTTTTTGACCTTCCCTGCCCGGTCAATGATTACAGCAGAGAGGTTATTGTCGGGGCGCAGTCGGCTTAGTACGTCTGACAGTTGCTCACTGGTCAGTAACAGATGGTCGCCATAGAGGTTGGTTTTGGCAGCAAACTCCGGCCACAGACCCGCCCCGGCGTTGATTATCGGTAGATAGACAATGGCCAGCTCGGTACTACTATAGGCGTTACGGAGCCGTTGGGCGTCCAGAGCCGCCTGCCGCCCGGCTTCGTCGGCAGCGTCGGCCACCAGCACGTAAATCACCTTGCCCCGGTTGGCATTTATAACCTTGTCAAACAGGTCCTGTCCGCTGACAGATGCATCCCGCGTCACGAACACGCCGGGCGTAATCTCGACGGGTTCGGGTCGGTTGCCTGTTTTTTGAAGGGTTTGCACCGCCTGCCGAATACGGGTGCTATCGCCGACTTCGAGCCGGTAGAGCTCATCCAACGACTGCACCATCTGCGGGTCCGTTACCTGCGGACGGGCGTAGCTGTAGAGCAGTTTGGCGAAGTCGAGTGTCAGGCTGGGCAGAGCGTTGACCAGCAGATAGGCCGTCAGATAATCGACCGACGGTTTGTCGAACTGCTCGCGGCTGCGCCGGAGTACGTTTTCGTACGTTACCAGCCGCTGAATAGTGTCATTATTGCGGCTGATGAGTTTCTGAAAAAACCGCAGGTCTGCCTGTTTAATCGAGTTGTCTTCGCGGTAGGTTTCCAGACGCGTCTGCTCGTCGGGCGAGAGATTACGGCCATAGCGCAGCAACAGCGCAGAGAGCGTACGTATCGGAATGCTGTTATTATCGCGGCTGATCTCGGGCCGGTTGTTTTGCTGCATGGCGTAGTCACCGAAGCGGTTCATGGCCTGAGCACGGGCAGCAGTCAGCAGTGGATCATTGGCGGGGCGCAACGAATCGGCCAGCGATTTGGGTACCTGCTGACCGTCAAATGCGGCTTTATCGTACAGAAA
>JACMPG010000288.1 GCA_014377625.1 Spirosoma sp.
AATCAATAAAAGTGAGAAAAAATCTCAAAAAATACATTATTTCTTTATAAACCGTCCTGTTTGCTCACCGGAGCCGTCGGTTAAGCGCAGAATGTATGGACCGGGTGGCAGGCTGTTCGTGGGTAACTCGGCTTCGTGGTGGCCGCTGGTGCGACGGAGCAGAAAGGGGTAAATAACCACGACACCCCGGCTGTCGTAAACACTCACCTGAACGGGCTTTGTAGTGTTGCTCTGGTAACGGATAGATAGTACTACGTCACTCGGGACGGGGTACAGCCGTAGTGCCGAGGTCGAATCGGAAGGTGTGGCTGACTCGATGATACGCTCGGTCGAGAAGCCGACGCAGGTTTGCTGGCGTATTTCTACTTTATAAATACCCGTTTGCGCTACCGACAGCCGGTAAGCGCTGGCATTAGTAACTACAACATTGTCGCGGAACCACTGATACAGGTAGGACGCATCGAGCGGGGCCACGAGAGTTACGGTAGCACCAAGCGGCAAGACCAGTTCGGTTTCGGCGGGCGTCAGGTCAATGGCATTGACAGTACTCGGGCGCACGACGGTAGGCTCCGATACCCACTGGCACCCCGTCTGATCGTCGCGAATCTGATACGTTCCCGGCTGGGTAACAGTCAGCGTGGTCGTTCGGGCTTCGGGTAAGACCTGCCCGTCGCGGAGCCAGACCACCGCATTGGCCGCGCCCGACGTAGTGGCCGTAAGGGTCATAGGTTTGCCCGGACAAAGCCACTGATCGCCCGCCGGGCTAAGCGACACAATGGGATTTCTGGCCGTTACGTTTACTGCTTTTGCCGTGACCGAACAACCCGCCTGATCGGTCAGGCGCAGGGCGTAGCTGCCAGATTGGGCCAACGCCAGGGTAGCCGTATTGGCTCCGGCGAGGGCTACACTATTGCGCAGCCACTGGTACTGGTAACCACTTTTCTGTACCGTCGATTGTAGAATCAGCGTCTCGCCGGTGCAAATCGTGGTATCGCGACTGGGCGAAATACTGGCCGTAAGTGTGCAGTTAGTGGCCCGGCGCAGGCCGCTGATAATAAGCGAAAATGGCTGATTGTTGTAGGTGAGCATGCCTTTATACGAGACCGTAAGCGTGTAGGCCTGACCAGGAATGGGGTTTTCGATAAATACCTGCTCTACGTTATCGAGGGTATTATCGCCGGGTTTAGCGGGCTGATCGGGCTGGGCGGGATTCAGGACGAATGGTAGCAAAGTACCACGGTTATCGGTCAGGCGCAGATCGAGGTCGTTAGTTAGTTTGGGCGTCCGGCTATCGAGCGAACTGGCCGTAACAGGAGTGGCGGAGGCTTCGGGGTCGGTCCAGCAGAGCGTTACCACCAGCGGCTCGCTGCCCTGAGCCACAATCCGGCGACTAACTGTTTGCCGACTTGTCAATGCCTGTTCAAGCACCTCGTGGGCCAGGTTTTCGTTCAGCAATACCCGCGCGGCTGCTTCAGCGTTGAGCAATCCCCAGCCTGTGCGGTAGGTGGGGCCGGTGGCCGGATTAGGCCGATTAGCGGTGTGCAGGGCCAGCCCACGCAGGGTTGCTGCCCGCATGAAGGCCGGTCGTCCGGTTGCGTTGCCACCCCGTTGCTGCGCGTACAATTCCTGCAACAGAAACAGTGATCCCGATACGTTGGCCGATGCCATCGACGTACCGCTGTAAGTGCCATAATCGGCATTACTAGTGCTTAACGTGGAGTAAATGGCCGTACCCATGCCCAGCAAATCGGGTTTAATACGTCCATCATCGGTCGGTCCCCAGCCGCTGAAACCAGTAGATTCCAGCGCCCTAAGTTGCTGATATGCTGCATCAAAGGTGGGATCGGCGGCTCCGATGGTCAGCACGTTTTTAGCGGTGGCTTCGCCCGGAATAACGTCGTAGCCATCGTTACGTTGCCGAACGGCGGTGCTTTTGCTGTTCGTATCGCGCAGATAATACGGTGTTCCGGCGGGCGGCCCAGTTTCGGCGCGTTTGTTATCGGCGGAGCGGACCATCAGAAAAAACGGGTTGTTATAGGCCAGCCGGTCCAGGTCACGAGCCTGTGCTGAATAAAAGCCGAACAGGTAATCTTCGGTCTGACTAATAGCGGTATTACCCCACCATTCCCATTTCAGGTTCGGATCGGTGCCGGGGCGCGATACATTAAATACCCAGCCTGCCACCGGCCCGTAGGCATGGTTGGAAACGAGCAGATCGGGTGCTGCCGTAGTCAGTTCGGCCAAATCGTTGGTGTAATCCCAAACCGAAAGTTGCGCTCCAAAGGCCATTCCTTTAGCCTTAGCGTCAATGCCTTTAGCCAGTAGCGTACCGGCCAAATGCGTGGCGTGGTCACTGGTTCCGTTTGTGATGTCGCGTTGCCGGATGCGGCCCGCGCCCAGTTCGCGGTGCGTGGCCAAGACCAGCCCACCATCCCACAGACCCAGCCGACCGTTCATAAAGTCCGACCCACCCGACAGTATTACCGGCAGCGTTCCGTTGCTGAGCGAGGTAGTTCGAGTACCAAGGGCCGCTTCGGCGTTGTGGAGCAAGTAATAAATGGGTTGCCCGGTGGTGTCGACGCCCTGTAACCGAAGCTGCCGGTATTTGGAATAGTTTTTGAGGAGGGGCCAGCCGTGTTTATTGGCCAGTTGAAGCGTCTGTTTTCGCTGGTTCGCGTATTGATCCAGCAGTTCAGTTTGCCCGTTCGGGTTAACTTTGCGAATGGGTTGCTGCCCAAATACTGACCCGTTCAATAGCAATAGTACGGCCAGCATCCAGCCCGTAGCCCACACAAAATGTGCCTGGTAGCTGATAGGACCATGTAGGCCAGTGTGTCGATGCCGGGCAGAAGGATTCAGAATCATCAACAGGTTAATGAGTCAGCAAAACAATAGCCAAGGATAGCCGCTCAACTCACATTTCTTTCCCGCAAAAAACATACCGCCGAATGGGGTTGATAGCAGAAAATAAAGTTTGATGTGTTAACAGACAAAACCAACAGACCCATACGCCTATAAACCATGATAAAAATTGGCATTATTAACGTCTCGGACCGCGCCAGTGCGGGCGTCTATGAGGCCACACCGGGGCAGGCCGTAGTGGCCCTGCTTACCGAGTGGCTGAACTGCGAATGGACCCCTATCCTGCGCGTCATCCCCGACGAGCAGGACCAGATCGAGTCCACGCTGATCGACCTCGCCGATACCGAAGGCTGCTGTCTGGTGGTCACGACGGGCGGCACCGGCCCCGCCCCCCGCGACGTAACGCCCGAAGCTACCGAAGCCGTTTGCCACAAAATGATGCCTGGTTTTGGCGAACTCATGCGACAGGAAAGTCTGAAGTATGTACCCACGGCCATTTTATCCCGGCAAACAGCGGGCATCCGCAACCAGACACTGATCGTAAATCTACCCGGCAAACCCAAAGCCATCGGGCAGTGCCTATCCGTAGTATTTCCGGCCATCCCGTATTGCATCGACCTTATCGGCGGCCCTTTCTTGGCCACGCACGAGGAAAGGATGACCGTGTTCAGACCGAAAGGATAAGGTCACGGCAGCGAAATCTTGCCCATCGTGATACTGGGTACGCCCTGCCGGTTGCCAAAAGAGGTGGTGCCACCTATCAGGCATTCGTTGGCCAGTACCGCGAACAGCACCGCTTCTTTAGCGTCGCCGTCAATGCCAAGGCTGGTGGTGTTTGCGAAGATGCAGTTTGGTAGTTTCTGCCGAATGACTTCGGTAAGGGCGGGGTTGTGCGCTCCGCCCCCGCTCATATAAACGTGGTACGTCTGGCCCGACTGCATGACCCGGCTAATGGCCCCGGTAATGGTGTCGGCACTGAACTGTACGAGCGTGGCCATCAGGTTGGCGGGTCGTATAAATTCGGTCTGGCTGCGGGTTTGGGCGGCTTCAACGTAGGCCCTGCTAAAGACTTCGGGTCCGGTGGTTTTGGGAAAGGTAGCGTCGAAGAACGGGTCTATTTTCAGGGCTGTAAGTAGGTCCGCGTTTACCTGGCCTGCACGGGCCAACGCCCCGTTTTGGTCGTAGGGCTGGTTCAGGAATTTACGGGCATAAGCGTCCAAAAGCGTATTGCCGGGGCCGGTGTCGGTCGTAAATACCTGGCTCGCGTCCTCATCGGCGGGTAGGTAAGTGAAGTTGGCAATGCCGCCCATGTTGAGCAAAATGCGATTTTCGCCCGCTTGCGAGAACATAAAATAATCGCCGTATACAGCCAATGGGGCTCCCTCACCCCCGTGGGCTACGTGTTTCTGCCGAAAATCGCTGAGCGTAATAATGCCGGTGGTGGCCGCTACGTGGTCGCCATCGCCAATTTGCAGCGTGGCATTCGGGAACCCCTCGCGTCGGTGCTGACTTCGGGGAGCGTGATAGACCGTCTGTCCGTGACTCGCCACGATGTCAACAGCTGCCGGGTCAACATGCCACTCGCGCAAAGCGTCTAACACCATCTGCCCGTGCAGCCGCCCAATGTAGGGATTCAGCAGACACAACTGCTCAAAGTCGATCTGCCGTTTGGCGAAAATGGCCCGGACTTCATCTTTGAAGCTATCATCATACGGAACCGTCATAAACCGTTCGAGAGTTACGGAAGTGGCCGGTCCACTCCCCGCAATACGGCAGAGGGCTACATCGAGGCCATCGAGCGACGTACCCGACATCAGCCCGATAATCCGGCGTTCGGGTTTTTGGGCAATGGTAAACAGGTGGCGGAGTTGGGTGTTCATAGCAACAAAAAAACATGAATTTCTGGGGCGACGAGCAATTTTCTTTTTTCGAGAGTATTCTGTTTCAGGCACTGGGGCAGTCGGTACAGGTGATTGAAGCGCAGTTTTTGTCGGGTGGCAACGTCAATATGACCGCGCAGGTATTTTCTTCGGAGGGCGTTTTCTTCGTCAAATGGAGTCACAATGGGCATTATACCACACCCGAACCCGATGGTATGGCATACCCTGCCCCGTTCGAGGCCGAAGCACGGGGGCTTGATCTACTTCGCCAAACCGACGTATTGCTGATTCCGCAGGTTATTGGCTATGGCGAACACAGCGGCAAATCATACCTGATTCTGGAATACATAGACACCGGCAAACCCGGTCCCGGCTATTGGGAAGCCCTCGGACGCGCCCTTGCCGAACTGCATTCGCATACCCAGCCGCTGTTTGGGCTGGCCACCGATAACTACATCGGCTCACTGTTTCAGCGGAATACCCCCACCGCAAATGGCTACGACTTCTTCTTCGAGCAACGGCTGCTTCCTCAGGCGGGCATGGCCCTCTACAAAGGATTACTGAGTAAGCCAACTTATGATACCCTGTTGCGGCTACGCACCCACCTGCCCAGCCTGATCCCAACCGACCGCCCAGCCCTGCTCCACGGCGATTTATGGTCGGGTAACGTCTTGGTTACTGAAGCCGGAACGCCCGCCCTCATCGACCCCGCGGTGTACTATGGCTTCCGCGAAGCCGAACTGGCATTTACCAAACTCTTTGGTGGTTTCGATCAGCGGTTCTACGACGTCTATGACGAAGCGTTCCCGCTCGAACCGGGTTTCGATGAGCGCGTGGCCCTCTACAACCTCTACCCCCTGCTTGTCCATGTGAATCTGTTTGGCTCCGGCTACGTTAGTGGCGTAGAACGAATTCTGAAGGGTTTTTAAAGAGAAAGTTTTAAAACGGAGGGTGCCACAGAGAGAACAAAGTTTCTTGAGTGTTCTCTATTTTCTCTGTGATACCCTCCGTCGCACCGGCGCACCGGTTAAAATATTTATGGAAATCTCTTCTTTCGAGCAGTTTGAACTGAACCGGCAGTTGCTCAATGCCGTGGCCGATTTGGGCTATACCGAGCCGACGCCCATTCAACAAAAAACCATCCCGATTAGCCTTGGCAACCACGACGTGCTGGGTATTGCCCAGACGGGTACCGGCAAAACGGCGGCTTATCTGCTGCCGCTACTGATGAAAATCAAGTACGCGCAAGGCAAAAACCCCCGTGCCCTGATTCTGGCCCCCACCCGCGAACTGGCCATGCAGATTGCCGAAGCCGTGGCGAAAATCGGTAAATACACCGACCTACGCCACGTAGCCCTATTTGGCGGACTGGGTCCCAAGGCGCAGATTGCCCAGCTCGAAACCGGTGTCGATCTGATTATTGCTACGCCGGGACGATTGCTGGACCTCTATCGTTTAGGCCACATTGTCTTGAGAGAAATCCGAACGCTGATTCTGGACGAGGCCGATAAGATGATGGACATGGGGTTCATGCCCCAGATTCGCGCCATTCTGGAGGTCATACCCACCAAACGACAAAATATGCTGTTTTCGGCTACGTTTGGCGGGCGAGTAGAGCGGCTGTCGGGCGAGTTTCTGGAAGCACCGGTACGTATCGAAGTGACGCCCCAGGCATCGACCGCCGAGATGGTGGAGCAGATCATGTACGACGTACCAAACTTCCGCACCAAAATTAACCTGCTCGAATACCTCGTTACCCGCGACGATTTCAGGAGGGGTATCATCTTCGCCCGCAGCAAAGGCACTGCCGACAATATCTACAGGTTTTTGGCCAGAAAAGTGGTTGATCCCGAACAGGTTCGGGTTATTCACGCCAACAAAGGTCAGAATACCCGTATCAACTCGATGGATGCTTTCAAAGAGGGGAACGTACAGATTCTGGTGGCTACCGACGTGGCCGCGCGGGGTATCGACGTAGCTGATGTGAGCCACGTTATCAACTTCGACGTACCGCTGATTTACGAAGATTACGTGCATCGAATTGGCCGGACGGGCCGCGCCAATCATACCGGCGAAGCCATTACGTTTGTGACAAAAGCCGAGGACTATCACGTGCAGAAAATCGAGAAGATTATCCGCATGACGGTGCCGCGCCAGTCATTGCCCCGCGCCGTAGAGGTGGCCGAAACACCCTTTGAGGAGGAACAGTCCATGCTACGCGAAATTGACGAACAACGCCGAAAAGACGACCCGACGTTTGCAGGGGCCTTTCACGAGAAAAAAGAAAAAAACCAATATCCCGCCAAGGGTAAACCTACTATGGGCGTTACCCCAATCAAACGTTCAGTCCAACCAAAAACAGCCGCTAAAAGCACCGGAATGCGCCCGGCGGGTAGTCGCCCAAAGGCGGGCAGGCCGGGCGGGGCAAAGGCGGGCGGTGGTAAACGAACGGGTGGCCGGGGTAGTCGGCGGTAATTCGGCTGCGATGTACTAACTTGAATCCCCGCGTCGTTCTACCGGGACAGGAACCCCTTCTCTGTGCTATGATGGTTATGCGTTTTCGATTTAAACTGATGTCCATAAGTCTGCTTGTGCTGCCCGTTCTGGCAATGGCGCAACCAGAGCAGCTTATTACATCCCGCCGAAATAACGCCCCCGTTGCCACCACGCGAGCAGAAAGCCAACCCACACCCGCCGACAGCGGAGCCAATGCTACCCCCGAGGAACCCTCCACCGGCGACATAAATACAATGCCACTCTTTGGTGAGCATGCCAAAACGAGCGAGCAGATTGACCGGGAAATTCGCTTTTTGAACGACTGCGACCGCAACTTTGCCACCCGCCCCGAAGCCAGTGCTTTCTTTGCCGACCGTGGCTGGGATTACGTGGCCAGTGGCCAGTTGGATACGGCGGCTTACCGCTTCAATCTGGCCTGGTTGCTCAACGACCGTAATGCCGATACCTATTGGGGGTTAGGCGTGGTCTCCTACCAGAAAAATCAGTTGCCGGACGCCATTCGGATGCTAAAGCGCGGCCTGACCGTAGCCGACAGTAACGTTACCCTGATGACCGACCTGGCTACGGTGCAGATTAAGTATTATCAGGAACACAACGACCCTGACATTCTGACCGACGCCGAAACGACGCTGCAACGGGCTGTGGCGATTAATCCCAGCGCACCGGCCTACCAGAAACTATCGCTGGTTAATTATCTGAAAGCCGATTACATCAAAGCGTGGTCGTATTTTCACCAGGCCCGCAACCTCGACCTGGCCACCCTGGATTTAAGTTACCTCAGCGACCTGATCGCCAAACTCCCCGACCCGCAGGGCGTGTTTAAATAAGAAGTCTGTTCAGGATATAGTGATGTAGCGAACTGCCGGTCCGGGCTACTGTTGCCGACCGATCAGGGAAGCATAAACAGTTCAGCGTCAGTTATCCGCTTCATCTTCTTCAATGGCCTTCTCCTTGTCGTATTTGAATGTGGTTTTGCCTTTCTCGTCCCACTCGGTCACGATGAACGGCTCAAAATCCGCATCCCACTGATTACCAGCGTACTGCGTAATTCGTGATCGCATTCGTCTCCCACCAGGGCTCACGGGGTGGTACTGCGTCCAACGACCTACTTTTACGCCATTATCGTACTTACCTTCTTCGGCCAGCAATCCATTTTCATGAAAGGCCATGTACGTACCTGTCGTGCGACCATAATCAATGGGGATGATTTCCTTGATTTTGCGGTGCGTGGAGTCGTAGTACATTAGTCTGGACTCAGCCAGTACGCCCTGATGCCACTGCGTTTTATCGATGAGCATGAACTTGCCATCGTACTTTTCCCAGCGACCATCGCGCATACCGGCGTAATAGAATCCTTCTTCAACGAGGTCGCCGTTTTGGTAGCGTTTATAGGGACCGTGCAACAGCAGGCCCGTACCTTCGTCGCGGATGATGGAACTCGTGACCCGGCCCGACCGCTGAAAATAACGAAACACTTCGCGAACGTAAGGGAAGGGTTTTGCCGCGTCGTTATCGCGCAGAATATGAAATTCCTCTATAATGGTCCGGTCGCCACTGCCTATTTTGGTGTATGATTTTATAATAGAAAGCCCCTCGTACTCGGTCTTCAGAAGTTTGGCTTTACTTTTCTGTTTAGCCCGTTTCTCTTTCAGCTTCTTCACCTTCAGCCCCAGATCGGCCGGTATAATACCCGACAGATAGGCATCTTTCTGCTTTTTCAACGACTCCTTATCAGGAATTCCCAGTGTTTTGAGCGACGAAGACACCGAACTAAACGACGAAAACGGCGACGGTGCCGCCCCGGACGGGTCCAGCACCGGTTTGCTGGCGGTGGTCAGCGCGTCGGGTTTGGTCGTTTGTGCTATTGTCGGGTAACCCAACAGGAAAGCACTGGTCAGGCAGAAGTATATTGGTTTCAGAGCAATCATAACGAGCTTGGCGGATAGGTCGGCGTTGTGTCGTAGTTTTGTAGCAGACAGGCCAACCCCCTTTTTGTAAACGTTTGGTGTGCCGCCCTATTTTGTTTCATCGCCGGTTCTGACTGGCATTATTTAGATCATTAATCGTGGAAAAAGAGGCTCGCATCTACGTGGCCGGACACCGGGGCATGGTCGGTTCGGCCCTTGTTCGCAAACTCCAGTCCGAAGGCTTTACCAACCTCGTCACCCGCACGTCGGCAGAACTGGACCTGCGTAACCAGGCCGCTGTGGCCAATTTCTTCGCGCAGGAGCAGCCCCATTACGTGTTTCTGGCGGCTGCCAAAGTAGGTGGTATTCTGGCTAACAACACCTATCGTGCCGAATTTTTGTACGATAACCTGATGATTGAGGCCAACATCATCCACAATGCGCATCAGACCGGCGTAAAGAAACTACTGTTTTTAGGTTCGTCGTGCATTTATCCGAAAATGGCCGACCAGCCACTTAAAGAAGAATACCTGCTGAGCGGTTTTCTGGAACCGACCAACGAACCCTACGCCATCGCCAAAATTGCAGGTATCAAACTCTGCGAATCGTATCGAAGTCAGTATGGCAGTAATTTTATTTCGGCCATGCCCACGAATCTGTACGGCCCTAATGACAACTACGACCTCAACAGCTCGCACGTACTGCCCGCCCTGATTCGGAAATTCCACGAAGCGAAAGTCAACGATCAGCCAACGGTCGAAGTATGGGGAACCGGCTCGCCCCGGCGCGAATTTCTCCATGCCGACGATCTCGCCGACGCCTGTTTCTTTCTGATGGAACACTACAACGACGACCTATTCGTGAACATCGGCACTGGCGAAGACGTAACTATTCGCGAAGTGGCCGAGATGATTCGGGATGTAGTGGGCTACGAGGGCGAACTTCGCTGGAACACCGACAAACCCGATGGCACCCCCCGCAAACTCATGGACGTATCGCGGCTGCACGCCCAGGGCTGGCACCACACCACCGACCTCCGCAGGGGTCTCGAAAACACCTACCAGGATTTCCTGGAAAACGAGGTGATGTACGTGGAGTAGGGTAAGGTATAGGGAGTAAAAGGGGTAGGGTGTAAGGGCTGGCGCATGATATTTTCGCGCCAGCCCTTACACCCTACCCCTTTTACTCCTATACCTATTTACGCTTTTATCAGACTCACGCCCGTCATCACAGCCGGCTGCTGAATGCCCATGAGCTGTAGGATGGTGGGGGCAATGTCGGCAAGTTTCCCGTCGTTGAGTGTCGGGCGGTACTCATTGTCCACCAGAATACACGGCACGAGGTTAGTGGTATGGGCGGTATTGGGCGAACCGTCGTCGTTAACCATAAACTCGGCGTTGCCGTGATCGGCGATGATAATAGCTGTATAGCCATGTTTCAGCGCGGTTTCAACTACTGCTTTTGTGCAGGTATCTGCCGTTTCGGCGGCTATTTTAACGGCCTCGAACACGCCCGTATGGCCCACCATGTCGGTATTGGCGAAATTCAGACAGATGAAATCCGTTTCTTCGTTTTCCAGTTCCGGCACAATGGCATCGCGAATCTCGTGGGCGGCCATTTCGGGTTTCTGGTCGTAGGTTTTTACCGGAATCGTCACCGCATTGCCCTGCTCATCAACAATGGTCATTTCCTTCGGGGACGGGCATAGCAACCGTTTTTCGCCCGCAAACGGCTCTTCGCGACCACCCGAGAAGAAGAACGTCACGTGCGGGTATTTTTCGGTTTCGGCAATCCGGATTTGCTTCCGGCCGGCCCCGGCAATGACTTCGCCGAGGGTATTTTGCAGGTTATCTTTCTCGAAAATGACCTGAACACCTACAAACTCATCGTCGTACTTTGTCATCGTGACGTAATGCAGGTTCAGCTTGTGCATGTCCTGCTCCGGGAAATCCTTCTGCGTCAGGGCCTGCGTAATTTCACGACCCCGGTCGGTACGGAAGTTGAAGCACAGCACTACGTCGTCATCGTCAATCACTGCCACCGGTGAGCCGTCGGATTTAGTGACGATGATGGGTTTGATAAACTCGTCTGTTACGCCCGTATTGTACGATTGCTGAAGCGCGTCGAGAACAGCATCGGGTGAGCAGTGGAGTTCACCTTCGCCCCGAACCATTGCATCGTAGGCAATTTTGACGCGGTCCCAGCGGTTGTCGCGGTCCATGGCAAAGTAGCGGCCCGTTACCGTCGCAATTTGCCCGGTTGTCTGCGCCATCGCCTGTTGCAGGCCCGTCAGGAAACCCAGTCCGCTTTTGGGGTCGGTGTCGCGCCCGTCGGTAAAGGCGTGAACGAATACGTCGGTCAGGTCGTGCCGGTGGGCAATGGCCAGTAAGCCTTTCAAATGATTGGTATGCGCATGAACGCCCCCGTCAGACACCAACCCAATAAAGTGTACTTTTTTACCGTTTTGTTTGGCGTAGGTCAGCGCATCGACCAGCACGGGTTCAGTATCCAGCGTATGTTCGGCAACGGCTTTGTTGATGCGGACCAAATCCTGATACACCACCCGGCCCGCGCCGAGGTTCATATGCCCTACTTCCGAATTACCCATCTGCCCAACGGGTAACCCTACGGCCAAACCCGAGGCTTCGAGCGTACTATTGGGGTATTTGGCGTACAATGACCGAACAAACGGCACATTGGCGGCTTCGATAGCCGAGACTTCGGGCTTGAGCGGAATGCCCCAGCCGTCGAGGATGATGAGGATGACTTTTTTATTCACTTGTTAGGTAGGTTAGCAATTGCCGGCAACAACGCAGGCAGATTTGATAGACGTCTTCAAAGACTTCCGGGCCTTCATAATACGGGTCTGGCACGCTGGGCTGGTCGCTGACGTCGGGGTCAAATTCACGGAGTAGGAAAATCGTATCCGTCGTGTACAGGCCCGTAGCGCGGTAGTTCAGCTTTTCGATGGCTGCGAGGTTTTCTTCGTCCAACGCTACAAAATAGTCGAACTGCGCCAGATCGTCGCCGGTGAGTCGGCGGGCGTGGTGGGTTAGCGTCAGGCCGTGTTGCAGCGCATTTTCGCGGCTTCGGCGGTCGGGTAGCTGTCCGATGTGGAATGACGCCGTACCCGCAGAATCGCAGCTAAATCGGTCCGATAAACCCGCTTCGGCCACCAGCGTCCGAAAGATCCCCTCCGCCACCGGCGACCGACAGATATTGCCGTAACAAACGAAGAGGACAGTTTTCATCTCAATTTTGAATGAGTGACTGATAGACGGTCCGGCGGTCCGGTGAGTGAATATGCTAACACCAGAGGTATTCACTCACCGGACCGCCGGACCGTCTATCAGTCACAATTCACTCATTATTTCTCCAGCGGTTCATTATTCTCGTCCACGATGACGAAGATGTCTTCGGTGGGCTTTTTCATCAGGTACTTTTCACGGGCGTACTTTTCGCGCAGCCGGTCGCTGCCCAGTACTTCCTTACGGTCGCGCCGGATGGTCTCGATCTGCGAATTATAATACGTGACTTCGCTTTCCAGTTCGCGCAGTTTCCACCAGTTTTTGAACTGTGACGGCAAATCGTTAGCGTCGAAAAACGTCATCCAAGCCAGCAATCCCAGGGCTGTGGCTGTGTAGAAATTGCGGAGAAAACGAGGAATGCGGTGCATAAGAAGAGTATTTTGTCATCCCAACGAAGGAGGGATCTCAATGTAATTAGACGTACAACTGCAAAGAGATTCTTCCTTCCGCACCGGCGGACCGGTCAGCATGACAAAAGGCTAAAATTTCAAACCAGGGAAATATGCGGTTTCGCCGAGTTCTTCTTCGATGCGCAGGAGCTGGTTGTACTTGGCCATGCGGTCAGAGCGCGACGCCGAGCCGGTTTTGATCTGACCCGTGTTGAGGGCCACAGCAAGGTCGGCAATGGTCGAGTCTTCGGTTTCGCCGGAGCGGTGCGACATAACGTTTTTGTACGAGTTACGCTTGGCAAGGTTCAC
>JACMPG010000289.1 GCA_014377625.1 Spirosoma sp.
CACCTCGACCGGCCACGGTGATTACCGGTTACGTGTCAAGCTCGGGGCCAATGCCCGTCCCGCCTGGCAGACGGGTTCTGCCCCGTTCTACCTGCCCGTTACGCCCGATAAACGCGAGTTGCAGCGGGCCATTCAGGACCTCGAGGTTCAGCTGCGTCGGTTCCCCGTGCGGGATTGATTACCCCCGCACGGCCAAAAACGCACCAAACTCCCGTTCCAGGGCCTGCAACGCATCGCCAAGACCGCTGCTGTCATTTAGCTTCAGTTTGCCCTCGGCAGTGCTGGCTATGTCGGCCACGCGGGCTATGCCGATGGTGCCTGCGCTGCCCTTGAGGGTATGTAAATGGCTTTTTACGGTCGGAATGTCACCCAGGGCGTAGGCATCCAGGCTGCCTTTGACCAGGTCAGCGGCCTCAATTACGAATTCTTCCATGATGCTATCTACGAGTTCCTGCCCGCCAATGTCGCGCAGCTGCCCCACAATGGCCTCGTCAAGTATGGGTAAACCCGGCTCTGCCACTACCTCGGGGCGGGGCGTAGCTACCGACTGTCCACGGCTTCCGGTTCCCGGTCCATTGCCCATGGCCCGCTGCCGGGCATCGACCAGTTCTTTTACTTTGGCAATCAGACTCTGGGCGCGGATGGGCTTGGCAATGTAGTCGTCCAGTCCCTGCGAGATAAACCGTTCGCGGTCCTCGCGCATCGAATAGGCGGTCATGGCCACAATGATGGGTAGCTGATTGCCAAATTCGTTGCGAAGGTGTTGGGTCGTTTCCACACCGTCCATGTCGGGCATCTGAATGTCCATGAAAATGACATCGAAGTCAGGCTTCCCGCGCACCAGGGCAATAGCCGCCGGGCCACTGTCGGCGGTGGTGACGATGCAGCCCGCTTTGCGCATGATTTCCGACGCTACCTTTCGGTTTACGGCGTTGTCGTCAACGAGTAATATCTGTGGATGGTAGTCAGAGAAGAAATTGGCCAGCGATATCTCGGCAACTTCAGTTGCCTGCTGCATGGGCGCAATGGCTGTTTCTTTCAGTTCGATGGTAAACCAGAACGTACTGCCCTGACCCTCGGCTGAGTCAACGCCGACCTCGCCTTTCATCAGAGCCGCAATTTCTTTTGAAATGGCCAGCCCCAGACCAGTCCCACCAAACGACTTGCGCGACGACGTATCGACCTGGCTGAACGAGTTGAAGAGTAGTTTGATATTCTCCGCCGAGATGCCAATACCCGAGTCCGTAACACCCACCCGGATTCGGTTGAACTTACCGCGCTTACTTACCAGCGTGGCCTCTACGCGGACCGCCCCATTTTCGGTAAACTTGATGGCGTTGGACGTCAGGTTCGACAGGACCTGCAACAGGCGCGTCTGGTCGGCAATCACATATTTGGGCAGGGCGGGGTCAAGGTGGTAGGTAAGGGTGTTGTTTTTGGAGTTGGCCTGTTGTCCAAACAGCGCAATGAGTTTCTCGAAAATCTCGGCGAATTCGATGGGTGCTTCGCGCAGTTCCATCTTGCCCGCTTCAATCTTGGACAGGTCCAGAATATCGTTGAGAATATTAAGCAGCGTTTCCGACGAGCGTTTTACCGTCCTGACGTAGTCACGTTGTTCAGCATCTAACTGCGTGTCAATCAGCAGATCGATCATGCCGATGACACCGTTCATGGGCGTACGGATTTCGTGGCTCATATTGGCCAGAAACTGTTCTTTTACCTTCAGCGACCGTTCTGCTTCGTCTTTAGCTTTTACCAGTTCGGCAGCCTGCCGTTTCAGTTCGGTAATGTCGCGGGCCAGTACCGCCACTACCGAACCGCCATCAGAGTCGTCGTTGAGCAGCAGCATGTTAAACATGAACTGCCGTTCAGAACCGTCTTTCCGGCGCAGGCTGACCTCGAAATTGCGCAGACTGCGGCTCCGGTTTAGTTTTACCAACGCCCGCCGAATAATGCGCTTGTCCACAAAATACTGGATGGCATCCTGCCCCAGCACCTCGTCTGGTGTGTAGCCCATACGTTTGAACACCGACGGACTGACCATCGTGATCCTGCCACGGCTGTCAACACGGGCGTATATATCCTGGAGGTTTTCAAAGATGCCCCGGAATTTCTCTTCGCTTCGGCGGGTAGCAATTTCGGCGCGTTTGCGGTTGGTGATGTCCCGTGCAATACCAGATACCTCCTCGATTATCCCGCCGGACAGTAGAATGGGGTTGATCTGGAAGTCGAGCCAGGTTTCAGCATCAGGGTTGCGTTTGTCGTCGATGCGGAGTTCAAAGTTCTGCGGCTGGCCCTTAAACGCCTGCCGGTACCGTTCTTCGATGAGCGTCCGGTTTTCAGGGCTGATCATGCGCCAGCCGAGATTAGGTATACTGCCGGTGAGTGGTGGAATGTACCCGAGGTTTCGCTCCATTAACTGGGCGTAATTTTTGTTGTACGACGTAAGCTGCAAGGCCCGGTTTATGGACCAGATCAGATACGTACCGCTGTCGAACATGGCATTGAGCCGGGCGTTTTGTTTGTCTAAAACTGCTTCAGACTGTTTGCGGGCAATGGCCAGGGCCACCTGACCCGAAATAAATTCGAGCAGTTCCAGGTCGCGCGGTCCATAAGTCTGGGCGTTATGGTACGATTTAACGCCGATGATGCCCGTAATTTCGTCGCCAATCCGGAGCGGGGCGGTCAGCATAACCTGCGGCTGAAGCTGCCCGTAGAGGTCAATCTGGTGTTGCCGGGCCAGTTGCCGGATGTCCTGTTCGTACAAAAACAGCGGTTTGTCGGCCCGTATGGCGTATTCAGTAATGCCATTGCCGATTTTTCGCTTGGTGAACCGCATGGAGCCGCCGAAGTATTCGTCTACGTAGTATGGAAATGAGAGGTACCGTTTACTGGGGTCATAGAGGGCAATGAAGAAGTTGCGGGCGTCGATAATCTGCCCCAGTTCCGTATGGATTTTCTGGTATAGTTCGTCTAAATTGGGCGTGTTGATGGTCCAGTTAGCGATGCTGTAATAGAGTTTCTGCGACCTTTCGGCCCGGATTTTACCCGTGGTATCGTGTAGAATACAGCGAAACGACACGGGTTGTCCCCGATCAAAGCGGCAGTTGATACTACCGGATAGAAACAGGGTTTTTCCGGTTTTACTCCGAAAAACGGTTTCGACGTAGGGCAGACTCTCGCCCTGCTGAATGCGTTTGAGCAGGGCCAGCGTACTGCTGGCATAGTCGGGGTGCAGGACATTGCGGAGGTTGAGGGCGGCAATCTCGTCGGAGCTATAGCCGAGAATTTCGCGCCAGGCCCGGTTTACGAAAATGAATTTCCCCTCCAGCGTGAGGAGTTGGATCAGATCGGAAGTATTGTCGACAAGGTCCTGCAATTGGGCACTGGTGCTGGAGAGAGCCGAGGCCACCCGCCTTTTGTTGGTTACGTCTTCGCCAATGAGCGTAAACGACGTAATTGTCCTGACCCGATTATCAACGGTTTTTTGATCGGCATCGTTGGCAATGAACGAGTTGAGCAATACGTTGCGGAGTGCTCCGGAGCGGGTCAGCAGCGTAATTTCCTTCTGTTCGGGAAAGCCCCCTTTCAGTAGGGCGTCCTCAAAATCGAGTTCGAGCCGGGCGCGGTCGGCAGCGGGGATGAAGAGATCGAAGAAGTTTTTGCCAACCACATCGTCGGGTTGCCAGGCGGTTACGCGGTAGGTGTACGGGTTAGCGTAACTCAGGGTGCCATCACGTTCGATGGTCAGGCCAATCAGGTTAAGCTGGTCAACAGTCTGCCGTACGTCGAAGCGGGCGGGCAGATGAGTTACGGGTGCGGTTGGGGAGGAGGTCGTGGACATTGGAGTCAGCAAATCGGTCAGGAGCCTGGGCAAGTTGCCGGGCCACTGTTTAAATTTACGCAAAACCCCGGATATTGCAGACTTTACCGGAGTTGACCTTCACTTATCGCCTATATGTTACAACGTTTTCTTGTTTGTTTTCTCTTGCTGGGCCTGTTGGGCTGCGAGCCGTTCAGTCTTGAACGAAAGACGTTTCCTGTCTGTACGTCGCCCACAGCCGCTATCGGCGTTACGTCTGACCGGCTGGACGTAACGTTCTTTCTGGATAAACCCCAGGGAGACATCACGGTGGCGGGCTGGAACCCCGGAGACGGCAGGGGCGTGGACCGGGTTGGCACGCGGGTGACGTACAACTACGCCCAGGCCGGTACCTATACCGTTACGCTCGTGCTGGTGAACGGATGCGACGATAAATTTACCACCACCCGGCAGATCACCCTCTCCAAGTAAACCGGATTGCTTCAGCGCGACCGCTACTCAATTACCCCACTATGCGTTTTCTTCTCCTTCTGATTATCACATTGTTTATTACCAGCCAAAGCCAGGCGCAGGAACGGATCAGTAATATCCGGGTGCGGGTGCTGGACTCGGCTGAAATCGAAATCCTGTATGATCTGCTGATTACCCGTCCCGGCGATTCGCTGTTTTTTGACGTGCGGAGCCGGCTAAGGGGGGGGCTGCCTGTCCGGCCCGAATTTATACGGGGCGAAGTGGGTACGCGCATTACGGCAGGATCAGACCGGCGTATTGTCTGGAACGCACGGGGCAACGGCTACGCCCTTAATGAACCCATTCAGGTTATTGTCCGGGTCCGGTCGGGTGGGGCGGTATTACCTGACGAGGTGTCAGCGCAGCCTTCCGTAGCGCAAACGCCCCAACCCAGTCGCTCTGCCGTTGTGGATAATCCATCAGCCGTGTTTACTCCCGACACCAACCGAATACTGCGCCGACGTTACGATGGTCCGGCCTGGGCATTGCTGAGCGCGGTGGCCCCCGGCATCGGTAATATTTTTGTGCAGCGGCCCCGTCCCCGCGTTGGCTTTCGACCCCTGGCCTCGGCAGTTGCCTATAGTTTACTGGCCTACGGATTGCTGGAACGGAAACAGGCGCAGGACGACTACGCTGTGTATGAAGTACAGAAAAATGCAACCGCCGGAGCCCCCTTTTATGAGATTGCCAATCAGCACCACCAACGCTATTACCTGGCCACGCGGGGTGCCGCAGTTATTGCCCTTACCGACGTAGTGCTAACACTCATAAAGGGAATTCGCAACCGGCAACTCTATCGCGAAGCCCGCCGAATCGACCCCGTATCGCTACGGCCCGGTATGCAGGCGGGTCAGTTCACGGCGGTGCTTCGCTATTCATTCTAACCCATTCATACTATGCGTATCTCTGGATTTCTGTTCATTGCGCTGCTGATCTGGCAATCGGGTGTCGCGCAAAATCGACGGGCCAAAACCGTCACGTATTCGGCAGCCAGTGCCTGGACTAACGTCACGCTACAGGCCCCCGCCCGCCCGCTACCGCCCGCCACCCGCTCATCGCCCGCCCGGTCTGCTGCAACAACGCCTGCCGAAGGCTACCGACCCGCGTTCACGGGCGATTTCGTGACCAACCGCAATGGCTGGCAGGCGGGTAGCATCGGCAACTATCAGTACCAGATCGGTACGGGCGTGTACAATGTTCGGAAGCGCAACCCCGACACGAAACAAACGGCGTTTAGCTTCGTGCCGCTGCCAGCGCAGATCAACCTCAATTTAGCCGATTATTTTACCATCAAAGCCGATGTGGTCAGTGAATCGGGCCGCCCACCCGTGGGGGGAATTACCTTTGGTGTAAGCGATTCGCTGACCTATACCGCGTTTCAACTCGATCATTCGGGGCAGGTTTCGATCCGGCGTCTGGATAATGGACGCATCTTCAGTGACTACATGCCGGGCGATTATTTCAACCCGAACGTGGTGGTAAACAACAACCGCAACCAGTTGATTATCCGCCGAAAACGCGACTTCCTGCATTTCTACATCAACGAAGATGAGATACGAACCAGCCCCTACCCATTTAAAATGCTGGGTGGCAACGGCATCGGCTTCGTTACCAACGGCGACTGGACCTCGTTTCAGAAACTGAGCGTTACGCTCGACGCGCCGGTGTCTGTTGGTACCACTCAGATCATACCATCGCCCGCGCCTGCCCGTGTAGTTGTTACCCCGCCGGTTCAGGCCGCTCAACCGAAAAAACCAGCCGTGGCCAATGAACAGCTGATGGCTGTCAAACCACAAAAAGAAACCAGCACGCCCATGCCTGACGCATCTGGCGCGGTGGCATCAACACCGGTAACGACCAAACCATCGGCTCCGGCAGGTGGCTCGTTACGGGCGGGCTGGCCGTCGGAAAAGTTTACGGATACGTTCACCCGCAACGAGCACGGCTGGCTCACGGGCAAACGGAAAGGCTATGAGTTCGAGATTATCAATGATAGCTACTACATCCGCCGATTATCCGGTGCCGCTCAGGAATCGGGTCGGTGTTACATAGACCTGCCCGCAACGCTGAACCTGAACACCGCGCAGTCATTTACGATCTCGGTCGAGATGACTACCGCACCGGGCCAAACACCCCAGGGCGGGCTGTTGCTGGGTGTACAGAATGTAGATAATCTGGTGCAGTTTGCACTGGCCGATCAGCAGCAGGTCGTGGTCCGGTCGCTGAATGCGGGTCGGTCGCAGGCGGATTATATGTCGGGTAAACGAACCCCCGCTGGTGTACCCATCAACCCTGACCGCAACAAACTGACCGTAACAAAACAGGCTGACAAACTCTTTTTCTACCTCAATGGTCAGGAGATTGCCGGTAGTCCCTACGAATTTAAACCGTTCAAAGGCAACGGTATTGGATTCATTGCGGGCGAAACCGATATTAAGTTGCAGAATTTAGTAGTGCAGGTGGAGTAGGTCGGTCAAGAGTGACCAACCTACTAAAACACGTCGTTACGGTCGCCGGTAGCCTGCCAGTCGGCGTCCATGTCGGCGAAGCGCTGGGCTACGCGGCTTAGAAAGTCGGCATCGAGTAGTGTAGGTACGGCGTCGGGGTTTAGCAGGTCCAGTTCGCTGACCTTGTACGTTTGCTCGTAAGGACCGGCTTCAATCTTGACAATGTACTTGCTGTTCCAGGCAAACAGCCCGATTTTGAACTGCGCGTGGGGGACATCCTGAACGAAACGCATTTTCAGTGAGTAGTTATCAGTAACCAGTTATCAGTAATCAGTGTAAGCATGGCAAAGATAGTAGCTCATACAGTTAGAAACAGGTACGTCATCCGGGTGTTCGCTTGCTTATTGCTAACTGCTAACTGGTTACTGCTAACTGTTTCCTGTTCGCAGCGGAATGACGACGAAGCGGCTCAGTTTTTTTTGAAGGGGAACGTGCAGTTGCAGAAGCGCGAATACCGCGAAGCCATCCGCTACTATACCGAAGCCATCGGCAAGAAGTCTGATTTTGCTGACGCCTACAACAACCGGGGCCTGGCGTACTTCCGCAACGACGACCGCGAAAATGCCCTTGCCGACTATAACAAAGCCATCGAAATTGACCCCGACTTTGAAGCGGCTTATTTAAATCGGGCCGAAATTCGGCTTGAAACGGGTGACCCTGCCGCTGGCCTAACCGATTTGCAGCGCATCGAAAAAACCTACCGCGATTCGTCGGCTTATCAGGTTCGGCTGGGCGATGCCTACGTGCGTCTCAACCAGCCCGCGCCCGCCCAGGCAGCCTATGACAAGGCCGTTTTGCTGGCTCCCAACAACGCTGAAGCCCTCACCAACCGGGGGGCCCTGTATTTCAATCAGAAACAGTACGATCTGGCCGAAGCCGATATTACACGGGCGTTGCAGGTAAACCCAAAACAGGGGGCGGCCCTCAACAACCAAAGTCTGTTGCTGGCCCGGCAGGACAAATTTGCCGAAGCGTTGCCGTTTGTGGAGCGGGCTCTGGCCATCCAGCGCAATCAGCCCTACTACCTCAACAACAAAGCGTACCTGCTGCTGATGCTTGACCGCCGGGCCGAGGGGCTACCACTGCTTCAGGAATCACTACGGCTCGATAATCAAAACGCCTGGGCGCACCGGACGCTGGGCATTTACTCTCTCCGCGAAAAGCAGGCTAAATCTGCACTGACCGCCTTCCGCGAAGCCGAACGGTTAGACCCGTCGGTCGATGAACTTTATTATTACCTGGGTCTTGCCGAACAGGCAACGGGTAACCAACAGGCCGCCTGTACGGCCTGGCAGCGGGGGTTATCTCTCGGCGATGCCAAGGCCGCGCAGGAACAGAAGAAGCAGTGTAAGTGACTTTAAACCTCTTTTATTCCGATGCAATTCGACTTATTTGCTGACCTAACCAACATGACACCAACCCCCGAACCCGTCGCCCCGGAGCCGCAGCAACTCGCCGTGGTAGACCGGTTTTTACGCTACGTCCAGATCGATACCCAGTCAGACCCGCAGTCGGCTACGAATCCCAGCACTGAAAAGCAGAAAGACCTGAGCCGGTTGCTGGTGCAGGAGTTGCACGAAATTGGCATTGCCGATGCTGAAATGGACGAGTGGGGCTACGTGTATGCCACCGTACCAGCCAATACTGACAAGGCAAACGTGCCGGTCATTTGCTTCTGTTCGCACGTCGATACCTCGCCCGACGTGACCGGTGCGAGCGTGAAGCCACTGATCCATAAAAAGTACGACGGTACGGACATTGTTCTGCCCGATTATCCGGCAGGTAACGAACCACAAACCATTCGCGTGGCCGATCACCCCGACCTGCACCATCAGCTGGGCCATGACATCATTACGGCCAGTGGTACTACGCTGTTGGGAGCTGATAATAAAGCAGGACTGGCCGAAATTATGGATGCCGCGCAGTACCTGATGGAACACCCGGAGATAAAGCACGGCACAATCCGGCTACTCTTTACGCCCGACGAAGAGGTAGGGCGCGGTACTGAAAAGGTGGATATCCAGAAGCTGGGGGCCGATTTTGGCTATACTATTGATGGGGAGTCTCTGGGGACGCTGGAAGACGAGACGTTCTCTGCCGATGCCGTAAAAATCACCATTCAGGGTGTCAGTACGCATCCCGGTTTTGCGAAGGGGAAACTCGAAAATGCGCTGAAAATTGCCGCCGACCTGCTGGCTGAGCTGCCCAAAAATGCACTCTCGCCCGAGACCACCGATGAGAAGGAAGGCTTTGTGCATCCAACCCGGCTCGAAGGCAATCAGGATCAGGCGGTGCTGGAGTTCATCATCCGCGATTTTACCGATGCCGGTTTGCAGGAGAAAGAAACGTACCTGCAAAACCAACTTACCGACGCACTGCAACACTACCCCGGCTCGAAAGCCGATTTCGTGGTGAAACAGCAGTATCGCAACATGAAGGTCGTGCTGGATCAGCATCCTGCTGTGGTTGAGAATGCGCTCGAAGCTATCCGGCGGGCGGGGTTGTCGGCCCATCGGCGGAGTATCCGGGGCGGTACGGATGGTTCGCGGCTGTCGTTCATGGGTCTGCCCTGTCCGAATATTTTTGCGGGCGAACACGCCTTTCACTCGCGGCAGGAGTGGGTATCGGTGCAGGATATGCAACGCGCTGTGGAGGTAATCGTGAACGTAGCGCGGGTCTGGGAAGAACGAGCCTGAACATCAGGGAGATGCGGTCGTATTATTCCCGGGAAATTCGTCGTTTCTTTGTGAAATAAACGACACTTACTATCCGACAATGAACGCGTTGACATATACCCGCCTAACCCTGAGCATGGGTGCAGCTATTGCCCTGCTGAACCTGACCGCTTGTCAGAAAGCCGCTACTGATGATACGATCCCATTGCCCGGCCAGCTGTCATCGTTCGGGTTGATGCAGGAAAAAATCCTGACGCCGTCCTGTGCCACATCGGGCTGTCACGCGTCAGACCGGGACCCGTCGTTTTCACAGCACGGGCTGGTGCTGACGCCTGCCGTGTCATACCAGAATCTGGTGGGTGTTGATCCCAAAAACAGCGCGGCTAAAACCGACGGGCTGAAGCGCGTAAAAGCCTTTGCCTCGCTGGAGAGCCTGCTGTACCACAAGCTTTATACCGATGCCGGTCATCACAGCAACAAGCAATATGGCAACCCCATGCCGCTGGGTAACGCGCAACTCTCCAATGGGCAGATCGAGTTCGTGCGTCGCTGGATCGAAGCGGGCGCACCCCAGACGGGTAGCGTAGTAGATGCTAAACTGCTGGATGATAAAACCACCACCATTGCCGTTTATGAACCACTGCCCGCACCCGCTTCCGGCGCGGGCGTTCAGATGAGTGTACCGCTGTTCGATATCCAGCCGAAATTTGAGCGCGAACTGTTCATCCGAAAATCCGTTGGCAACGCGCAGGATATGTACGTGAACCGCTACGAGATTAAGATGCGGAACGGCAGTCACCATTTTGTGGCGTATGATTTCCGGAGTAAGACGATACTGCCGGGCCTGAACGACATCCGCGACCTGCGCAACCCCGACAATTCGCTGAATTTTGCTACCGCCCTGACCATGTCGAACCACGTATATTTTGCCGGGGCGCAGGCGCAGTATCAGGATTATACATTTCCCGAAGGTATGGCCCTGCTGCTGCCTGCCGGTGCCTCCCTCGATCTGAACTCGCATTACGTGAACCGGAGCGATGCCGTGACGAAAGGCGAAGCACAGTTCAATCTCTATACCGTTCCCAAAGCGCGGGTAACGCAGGTGGTGCAGACGCTCGATCTGGGTAATACCAGCCTGACCATTCCAGCCAACAGCCGGGTGACGCTCAGCAAAGATTTTCTGGTCAGCAAAGCGCGAAAAATTCTGACACTAACCTCGCACATGCACAAGACTGGTGAGAAATTCGTGATTAAAATCAAAGGCGGCACCCGCAACGGCGAAATTGTTTACACCTCCACCGACTGGGAACACCCCGACATCATTACTTTCAAAACGCCTATCGAGTTGAAAGCGGGGGAGGGGCTCACGTCAGAAATCACGTATAACAATACGACGAATAAGACGATTGGCTTCGGCCTGACCAGCGAAGACGAGATGGGCATTATTTTTGGGTATTATTTTGAGTGACGCCCCACATTTAACCCCGCTACGTAGCCGGTGGTCCAGGCACTCTGGAAGTTGAAGCCACCCGTAATGCCATCTACGTTCAGCACCTCGCCCGCGAAGAAAAGGCCCGGCTGCGTGTTACTTTCGAGCGTTTTTGGGTTCAGCGCGTCCAGACAAATGCCCCCGCAGGTTACAAATTCGTCTTTGAATGTGCTTTTGCCCGTTACCTGAAACTGACTGTTGGTGAGCCGCTCGGCCAGCCGGTTGCTGAGTTTGGCCGGCAAATCGGCCCAGCGTTGTTCGGGTAGTATGCCCGACTCAGTGGCCAGCCCCTGCCATAATCGGGCGGGCAAACCAAACGGATTTTGCGACGTAATGAGTTTGCGGGCTTGTTGCTGCCGAACGTCCTGCAACACGGACCGAAGCGTATTGTCGTTCAGGTTGGGTATCCAGTTGATGCGGAGGGTAAAGCGGTAATCGCGTTCGGCCAGCTCGCGGGCGGCCCAGGCCGACAGTCGTAGAATGGCCGGTCCGCTAAAGCCCCAGTGTGTGAGCAAGACGGGTCCACGCTGTTCCTGTTTGGTGCCTACTACAAAGACTCTGGCATCTGGTACGGCCACACCTGCCAGTGGCAGGAGGTAGCTGTCCGGTACGTTGAGCGTAAACAGCGAGGGGACGGGTGTATGAATCGGTTCGTTCTGCGTGGGTAGCCAGCCATACGAGTTTATCTGCGGATAGCCCCCGGTAGCTACCAGCACGCGGTCGGCCAGCAGCGTTTCGCCGGTGAGCAGGGTGATCTGCCAGCGGTCGCCGTTATGGGTGAGTGTATCGACCCCGCAGCTTGTCCGAACCGCGATGTTAAGTCGGTCGGCGGTATCGAGCAGGCAATTGATGATGGTTTCAGACGTGTTGGACTGCGGGAACATCCGCCCGTCGGCTTCGGTTTTGAGTGCGACGCCCCGGCTCTCGAACCAGCGCACCGTGGCCCTGGCATCGAACTGATCGAGCAGTGGACGCAGCGGCTTTTCGCCACGCGGGTAATGCTTCACGAGTTTTCGGTTGTCGAAACAGGCGTGCGTCACGTTACACCGCCCCCCGCCCGAAATGCGGACTTTGTTGAGTACGGTGCGGTTTTTTTCGAGGATTGTAACGTGGGCGTCAGGAAAGGTTTCGGCGGCTGTAACGGCCCCAAAAAAACCGGCGGCCCCTCCGCCAATGACAACAATTTCCAAAGTTTTTTTATTGGTCAAGGTTTACTGTTCGATAAGCTGTCCTTTTGAGAAGCGATGGTATAGCCTGCACCGGTGCAGGCTATACCATCGCTGACATTAGCTAACTTTGAACAAAAGATAACGCATGAAAAATTCTGCCCGCCGGGGTTTTCGGTTTCCCAATAACACGCTGCTGCTGCTGTTCGTGTTTTTCCTGATCGGACTGTTCCTTCACTATGGGGGGAGAACCCAGCCCGTGGTGGCGTTCTGGAACGATATTCGGTCGGCTATCGGGTTGCGCTCGTCCCGGCATGACGAACCGAAAGAAAACCCCTACAAATCCCCGGAGCCATCGGAAATCGAAGACGTAGCCACCGACGATCGCTCTGCTGAGGCTTCGGACAGCCGCGTTCCTGACAGGGCTTCTGACGAGCGGGCCAGCCCGAGCAACCGAACTGGCCCAATGGGCGGTACCGTAACGGGCAATAAGCGCTTCGACTTCGAGAAACAGCCCAACTTCGGTCTGCCTGCCTTCACCAGCCAGGACGATATCATTCAGCACGAAGGCTATACTCTGCGCTACCGCGACGAATATAAAGTGGCCGACTGGGTGGCGTACCCACTGCTGGGCTACGAGACCACCGGCGACGCCGACCGCAGTGGCGAACAGTTCAAACCCGATCCGCTGGTGCGAACTGGTACGGCCCTGCCTTCTGACTACACGCGCTCCGGCTACGATCGGGGACACCTGGCCCCGGCGGGCGATTTTAAGTTCTCGCAGCGCATGATGCGCGAGTCGTTTTACATGAGTAACGTCAGCCCGCAGGCCCCGCAGTTTAACCGGGGTATCTGGAAAGAACTCGAAGAACTGGTCCGTACCTGGGCCGTTCGTGACAACGGCGTGTACGTAGTAACGGGCTCGGTGCTGAAGCGGGGCTTGCCCACCATCGGCAAAACCACCGAAGTCAGCGTTCCCCAGCAGTTTTATAAAGTGATTCTGTACTGCAACGCGCCCGACATTCGCATGATTGGCTTCCTGCTCAACAACGAACCATCCAGCGAGTCGCTACTCACGTTTGTGGTACCCGTCGATCAGATTGAGCGGCTGACGGGTATTGACTTTTTCCCGAAACTCCCCGACGATCTGGAACGCCGGCTCGAGAGCCAAAACCCCAGCCTGACCGCTGCCGACTGGTTCTCGTATTGACCTGAATTACGTAGATTTACGAAAAAGCAACGCCAATCATGGAAAACACACTGCTTGACGACTTCGATGTAGCGGACATCAAAATACCGATGACTAAA
This sequence comes from Spirosoma sp., assembly GCA_014377625.1. Lineage (GTDB taxonomy): Bacteria > Bacteroidota > Bacteroidia > Cytophagales > Spirosomataceae > Spirosoma. The sequence continues at coordinate 13,479 of JACMPG010000289.1, forward strand.
GTGGAGTTTCTGAACTGGAACCCCGACGACGGCTTCCTGTATGAATACGACGGAGAATACGCTGAGCAATTACACGCCATGCAAAACACAGAACGATATCTGGTACGAAACATTCAAAAGCAGTTTCAATCAACCAACGCTTTTCAGGAAGGACACTGGTTATTTGAAGAAACAGAGTGTTGGCTAACCAGCCAGCAGATGCGCCGACCCGATATGGCGTTGTTTTCTGATGAACAGATTCGGGAATCAACGGCTGGCGGGCATCCGGTGCCGGCGTTTGTGGTCGAGATTATTTCTGAACATGACAAAGCCAATAAAATCGAGAAGAAAGTAGGCGAGTATTTCCGGGCGGGGGTGCAGGTTGTCTGGCACGTTTATGCAGAGTTACGTATGGTGCGGGTGTTGCTATCGCCCCGCTCGCTCAGTTCGCTTTTCGACGCTGATGTGGTCAGTGCGGCTCCGGCAGTGTCCGATTTGCAACTGACCGTCGATGCGCTGTTTGCGCTTTGAGCAGGTTGTCTGCTAAAACTTGCGGTTGTAGCCCAGTCGGATTATTTGTGTTTCAAAGTAATCGGTGCTGATGTAGTTGAAACCATCGCCCTGCACCGTCCGGCGAATGCGCAGGGTGTTAGCCACGTCCGTAGCGTTCAGAAACACCTCGCCCCGGCCCTTCTGAACCGGCATCTTCAGGCCTAAATCAATCGAAAAGCGCGAGTCGATGCGGCCCTGTGGTACCAGGTCGGGAGCCAGATAGAGGGCCGTAATTTGCGCGTCGATGCTTTTCGGCAGCCGGAACAGGCCCGTTAGCTTCACGTTGCCCGACACCAGCTGCTGCCGGTTAGCCGAAAACACGTTTCGCACCGGATAGAGGTTTACGACCGAAAAAGCGTCGATGGTGGTTTGGTAGCTGTTCAGGTTCAGGTTCAGCGTTCCCCACTTGGCCAGATTTTGCGACAGCACCACCTCCAAGCCCGTGTTTCGGCTGCGTTCGGCATTCTGGAAGATGTTGTAAATCAGCGTACTTCCTGGTACAATGCTGCCAATGCGGGTAATGGTGCCTTCCATTTCCTTGTGGTACAGAGCCGAATATAAATACCCAGCATCCCAGCCCGATTTATAGCCCAGCTCAAACGAACTCGTGAACTGTGGGCGTAGTGCGGGATTGCCCACCTTGATTATTTCGGCATCGTCGTACTTCGGGAAGATCCTGATATCAACTTCGTTGGGCCGGTCCACGCGTCGGTTGTAGAAAAACGACAGCCGATTGTTATCGTTGAGTTTGTAGGCCAGCCGCAGGTTTGGAAACGGCTGCGCGTACTGGTAGCCATTGCTTTTGTAGGTGTTGTGATTTGGGTCAACCTCATAGCGCAGGTCAACGTACTCCACGCGCAAACCGGCTTCTACTTCCAGCTTTTTGGTCTCGAACAGGTACGTACCGTACAGGGCCGGGATGATCTCATTGTAGGTAGCCCGCCCGCCCGCGTTGCTGTCCAAAGGGGAATTCAGCCCCGGAAAAAACTGCATGTTGGTTGGAATGATCCGACGGCGCAGTTTGACCCCGGCTTCAAACCGTCCGTAGCGTGTGGGCTGCGTGTAATCGACGGTCAGATCACCCACGTGTTCGTCGGAGAGGAGTTTGAACGAGTCTATGCCTGTGAAGGTGGGCAGGATGTTGGTGAAAAAGTACTTCTCGTCTTCGCGGTGGAAGGTGTAGTTTAGCCCCACGTTCAGTAACCGCCCCGGCTGTCTGTATTTGTGCTGCCACGTACCCGACGCCGTTACGGTCGTTTTGAGTTCGTCTTCCAGAAACTGCCACAGCCGCAGCCGTTCGGAGAGACTGGCGTTAAAGAACGGCTGGTCGCCCCGGTCAATGATTTTCTCGCTGCTGAACAGTCCCGAAAACGTGAACGTGTTGCGGTCGTTGGCGTAATAGTCGATGCCGGTTTTGCCCGTAATGATGTTGGTATTTCGGTTACGTTTGACCTGTTGCCGTACTACTTGGCCGGTGTCGTAAAAACGGTCAGAAAACTCGTTTTTGTTGAGCGTCTGGGTGTAAAGGTTGTCGCCCTGAAAAAACACGTTGACCTTGTTTTTTCGGTAATTCAGCGATAATGACGGGTTTATTTTGGGCGTGTTCTGGTATTGCGGTCGGATACCGGGAAAGTTGGCCTGCTTCACCCACAACGCACCGACCCCCGCCGACAGCCCCACTTTACCGTTGAATCCTTCTTTCTTTTCTTTTTTGTAGATGATGTTGATAATCCCGGCATTGCCATTGGCGTCAAACTTGGCCGACGGGTTGTTGATAATCTCGATTTTGTCGATGGCCGACGCCGGGAGGTTAGCCAGCCCCGACTGCCCGCCAAAACCCGTCAGGGCCGTTTGTTTGCCGTCGATCATGACCATAACCTGTTTGCTGCCCCGCAGTTGCACCTGCCCGTCGTTATCGACCGTAATGCCCGGCAGGTTGCGCATAGCGTCGAGGGCCGACCCGCCTGCCTGACTGAGGTTATCGGCCAGCGTAAACGTTTTCTTGTCCATCGTAGCGGCCACGGCATCGGCCTGGGCCGTAACGGTAACTTCGCCGAGCTGCGCTACGACTTCGGTGAGTGAAAGGGTGCCGAGGTCCAGAAACGTACTTAGCTGCCCCACCAGCACGGGCAGGGTTTGGGGCCGGTAGCCGATATAGCTGATTTTCAGGAGATAGCTGCCCGGTTTAACGCCCGATAGGGTAAACAGGCCGTCTTCGCTGGTGATGGCACCGGTCACGAAAGCACTGTCTTTTGCCGTCAGTAGCGTCACGTTCACAAACGGCAATGGTGCTTTGCCACCCCTGACCGTACCTGACAGCGTTGCGGTACTCGGTTGTGCCTGAGTAATCAGCGTTGAGAGCGCAATGAAGAGAAAGGCAACGAATAATTTCATCGAAAAGAGGTAATCTGATAGACTATAAATGTACCCGGCAATTTGGGGGCAATTCTGGAGGGGAAACAGATCAGACGAGTAATACAGCTAACTGTTGCAGAAACGCCCGTAATTCGTCAGGGCGTTGTGTGCCGATCAGGATGCGTTTGCGGGTAGTGGTTTTGATGCGCAGCCCCTGATTGCCCGCTACGTTATATACCCACTCGCCGAAATTCCAGCGGATGCCGTAGCCCACGAAGCCGTATGTGGTAACGGTGGACGTAGCCATGTCAACCCAGCGAATCGTGCGCCAGCCGATTAGCGGAAACACGCGGTAATGAACGCCTTCCTTATCGTAGCGGGTATCCATACGCCAGACAAAAACCAGCCAGATGACCAGCGACAAAACGCCGAAATTCAGCCAGCCGATGGGCGTCCGCCAGAAGCCCACGACGATGAATGGGACAACCGCAAACGCAAGGATGAGTGCCAGAGCAGCCCAAACCCACCATTGACGGAATTGCTGCGTTTCGGTAAAGGTGTTCATGAGTATCTGCTACGTTTTCTGCTTCTTTTTCTTGGCGGCAGGGAACAGGATGTTGTTGAGAATCAGGCGATACCCGGCAGAGTTGGGATGCAGGTTGAGGTCGGTGGGTTCCTCGCCAATTTCGTGGCGGTAATCTTCGGGGTCGTGGCCGCCGTAGAAGGTGAAGAAGCCGCGTCCGTAGGGGCTGTGGATGTAGCGGGCTTCGCCAGCCGCGCGGTTTTCGGCCAGAATCACCACTTCGGGCTTGATGTATGCCTTCTTGAACGCCGTAGTTTGTCCCATGAAGCCTTTAATGACGTTCAGG
>JACMPG010000290.1 GCA_014377625.1 Spirosoma sp.
AACTGCGCAATGTGGTACAGCAAAGCCGTGTAGAACAGCACGAAGACAATTTTCAGGTCTTCGTCCTTGGCCAGCATCCCGTTGAACGACAGCATCGACTTGGCCTTTACGTCGTTACTTTTTTCGATGGAGAACCAGAATGCCATGATGTCTTCCGAGCGGTTGGTTTCCAGCATCTGCCGGTTGTTATCGCTCAGGTTGGTCAGGTTCTGGCTGTTCAGGAGCGTCTGAATCTTGTCGGCGTATTTCCTGACGAAACCGTTGTGACTGGCCGCGCCGTACTCGCTGAAGGCATCGCCGTAGATGGCGTTGCCCGCAAACCGGAACGACGTCAACAGACGGGGTTCGTTGCGCTCATAGACCACTACGTCCGACGTGCCTCCGCCAATATCAACGTTCACCACGGGCCGGGCCGACGCGCTCAGGGTGGGGTTCTGCTTGTAGTAATAGAACGGAGCCACCGACTCCGATACCTCGCGCAGCCGCCCGGACGAGCCGCCAATGTAACGGTTGTAAAGTTCCTGCCAGTCGGCGCGGAGCTGGCTCACGCGGCCCGGTGTCATACTGGCCGGGAAGAACCAATACACTGTTGTCTGGGTCAGGTTGCCGCCCTCGGTCAGGACTTTGTTCTTGATGAGCATCAGCAACTCTTCCAGAAACGCTTCCACGCGCCGTTCGGTCTGGTCGTTGTTTTTGGCCCATTTCAAATTGGTCGTGATACGATTGGACCCGGCGGGCTGCCGCTCTACGTAGAACGGAATATTGAAATCGGCCAGGGCCTGCGTTTGCTGGTTGAAACTCAGGTTCAGCGGCTCAGCAATGGCGGTACGCGTTGGGAAACTGTCCACCCGACCCGGCCCGATGGTGGGCGGTACAAACTCCAGGTCATACAGCACAAACAACTCGAACAGGGCCGCATTGTACTGCGCCGGATTCACGAGCGTGGCCACCTGCGGGGTCAGTTCGGCCACATCGAACGGGCGCGGGGTGCCGCCGTCCACGCTGTATTCGATGTGGGTGTTGGTGGTGCCGAAATCGACTGAGAACGCAAACTGCTTGCTGCCTCCGCTGTATTCCTGCCAGCGTGGCACGAGTAATCCGTGCATCTCGCGGCCATCGCCCCGGACGTTCACCTGCGCATAGTCAAACTCGCTGCGCAGGACGTAATACACGCTCGATCCGTCAGTGTTCTGCTGCCGAACGGTACGCTGATGGATGGATTCTGGCGCGACTTCGGCATTGGTATTCCCATCGAAATACGCCAACTCGTACTGATTCTGACTGTCGAAACCCGATTCGATGAGCTGCACCCGGTAGTCGGCGGGAACCGCTACGCTGCCCGACCGCACAAACGGATAGACGTTGACCGTAAATGAGTTCTCGACAATCACGCCCTCATTGTTCGCTTCGTTGGGGGCTGCGGTGCTGGTGCTGTACGTCCGCTCGAAGGTCACGAACTGGTTGCCGGGCTGCCCCGGTGCCGTAACCGGGATGTCGAGCGAGACGCTGACGCCCCCGGCCTGCGGGGTTAGTTTTAACCGGACTTTTCCGTTCAGCAAATCACCGACATCAAAGAAATCGAAGAAATCTTTTTTCAGGGGCAGCAGGTAGCCTTTGTCGGTGCCGGGTGCCTGCAAGTTTCCGTCGAAAAAACGGCCCCGGTCGGTGGGGTATGGTAACCGCACCAGATACGGCTCCAGAAAATCGCTGACCGTCAGCCAGGGGTAGTTGCCGGGCTGTCCGGGCAGGGGCCGCTGGTTGTCGCGCCACGATTCGCGGGCCACATACGGCACGGGTGTGTTGGGATTCCACTGCGTTTGCGGTACGTAGGTGAACTGCCGGAAAAAGCGGTTCTGCAACGCCATAGGGCGGGGTTTGCCCGTGTTGAGCCGCGTGTACTTATCCGACTTGATAATGAAATCGCTGACCTGGTCGATGGCCCGTGCATCGGATTTTTTCTTGCGGAGCGGGAAGCCCAGCACCTCCACAATGTCGCCGGGGCCGGTGGTCAGTTCTTCAAATTCATTCGTAAACTTTTCCTGCGTCAGCAATTGCTGGCCGTTGGGCTGCTCGATGTGTTCGTAAAACAGAGCCGGGTTTTGCTGTTGCAGCAGGGCGCGGCTACGGTTTAGGTAATCATCGACTTCGCGGAACCGGTCGCGGAAGTTGGGCATGAATAGTTTCAGGGCGTACCAGAACTTCTGATACTCGATGTCGCGCTGGTGCAGGGGCCGCGTGTCGGTGCTGAATAGCCGGTGATTACCCACCGTCTCATCCACCCAACTCAGGTCATTGCCCGACGAAAAGAACAGCGTCTTCGGCGACGTACCGCCAATGACCCGCCCCCGGTAGCTGAGTACAAACAGCCGGTTTATCTGGTCGAAATTATATTCGGGTGCATCCTGATCCAGAAACAGTTTCAGGGCGTCGCCCAGCCGTCGGTGGCCCTGGTTGGACGAATTGCGCAGCCGGTCAAGATCGGTGCGAACGTCGAACGGTACGATGGTGACGAGAGCCTTGAGCTTATCGTAATTGAAAAACAACTCACCCACGTCGAGCGTGTCCGACACCACGCGCTGGTCGTTGACCGAGCCGCTGAGGTCGGGTTTGAGCGATAGGTTAAGAAAAGCCGCCCGCACCAGATCCATCCGCGCAAACGGACTCGGAATGGAGGTGGGCTGTTTTACAGTTTGCCCGCCCTGCGGGTCGCGGATGGCGGCAATCTGGTCGGTACCAAGCGGCTTGCTCACGTACCAGTGCAGCCCCGGCGTGGGGTTATGTAAGCTGAGGGTTGTTGGCATAGAAAGGGGGTGGGATCGTATCGGTGCGCCGATGCAATCCCAAATTTCACATTAATAATCAAGCACCTTAGGCAGTTTTTCGCGGACGAACCGGTCGGTGCCTTCAGAGAATAACTGGATGAATTTATCGGCTTCGCTAACGTAGGCTTTACCCTCGGCGGTTTTGTTGAGTGTCTGGTCGAGGTCGTCTACGATGTCGAGTTTTACGTCGGACTCGCCCCCGAAAATGCCTTTCTTCTTCGGTTCAAAGCCCCGAACCGTGTGGCCCAGGTTGGCCGCGTCGAGCAGAAATGGCTCAAACGACCGCTTGTTGTTGCGCATCTCCGTCAGCCACTGCCGAAACCCCGCGTCGAAATTCTTGATGCTGGTAAAAAACTGTGAATTCAGGAACGGGGTCGACAACTGCGGGTTGGCTTTGGACCACTGCACCGTACCAGCCGCCGACTTGATGCGCTGACTCACGTACGTGCTGAACAGGGCCATTTTGGACAGGGGCAGACTAACAAGCTGCTTCGTAGCGCCGGCCAGACTGCCCAGCTGAACGCTGATACCGTCCTGCTCGATGCCAAATTCTTTGTAAACCGGACTCGTCGGTTTGCCGTTGCTGACCTCCAGCGAACTGTCGGGGGTGGCCATAAAATCGACGATGGACAGGGCTGAGGCCATTTCTACGAAGTGCGCTTCGTTTTTCTGGCCGCCCGCGCCGGGGTCGTACGTGTAGGCTTTGGTTTGGTCGTCGCCGATATAGTACAGCGCGTTGACCGATGGGTTCACACCTTTCTGGTAATAGCCCAGAGCGGCCTTTGTTTTGGCGATGAACGATGCCGGGTCAATCAGCTTATTGTCGCTGGTGGTCAGGCTGAAATATGGCATCACCGTTACGGCCCCGATTTTGGCGTCGCGCAGAAACGCCGGGTTTGGAATCTGTCCAATGGCCTGCGCCCCCCGAATGTTCTTGAGCAGGATGGGGAAGCCAGCCGCACCCGTACCGCCAAAGATGGAACTGACGATAAAAATCCGGTCGTTGGCTCCAAAGTTTTCGGCAAAGGCCTGAAAGACATCGGAATACCGAAACTGATTCAGTACCGTGCTGCCAATGTTAGGGTTGCCTACGAAGCCGATGTCCATCTTGGTTTCGAGGTTTTCATCCGAAAACAGCAGACTCGCCAGCGCTTTATTGGTCGCGTCGAGACCTTCGTAGTTGATATAGTCCTTGAATTTCTCCTGCTGTACGCCCTGCAGTTCGAACACGTAGGTATCGGCAATGGTCGCGTTGCCACCGATGGATCGGTTGAGGGTTTTGATTTCGGTACTGAAGAACCCTTCGGTGGGTTTGGTTTGCAGCCCGGCGCGGATGTTGCCGTACTCGCGCAGCAGTTCTTTGGTGCGCAGCAGGTCATCGTTGGTGGCGTGGGGGTCCAGCACAATAGGGATGACCTCGTCGGTATTTTCGAGCTTCACGCCCGACGCCAGCAAAAACGTCAGGGCCTTCAGCACCCGCGAGCCGGTTCCGCCAATGGCGAATACAAATAATTTAGCCATAGAGTTATTGAGTTGAGGGGTTATTACGCAGAGATACGCAGAGAGAAAAAAAGGAGAGATGCACAGAGACTATTTTATCTCCCCGCCTTCTTCCTCTGCGTATCTCTTTTTGTCTCAGTGCATCTCTGCGTAATAACTCTATTTACTTCGACGGCCAGAGCATGGGCCGGTGTTTGGCGTTGCTGCTGAAGCCTTTCATAATCATTGAGATAACAAAGAAAATTACCGCCGTCAGCAGGGCCATCGTAAAGGCGAAACTGACAAATACGCTCACACTCTGGTCGAAAAACATACCCTGGTCGGGGTCGGCATCGACGCGCAGAATTTCCTGCCCGGCTTTTTGATAGCAGGTAACGAGTGTAATCACGAACAGAGTCAGCGCACTGACGCCCAGCATGGTCAGCCAGCTACCGAAGCCGCTGAAACTAACTTTATTGAACGGCCAGATGTAAAAAGCAACCGCTACCACAAATGCAATGCCGATGGCGGTCCAGGTCATGGGCGACAGCAACTCTTCCTGATACAGATCTTCCAGCAATGCGCTGTTAACGAATAGGTTGTAAAAATTATACAGTGATTCTTCCATGGTTTAATGAGTGAATTACGAATGAGTGAATGATAGAATACCGTCCGGTGCCTTCTCAAGCGAAGCTATTCTATCATTCACTTACTCTAAATTAAGTGTTAGCGTGAAATAAGCGGGTTGGTTATTGGGATTATAAGCTCGTTCGACGCCCTGTAACAGGTTTTGCAGACCAAAGGTAGTAGTGGCATCGGGCGGAATATCGGTTGTGGTACTGGTTTTGGCAATCCAGCGGGGCGGAAACTGTCGGCGCAGCCGGATAATGGCCGGACGGTCGCCCCGGGCGGGGCGGGTGGTGGTTAGCAACAGCTTGTGCGTTGTGCCGTTGGCCCCGCTGTACGGCTGCACCGCCGTTACCCGAAAATCATCTTTACCCGTCACTACATACTGACTCGCATCGGTCAGCAGCGACGCAGGCAGGTGCGTATTAGACAGGTCAACGGCCACGGGAATAGTCAGGCTTTTATCCGTTACGTCGGGCTGCACGTCGGTAAGACTATGTACGGCTTTGGCGCGGCTGCGTGTTTCGTCATCAGTACGTTTGAAGCGGCCTTTGCGGGCGGGATCATTAACGAGTACCGTATAAAACGGTTCGGCTGACACGCTGCCACCGGCGTTGAAGAACCACGAATCTTCGTAGCCCGGCAACTGGTCAAACTGCCGGATTTGTTGGTACGCCGGGTCACTCAGAAGCCGCTGCATGGTTTCACGCCGACCAATCAGGCACAGGTAATAGGGCCGCTGACCCGTGTATTTCTGTTTGGCATTGTTCCAGCTATAATACGTCCCGTCAAAACCGGCGGCCATTTTCAGCACCAGCATGGAGTGAGTATTGGCGTGGGAATTGAACACCGTTGTCATCAGCGAACTGGCTGCGTCAAGCGTTTTTTGCGCACTCATACCCGCCAGTTTCGGGTCGGAATAAATCAGGTCTGACACCAGAATGCTCAGCTCGTCGCCCGTTGTTTCGGAGAGAATCGTTTTGAAAATACCTTCAAAGTCGGTGCTGGTGGTTTTGCCCTTCGTTTTGGCAACGGTAAAAATATTCTTCTCCCGGAAGAACTCCGGCAGGGTCAGCCCCAGCGGATTCACTTCAGTGTTGACCACAAACAGCTTTGCCTGACCCGCATTGATGGCGTCGAATTCGGTCAGTAAATCGTTGAGCGTGCGCTTGAACGCGCCGTTGCCGCCGGGGGCATCGTAGGGAAACATACTGCCGCTGGCTTCGAGGTATAACTTAAGTTGCAACGGTTTGGCCACCGTCTCCGTACCCACCAGGGACACCGTTGGGGC
>JACMPG010000291.1 GCA_014377625.1 Spirosoma sp.
CCCGAACTACGTAAACCTAAGCAAAGGCCAGTTCGACTGCGGGTTTCTGTCTGCCGATGGTAAGGTGCTGCTGATGGCGTTCAGCGAGAAAAAGAACAGTAAGGAAGACGATGTCTACGTTAGTTTTCGGCAGAAAGACGGGTCGTGGAGCAAGCCGATGGACCTCGGCCCGGAAGTAAACACCAAATTCACCGAAACCACGCCCTTCCTCGCGCCAGATGGGGCTACGCTCTACTTTTCGAGCAACCGCGAGGGCGGGCTGGGCAGTAATGACATCTACGTAACCAAGCGCGTCGATAAAACCTGGAAACACTGGAGCAAACCCGTGAATCTCGGCCCTAAAATCAATACTGATGGCTACGACGCCTATTACACCCTCGGCGCATCGGGTGATTATGCCTACCTGACAACCTTTAAAAATACCCTCGGCAAAGGGGATATTGTCCGTGTCAAACTTGCCGACGACCAGCCTGCCAACCAGCCCGGTAAAGTGGGTGGGGGTAACGACGTAGCCCAGACCGACGTAACCCGCCCCGACCTGATGAGGCCCGACCCCGTTGCGCTCATCAGCGGAAAGGTCATCGACCAGACCACCGGCAAACCCATCGAAGCCCGCATTGTCTATCAAACCCTGCCCGACGGGGCCGAAGCAGGCGAAGCTACGTCGGACCCGATTACGGGTGAGTACAAAATTGTGTTGCCCTACGGTCAGAAGTATTCGATGCGGGCCATTGCCAAGGACTTCATTGCCGAGGGCGATAACGTCGATTTGACGCAGATGAAAGGGTTTCAGGAGATAAAGGGGAAAGAACTGAAATTGGTGCCGATAGAAGTAGGCCGGACGGTGCGCCTTAACAACATTTTTTTTGACACGGGTAAGGCCGAACTGCGGTCCGAATCCGGTCCCGAACTTGACCGGCTCGTAACGACGCTCAACGAATCGCCCAAAATTGTGATTGAAGTGCGCGGCCATACCGACAATACCGGCTCCAACGAAATCAACGCCAAACTCTCGCAGGACCGTGCCGACGCCGTGCGCGAGTATTTCATCAGCAAAGGCATCGAACCTGACCGCGTGGGCAGCAAAGGGTTTGGGGAAAGTAAACCCGTAGCTACTAACGACACCGACGAAGGCCGACAGCAAAACCGGCGTGTGGAGTTCATGATCGTGAAGAAATAGCGGAACAATTGTACGGTCCTGCCCATTAGTTGGGAGTTACCTTCACAACATTCAATCAACTCATGCAACTCGACGCTGGCTGTAACCTTCAGTTTGACGCCCAGGGCCCAACGCCCCTTATTTTGATGCTTCGCCCGCGCTCCGGGGCCGGGCAGTGGATTATCCGCGAAGAATATCAGATTACGCCCGCCGTAAACGTAACGGAGTTTACCGATATATACGGCAACCTTTGCCAGCGCGTTGTGGCACCCGAAGGGCCGTTTTCCATTCACTTCTCAGCCACCGTACAAACCGCCGATTTTATTGATACAGCCCCCGGTGCGCCCTACACACCCGTAGAAGACCTGCCCGACGACGTGCTGCACTATACGTTGCCCAGCCGCTACTGCCAGTCGGATCAGCTGGGTAATTTGGCCACGCAGGTTACTGACGGGGCCGAACCCGGCTATGACCAGGCCGAAGCCATTCGGAAGTGGATTTGCGAAAACGTGCGGTACGAATACGGTACGAGCGATGCCAGTACCTCGGCCATTGAAACCGCCGAAAAGCGCGTGGGCGTTTGCCGGGATTATACACACCTCGGCATTTCGCTGTGCCGCGCCCTGAACATACCGGCCCGGATGGTGGTGGGTTATCTGTATCAGCTCGACCCGATGGATATGCACGCCTGGTTTGAAGCCTACGTAGATGGCCGCTGGTTTACTTTCGACGCTACCCAGAAAGAACTGCGTGGCAACCGTATTACCGTAGCCTACGGGCGCGATGCTGCCGACGTAGCGTTTACTACGCAGTTCGGCCCGATGATCCTAAACGAAATGCGGGTGTGGGCTGATGCCAGTGCGGATGCCGAAGAAGACAAAGAAAATTAACGGGCGTTGCAACCGATTACCATCAGGCCGGGTCTCTCGTGTATAACCAGCTATACCCCGATGAAAAAACAACTGCTTTTCTATCTGTTGCTTGGTTCGCTTGCGGCCTGTACGCAGGAGAACGACGTGCAACCCAGCCCCAATACTCTGGCGGGCGAGGTAAGCGGTGCGTATCGCACTAATCCTTATGTGGACCCGTCGTGTGTAGCTATTCCGGCCAGTCAGATGCCCGTTGTAACATTGCGCCCTGAATCGGACGGCATTGTTTCGCTGGTGTATGCGTATCAGTTCCCCAAGCCGGGTAGTCAGCAACTTACGGGCATTCAGTTGAGCCGCCGGGCCGATAATGCCGTGCAGTTGACTCATGGTAATGTAGTGCTGGGTACCGTACAAATCGACCGCGTGTTTACGAACAACGGTATGGAAAAACAGGGCAGGTTATTGCGTATCAATGCGTTGGATACTCAACCCAACGTGCCGTATTTCACGGGTGTGAAAGAATAGTGGCTGTGTGGGACTTTGGTCTGGCACAGCAACAGAAAAGCGCGACACTGTCAGGTGCCGCGCTTTATCATTCTGAGTTAGTCAGATTATACGTAAAGTTATCTGACCGCAAACTCACCGGCTCCGATGCGGAAGCCTTCTGAGTACAGTTCAACGGTGTATTTGCCCGGCTTGTAGGGAATACCACGGGTGTATAGTAATTCTACACTCTTGCCGTCATTGGTGTAGTCGACGGTTTGTTTGGTTGTGTAAATCGTTTCATTGCCATCAACCATGAACGTTCCCGACCCGTTGGCCATGTCCGATACAACAGCTCCCTGTGGGTCAAGCACTCTGACAAAGACTTCTTTCGGCTCCTCTTTGGTCAGCGGGTTATCTAAAAGCTTGTAAGTCAACTTGATTTTTTCGAGCCGCTTGGCTTTGTACGAATCGTCATCTTTCACCTTTCCGCGCGAGTTCACGGCGTAGATTTTTACGTTTTGTGCTTTCAAAGCAGCCGCGCGGGTCACTTTGCTGCTCAGTTCCTGGTTGCGCGATACCACCGACGTTACCGAGTCGGTCAGTTGCTGACGCTCGGTTTTCAGCCCGGCGTTCTCCTGGTCCAGCACCTGCACGTTGGTCGCCAGCGTTACGTTTTCGCGCTGAAGGTTGGCGATGAGCGTATCTTTCTCAATAAGAAATGCTTCGTACTGCTTGATTTTGGCGTCGTACTTGGACATCGAAATCCGGTTGCCCCGGCGCAGCGATGCTTTGTCGTCTTCGAGTTGAGCCTTCACTTTCTCCAGTTCCGTGACGTCGCCACCCAGTTTCTGTACTTCGGCAATCTTGGCATCTAAGGCCGTCGAAATCGAATCGAGCTTCACGCGGGTGGTCGATATTTCTTCCACGCGTTCCGAGATGGTGATTTCCTGATTTTCGGCCACCTTTTTCTGGTCGAAGTACAGGTAGCTGGCCACTATGGCTGCAATAGTCATGATGACGAGAGCGGCCAGAAGCGCGCCATTGGTACGGGGTCTTTGCGGATTATTTTCCATTGACAGGATTGGTTTAACGATTGATTTGGTATTGATTAGTTGTAAAGTAGGCGCTCATACCAAATCAATGCGGATCGTTTTAAAAGACTGGTAGCCCGGTCGAATAAGGTAAGGAAGCAACGCAAATGTAGTTTTCGTTATTGTCTGAACTGAAAATTAATCGACTGTAAAACAAGTTACTTTGCCGTATAATCAACAAATGACTTGGCGAACGGGACAGCCCATCTCTATAAACAACTGACCGGACGGAAAGTTAATCAGCGACAGATATCCATCTAAATTACTATGCCCGAACTGCCCGAAGTAGAAATCAGACGCCAGTATCTTGAAAGCTCCGCCATGCTCCAGTCCATCCGCCATATTGACGTAGAGGACCGAAAACTGCTCACGACCGACTACGCCACGCTGGTAGAACAACTGGTTGGCCGGCAGTTTACCTGCACACGTCGGGTCGGTAAAAATCTGTTCGTGTTTACCGATAAACCCGGTGTTATTGTCCGAATGCACTTCGGCATGACCGGCGATTTGGCGTATTACCACGCTTCGCTCGACCGGCCCCGCTTTGCCCGCATCGTGTTCGAGTTCGACAGTGGTTTTAATCTTGGTTTTCTGTGTCCGCGCAAGTTCGAGCGAGTCGGTCTGGTTGGCGACGTGGACACGTATCTGGCCGAAAAGAAGATTGCGAAAGATGGTCTGGACATTTCGCTGGCCGGGTTGAGCGAAAACATCCGCCGAAAAAAGTCGCTGACAAAACCGGTGTTACTGGACCAAAGTGTGGTGGCCGGGCTGGGCAACTGGATTGTTGATGAAGTTTTGTTTCAGGCCCGCATCCACCCCGAACAACGCGCCAATACCCTTACTAATGACCAGATACAGGTCCTGTACGACGCCATCCGGCTGGTACTGGAAACGGCCATCCATCACGAAGCCATCTACCGTGACTTCCCGAAGAATTTCCTGATCCACGTCCGCGAATGGGACACCTCGCCCTACAACGACCTCGAAGCGCATAGGTTTTGCCCCCGCTGCGGCACCCGCATCGAACGCAGCACGGTAGGGGGACGTACCACGTTCTTCTGCCCAGACGAGCAGGTGCTGAGCGTTTGAAGTTGTTACGCAGAGATGCGCAGAGAGCAAAAGAGATTCACGGAGTTGCGTTATTTCCTCTGCGTATCTCCTTTTCTCTCTGCGCGTCTCTGCCGGTCTACCGGTGCGGTAACAACCCTCCTGAAACTCACAAATCCCGAATATTTCCGAAGCCAATCACATCGCGGTACGCCGGGTTGGTGGTCAGTTCGGTGGTACGGATAAGCTTGTCGTCACCGAACTTGTTTTTCAGGGTGTACAGCGTTTGCCGGAGTTTGTCTTTGCGGCTGGTATCTTCAAACAGATTGAGCGGAACCGAATCGGCGGGGATGAATTTGTGAACCACTACGCACATAGAGCGCAGGTGTTCGTTCAGAACCGGTTCGCAGCGGTGTACGAGCTGAAACTTGGCCATACGTTCGCTGATGACGCGGTAGAGTTCGGGACCATCCTGTATGGGTGCGGGAAAGTCTACCTCATAGTTGTACGTTTTGTCGGTCTGGTAGCGGCACGAGAACGACATACTCTGACAAAACACACCGTTCAGAACCATGCGCCGTTCGAGCGTCAGACAAAGCGATTGTAGCAACTCGTTCAGCCGCTCAGGTGTGCGCTGCCCCGGCGATATGGTCCGCATGGCCGACATACTTTTATAGCCCTCATTAACAGCTAAATCAACTTCCCCCCCAAAGTTCAGTCGTACATGCCATTGCCAGCCCACAATGCTTTTGCAGACTGCTTTCAACCGCTCCGGCGAGGCACGACGCAAATCGAGTGGGGTGTAAATGCCACTGTTTTCGAGCCGGATAGCCATGCGTTTGCCAATTCCGGGTAGGTCGGTCAGTTTTAGCGGGCGCAATACGTCGTCAATCGTATCGGGTGTAATGACGGTCAGGCCGTCGGGTTTCTGAACGTCAGACGCCAGTTTGGCCAGGAAAGCGTTCGGCGCGATGCCGATGGAACACCGCATGTAATCGCCAACGTCCTGCCGGATGGCCTGTTTAATTTGCCCCGCCACCTGCCGCATATCTTTATATACCAGTTGATAATTGGTCAGGTCAACCACAGCCTCGTCAATGCTTTTCGGGATCACATCGTCTGAAAAGCGTTTCAGCACCTCGATGAGTTTGACGTGGTATTCCCGGTAGCGGTTGGGATGGGTTTCGAGCGGTACCAAATCCGGGCAAATGGCCATGGCTTCATCGAGTCGCATACAGGTTTTTACACCCCGTTGTTTGGCTTCGATGGACGCAGCTATAACGCAGCCATGACGCCCCGTATATACGCACACCGCCACCGGACGCCCGCGCAGCCAATAATTGACCTGTTGTTCGCAGGATGCAAAGAAACTGTTCATGTCCACGAATAGCACCGTTGGCAGGATGTGATTATCAAGTCGGTTACGGTGCATAATTTTTGGTTGAATCGTGGCGTTTCGTATTATCGTTCGTCTGTATTAATGCGTACTTTTGTTGTAATATGGGTGCAATATACTTGACTTGTATTGTACTGCTACCATATCCATACTATATTAATGGCAATTCGTTCTGACAAAATCGATAATCCCATGACTATTCAGGACCGACTGAAGCAGGTATTTGATGCACTTGGCATTACCATCTATCAGATAGCAAAAGAGTTAGGCGAAAACCCATCCAAATTTTATAACATTCTGAACGGACGGGCCAAACCATCGTACGATACCATTATGAGCTTACTGGCCTGTTATCCGCAAATCAGTGCCGACTACCTAATCCGGGGTAATCTGCCCGTGCTGACCTCGCCCGAAGCCAACGCCAACATGGTTAGTGCCGACGAAGCAACGGTCGAAATTCCGTTCGTGCCGGTGCGGTTCTACGCTACGTTTGTCGAGAGTTTTTCGGATGGTGGCAGCACGCCGGAGACCGAACCATTCCGGGTCAGAAAGCCGGTGGTGAAGGGTCATAAAAACGCCGTAATTCTCGAAATTTCGGGTAACAGCATGAGTCCGCAACTGGCACATGGGGCCAAAGTCCTGGCTGTACCCATTGGTGAGAGCGACTGGCAATATCAGTCGGGCGGGGTATATGCCGTCATGTACCGTGACTATTTCGTGGTAAAGCGCGTCCGTGACAACGAACTCATTACCCGCAACTACCTGACGCTGCACTCCGACAACCCCAACGGCGGCAACGTTACGGTCCACCTGAAGGACATGCGGGGCATGTGGAAAATCGTCAGCATTGTAGAGGCCCCAGTTGAGTAATAGGGACGGTAAAGGTGTACGGGGGTAGGGTACAAAGGTGGCTGACGCCAGCGAGTTACGTGCGTCAGCCACCTTTACACCCTACCCCCGTATACCTTTACCGTTCTCACATTGGTTTTGCGGTTGAGTTTCAGTAATTTTGCGACCTGATTTCAAAGGACGCCCCTGAGCGAACTCAATGGAACCCTTTGGCTGTTATTGGATTAGTTAACTTACTGTATAAAACAACCTAATGGCTCGCGATTTATTATTCACGAGAAACATCGGTATCGCTGCGCACATCGACGCAGGTAAAACCACGACTACCGAACGTATTCTTTATTACTCTGGCGTCAGCCACAAGATCGGTGAAGTGCACGATGGTGCCGCCACTATGGACTGGATGGAGCAGGAGCAGGAGCGTGGTATCACTATCACCTCAGCCGCCACCACCGTTGACTGGATGTACCGCGACGAAAAATACCACATCAACATCATCGATACCCCCGGCCACGTTGACTTCACGGTTGAAGTGAACCGGTCGTTACGCGTACTTGACGGGCTGGTGTTCCTTTTTAGTGCTGTTGATGGCGTAGAGCCGCAGTCGGAAACGAACTGGCGTCTGGCTAACAACTACAACGTGGCCCGCCTGGGCTTCGTGAACAAAATGGACCGCTCCGGTGCCGACTTCCTGAACGTGTGTAAGCAGGTGAAGGAAATGCTCGGCTCGTATGCTGTACCGCTTCAGTTGCCCATCGGCGAAGAAGATAAATTCAGGGGTGTGGTCGATCTCGTTAACTTCCGCGGTGTTCAGTGGAACGAAGACGATAAGGGCATGACCTTTACGGAGATTCCCATTCCTGATGATATGCTTGAAGAAGCGACCGAATGGCGCGAAAAACTTCTTGAAGCCGTTGCTGAATTCGACGACAACCTGATGGAGAAATACTTCGACGATCCAACCACGATCTCGGAAGACGAAATTCTGGCTGCGTTGCGTAAAGCGACCATCAGCATGAAAATCGTGCCGATGCTCTGCGGTTCGTCGTTCAAGAACAAAGGCGTTCCAATGATGCTTGACTACGTGATGGCCCTGCTGCCCTCGCCGATGGACAAAGAGAGCATCATGGGTACCAATCCTGACACGGGTGAGGAGATTTCGCGGAAGCCATCGTCGTCGGAGCCATTTGCGGCCCTGGCGTTCAAGATTGCTACTGACCCCTACGTGGGCCGTTTATGCTTTGTACGCTCGTACTCAGGCGTGCTGGAGTCAGGCTCGTATGTACTGAACAACCGTTCGGGCAACAAGGAGCGTATCTCTCGTATTTTCCAGATGCACGCCAACAAGCAGAACCAAATTGACCGGCTCGAAGCCGGGGATATCGGGGCTGTGGTTGGTTTCAAAGACATTAAAACCGGCGACACGCTGTCGGACGAGAAGCACCCAATCGTGCTGGAGTCGATGGTATTTCCGGAGCCTGTTATTGGTTACGCTATCGAACCGAAGAAAACCGCCGATCAGGACAACTTCTCGAAAGCTATTGGTAAGTTGATCGAAGAAGACCCAACCCTCAAAGTTGAATCGAACGACGAAACCGGGCAGACCATCATCCGGGGTATGGGTGAGCTTCACCTCGAAATCATCATTGACCGGATGCGTCGGGAGTTCAAGGTAGAGGTAAATCAGGGCGCACCCCAGGTGGCTTACAAAGAGAAGCTGACCAAGAGCGTTGAACACCGCGAGGTATATAAGAAGCAAACGGGTGGTCGCGGTAAGTTTGCCGACATCCTGTTTGAACTCGGACCCCGTGGCGAAGACGAAAACGGTGTTGTGCAACCCGGCCTCGACTTCGTGAATGGTATTGTAGGTGGTGTAATTCCCCGCGAATTCATCCCCGCCATTCAGAAAGGCTTTGACGAGTCGCTGAAGAACGGTCCATTGGCTGGCTTCCCACTCCAGAGCATGAAGGTTCGGTTATTCCACGGCTCGTTCCACGACGTTGACTCCGATTCACTGTCGTTTGAGATGGCCGCCCGTCTGGGCTTCCGCGAGGCTGCCCGTCAGGCCGGTCCGAAACTGCTCGAACCGATCATGGCCGTTGAGGTTCTGACGCCGGAAGAATACACCGGTCCGATCACGGGCGATCTGAACCGTCGTCGGGGTATCATGAAAGGCATGGACACCAAGCAGGGTTCGCAGGTCATCAAGGCTGACGTTCCTCTATCGGAGTTGTTCGGTTACGTAACGGACCTGCGCACGATGTCGTCGGGCCGGGCCACGGCCAACCTGACCTTCGCGCACTACGAAGTGGTACCGCAGAGCCTCTCGGAAGCTGTTGTGGCTAAAGAAAAAGGTGGTAGCAAGTAAGGCATAATTGCCTGAAGATGCTTCCTTCGGTCAGCATGACAAATTGAACAGGACGTTCGGGCAACCGGGCGTCCTGTTTTGGTGTATGAACCCCGGCTAATTTTTGCAGTTTTACAGCCGACAAGACAACGGAAGCCGCGATGAACGTTCAATATATTTCTGACCACAAAGGCTGTACCGCCGGAGTATTCATTCCAATTGAAGAGTGGGAGCGGATAAAAGAAGAATATAATCTGCCTCTGGACAGTGACGGAGACTACGACGAGGACGGTATGCCATTGACTAAAGAAGCCCTGCTCGCGGATGTAAAACAAGCCTTGAAGGAGGTGGAACTCTACAAGAAAGGCAAAATTCAGATGCAAACGTTAGACGATTTTCTGAATGAGTCATAAAATTGTCGCGTCACCTAACTTTAAACGAAAAGCCAAACCGTTGCTCAAAAAGTATGTATCACTGAAAGCCAAACTGGCCATTTTAGGCAAGCAAATAGCTGAAAACCCTACGCAGGGAAATTCGCTCGGCCAAAGCTGCTATAAAATCCGACTTGCCATTACAAAGTAAAGGTGCCGGAAAGAGCGGAGGAGCGCATATTGTTACCTACGTGGTGACTGAAGACGAGCAGGTCATTTTACTGACCATTTACGACAAAAAAGACAAAGCCGACCTCAACCCCGGTGAGTTAGATACGCTGCTGAGTGACTTATCGGAGTGAGATAGCAAACTCCCGGATGCGCCGGACGTAGCCATCGGCAAACTCCTTTTCCTATATAAAGCCATTGATAGATACGTTCAATAAAAAGAGTTAATTACTCCTTTTCTCGCTATCGAATTTCCCGTACCTTTGCACCCGAAATTCGCCACCCGACCGGAGTAAATGGTTCTTTCGACGGGGGTGTCATAAAACGAACCACAATACAATGAGTCAGAAAATTCGCATTAAGCTGAAATCGTTCGATCACATGCTGGTCGATAAGTCAGCTGAGAAGATCGTCAAGGCGGTCAAGTCGACGGGCGCTGTTGTTAGCGGTCCTATCCCGCTGCCTACCAAGAAAGAGAAGTACACCGTACTGCGGTCGCCCCACGTTAACAAGAAAGCGCGGGAGCAGTTCCAGCTTTGTACTTACAAGCGGCTGGTTGATATTTACAGCAGCAGCGCGAAGACCGTTGACGCTCTGATGAAACTCGACTTGCCCAGTGGTGTCGATGTTGAAATCAAAGTCTAATAGGTTTTATCGATGAAATTTGAGCCGCCGATACAATGCCTGACCGGCCCGTATCGGCGGCTTTTTTTGTAGCCCGGACCGGTGCGCCGGAGCGATCCACGTCCGGTAGCCGTTAGGCTAACTACGTAGTTATATAATCAGCTTAAGATACACAGCCTGACGGCTACCGGACGTGAATCGCTCCGGCGCACCGGTCCGGGCTACGCTTATGAACTGGACCAAACAAGGACTCATTTACAAACCAACCGGCGAGATGCCGTTTAGCCGGACTCACGCGCAGGTGCCATTCGGCTTCCCAATGGGTGAAAAACTCCGCGTCTATTTCGCCACCCGCGACGAGAACATCTCCTCCGCTACGTCGTTCGTGGAGCTTGACCCGGACAATCTGAAAACCATTACCTATGTCCATGACAAACCGTGTCTGAGCAAAGGTGCGGTGGGTATGTTCGACGAAACGGGAGCTATGCCGTCCTGGTTTTTGCCCGTGACCAACCCAGAAACCGGTGCTGACGAAATCTGGCTGTACTATACCGGCTGGAACAAGAGCGAAACCGCCAGCTACCGGCTTGGCATCGGTTTGGCTGTGAGCCGCGATGGTGGGCTGACGTTTGAACGCAAACACACTGGTCCGCTGATGGACCGTTCCATTTACGATCAGGTATGGGTTGCGCAGCCGTGTGTCATGCGCGAGGGTAATACGTGGCGGATGTGGTACCTGTCCTGCACTAAAATCGAAGTCATTGATGGACACCCCGAGCCGTTTTATAATGTCAAGTACGCTGAATCGACGGATGGCGTAAAGTGGGAGCGTACCGGTCACGTTTGCGTTGATTACGACGACTTTACCGACGCCATTGGCCGGCCTACCGTGTTCCGGGATGGTGATTTGTACAAAATGTATTTTTCCTATCGCTCAGCCACCCATTACCGCACAGACCCCAGCCGCAGCTACCGCATTGGGTACGCCGAATCGCGCGAAGGGCTTACGTGGGAACGCAAAGACGAGCTGGCTACTATTGCCCGTTCTGACGAGGGCTGGGACTCAGTGATGATGGACTACTGCCACATCTTCCCACACAAGAATCAATGGACGATGTTTTATAACGGCAACGGTTTTGGGGCTTCAGGATTTGGATATGCCGTAAGTCAGCCCGAAGATTGATTGGCGTCAGTATATTCAGGCCGGGATGTACGGAGTTTTACCTGTCTCCACTCGCTAATAAACCGGGCTGAAACTGGTTTTTTGGCGGGTTGGGCCGTAAATTGTCCTTTCTATTTCAACATACTATGCAGGAAGTAGCCAAATACATCATTAAAGTCGATGCCGAGGTCAAAGACGGTCGCATCGTGCCTGAAATTCCGTATGCCGAAGTCTTGCGGCTGGTGAACGAACCAAACATCATCATTATCAAAACGGGTTTCGCGCCGGACGTTCTTCAGCGCGTTATTGACGGTACCCGTGCCTGGGCTGCCCAAACGCCCCTCGCCGAAGATGCCGATACGTTCGACAATAACCAGCACAAACAGCGGCTGCACATCGCCAAGATTCAGCAGGCTCCTCAGTTATTTCACGATCATACGTTCGACGCCATTCAGGACCTCGACCCCGATTTTCAGGAAACGCTGTTAACCGTGTTCGATCCCGTGCGCGAGTTCTGGAATAGTATGACGGGCAATCACGAAACGTTCGGCGTTCATAAAGGACAGCCGTATTTTCATCCGCAGGTAACGCATTATCCGTTGGGTGGCAGCTTTTTTGGACGGCACTGGCACCCGCTCAATCCGCAGAAAGTAGGCATGATTCTGGCTCTGAACCAGTACGGTGAAGCCTATAATTCGGGTGGTACGGGGTACGTCATTAACGACCATATCGTAGAAACCGAAGGGTATCAGGATATTGGCGACATGATTCTGTTCCGATATGATTTGCCGCACTGGGTAAGTCCGTCGAGTTTTGCTGACCGCTTTAGCTGGGACGACCCTGCGGGCCGGTGGGTAAGCATCCTGCCCTTCTATGACCCCTGGGGTAAACCCGCAGACAACGAAGAGCCACAGGGCTGGAAAAAGCAGATTGTCAAGGCTAAAGAAGCAGTTGTTTAATGAAGGTTAGCTTACTTATTATTACCTACAACCAGGAGCGGTTCATTGGGCAGGCCATTGACAGTGCGCTGGCGCAACAGGTATCGTTTCCGATCGAAATTCTGGTTGGTGACGACTTTTCAACCGACCGAACGCGTGACATTATCCGGGAGTATGAGCAACGATATCCGGGATTAGTTCGGGGCGTATTTCACCCACGGAACCTCGGCAAAAATGGCGGTATCAACTTTCTGGAGACGCTGAAACAGGCCAAAGGTGAGTATTACGCGGTAATGGATGGCGACGATTACTGGACAAGTCCACTGAAAATACAGAAGCAGGCCGACTTCCTGGACGCGCATCCGGATTGTTCAACCGTTTTTCATAATGCGCTGATTACCTACGAAGACGGTACGCCGTCGCACGTACTGAACAGCCCCGATACGAAACCGTTTTTCACGCTTGACGATCTGATTGGTGAGGACGAAATCTGGTTCATGGCTACGTCGAGCACTATGTACCGGAACAGCATTAAAGAGTATCCGGCCTGGTTCCGCGAGTCGGTTAGTGGCGATATTCCCCGGCTGATTCTGAAAGCGAAGCAGGGAAAGATTGGGTACTTGCCGGAGGTGATGTCGGTCTATAGAAAAAACCGGGGCGGTACCAGTTTTACGGATCAATACGATAACGATGTATTTTTACGCAACCGGATTGCGATGTATGAAGGCATTAACCGGGAACTGAACTACCAGTACAACCGGCCCCTGCAAAAGAACATGGCGAGGTATTACAAAATGATGTTCAACGCCGAACCATACCGAAGTTCATACCTTGCCCGATTGCCAATTTTGTGGAAATACGTTTCAATGGCGCAGCCATCGGGCGAAGAAGTGAAAGAACTGGTTCTTAATTACCTGGTGCCTCCGGCTCTGTCGCAGGCGTATAGCAAAATAGCTCTCGGTTTATATCGATTGCTGCACAGTTAGAAAGTTTCAACTTAACCATCCCGACGCGATGAATTTTTTTAAGAAGGTGCCCTATACAACGCTCGACGAGACCATCCAGAACGTGAAAGAAGCGGTTCTGAGTAATCGCGTCGTACACCTGGCCGGATTCAGGGAAGAACTGCCGGTTCATGAATTTTACAGCCGTTTGTCCGAAACCATCGGTAAAATCCACGCTGCCGATGAAGACATTGCTACGGGTCAGCAGACCGGCAACCGCTGGATTGACATCACCTACGATCCACAGATTCCTGATCGCTACCGCTCCAGCAACACTCGCCAGCCGCTGCACACCGACGATTCGTACGTGGAGCTGAACGGCGAAGAAGCTGTGAATTTCTTTTATTGTGCCTCGCGGGCCAAAATCGGCGGTGCCACTACGTTCTTTGAACTGAGCGAACTGGTTGAATGCCTGAAACTCGA
>JACMPG010000292.1 GCA_014377625.1 Spirosoma sp.
GTACTGCGCAATGCCTACATTGAAGCGTTCAAGGGCGAGATTGATAACGACATCACCCTCAATGATGCTTTCAAGACCTTCAAAGAAGACTACAAAGCCAAACGGACCGAGAAAAAAGCCGAACGGAAAGCAGAACGCGCTGAGAAGAAGGAAACCCGGCAGGAGAAGCGCGAGGAACGCAAAAAAGAGTGGCAGCAAAAGCGAGCCGAGCGCAACAGGGAGAAATAAACAGCTACGCTACGCGAAGAAGTACATGATCCAGACCATTGCCCCCGTGAGCAATCCGGCGTAGAAAATGTCGGACTGGTAGAACGGAAGCGGCTCATCGGCGCGTTTCCAGTACCAGCCAAACAGCAGTAGCGTGAGTAGAGCGGCTGGCAAAGCCGCCATTTGGGGCGTCAGCCATTCACCAAAAATCAGCCCGATCATGGGCACATGCACCAGCCCAAACCGAACCAGCGCTCCGCCAATACCACCGAACGAAACCGTCATGTCGTGCGTATTGACGCGGCCAAACCGGCGGTTAAAATAGTGGCTTAGACCATAGATCAGCACCGAACCGAGCGCAAAAATCAGGAACACCCGGTACAGGAAATTCAGTGTTTCGCCAAACGTATCACGTATCCAAAGCACGTTGGTCAGGACATTATTGTACAGCAAATCGCAGCCGAAACCGATCAGGGGCGAACATACCAGCACCAGCACAGCGGCCAGAGGGTGCGTTTTTGGCCAGAGAACACCCCAGAAAAATACGACCACCAGTCCCGGTTTCAGATACGACGTCTGGTTGGCCAGAACGAGAAAGAAATTGTCGGACGAAGTAGGGTCGAACGTGGTATAGGCCAGGCCCGTAGCAATGACGCATATCACAAACACTCCCGCCTGACCGAACCGTACGGTGGCCTTATCGGTAGCCGTTTTATTGATGTATTTACGGTACAGATCAAAGGCCAGCATGGTGGAGACGGAGTTCATCATGGAGTAGATGGCCGAAAAGATGGCGCAGATCAGCCCCGCCAGAATCAGCCCCACCAGCCCGTAGCCCACCGGCACCACCGTACGCAGCAGCGTCAGAAACGTATCGTCGGGTTTGACCACGCCTTCGCCAAAACGGCTCTTGAACAGATAGAACGCGGCTGTTCCGGCAGCAATCGAAAAGAACGGAATCAGCAGTTTTAAAAAACCCGCCACCAGCGATCCGATTTTGGCGTCGCGTTCGGTTTGGGCGGCCAGGACGCGCTGTACCTGGTATTGGTTGGTGGTCCAGTAGAAGAAATTCAGGATAGTCAGACCCGTGAAAATACCCGGCCAGGGCAGTTTGGGGTGGTTGGCGGGCAGGTACAGATGCATCTTATCGGCCCCGGCGGCATCGAGCCGGAGCAGCCCCGAAAACCCACCGATTTCGGGTTGCAGGTAGGTCAGCGTACCCATCAGCAATACGGCAATCAGCATAATAACGGTCAGGATATTATCGGCAATCACGACCGATTCCATCCCGCCGAAGACCGTAAACAGAATCGTAACGCCCGCAATAACCAGAATGCCGCTCAGGTACGTGGGTTCCCAGGCGGTACCGGCAAAAAGAAGACACAGCGTGCGGCTGCCGATGTAAAACCCGCCGATGAGCTGAATCATGATGAACGCAATCATCAGCACCGTGTAAGCCAGCCGGGTTTGGGCATTATAGCGGCTTTCGAGAAACTGCGAGAGGGTGAAAAACTGCCGCTTCCGGTAAATTGGAATAAAGACATAGACCAGCACCAGAATAGCCGGCACGGCCCAGACTTCGTAGTGACTCTGCGCGAAACCGATGGAATACCCAATGCCCATCATGCCAATGATCTGCTGCGCGTGGATGTTGGTCCCGAAAATAGACCCCGCCACCGAATACCATTTCAGCGAATGCCCCGCCATGAAATACTCTTCCGAGCTTTTCTTTTTGCGGAGACTCGAATACAAACTCGCCACCACCAGAAACAGCAGCAACAGCACCACCACAACGGTATCGACCAGACTTAAGGATTGCAGCATATTAAATTATTGGTGGGATGATTTTGTGGAATTCCTTTGGTAGTTGCTGCCGCGCAAGCGGACTCCCTTTAGGGCGAAGGACCACTCACGCAGCAGCAATTACGCTACGTCACAACTTCCCCGTCGTCAGGGGCGTAACGGGGGTTTGAGCGGGGGTACGGCCCTGCTCAACGGATAGTTTGACGTTGGGCAAATGAGGCAGCACGTGTTTACCGAACAACTCACATTCTTCGATGAGCGGGTAGCCCGACAGGATGAACGCCCGGATGCCCATGTCCATGTAGCGGTTCAGTTTGGCCATGATTTGTGCCGGGGTACCTACCAGCGCGCCCCCGCAACCCGACCGCGCCCGGCCAATGCCCATCCAGAGCATCGGCTCAATGAAATCGTCGGGGTCGGCCTGCTGGCGCAATTCGTCCTGCCGCAGCACCCCCGCCGACTGCGCATCCTGCGTGCGGTTTTTGAGTTTTGCCCCTGCTTCCGCGTCGAACTTCTCCATCAGTGTTTTGGTATAGGCCCGCGCTTCGGCTTCGGTTTCGCGCACAATAACGTGAATACGCAGGCCAAAGTCGATGGTGCGGTTGTGTTCGGCGGCCCGCTGACTCATGTCCTGCATGGTAGCGTAGATGGCGTCTTCGGGTTCGGGCCACATCAGAAATACGTCGCAGTGTTTGGCGCACACGGCTTTGGAACCGGGCGAAATTCCCCCAAAATACAGCAACGGACCACCGTTTTGCTGGTAAGGCTTTACCGGATCGGCAGACATACTGAGTTTACCGTAAACCGGCCCCTCAAACTCGATTCGGTCCTGCGTCCAGGCTTGCTTCAGAATCTCGATAACCTCTTCGCAACGCTGGTAGCGCAGTTCATGATCCTCGCGAAGCCCCGGCAAATCGGAGTTGATAATGTTGATGGCCAGTTTGCCTCTGGTCAGGTGGTCGAGCGTGGCAATGTGCCGGGCCAGCATGGGCGGATGAATCTCGCCGGTACGGATAGCAGCCAGCATCGAAATATTTTCCACCTGCGGAGCCATTGCCCCCGCAAACGGCAACACCTCCTGCCCCACGATGTACGACGTAGGCAGCAGAATATTCTCGAATCCCAGCCGGTCGGCGGTCAGCATGATGTCGGCGCAGTGGGCGTAGTTGCTGCGCCGGGTAGGGTCGAGGGTACCGAGGTAGGCCGTATCGCCCCCGCAGAGGTCATCAAACCAGGCTACTTCGCAAACGCGGGTTTGGGTGCGAATGGGTACGGGTTGTATCGGGTCGGTCATGATCGTTGTAAGTAGGTTGGGCCGGTCCGCCGATGCGGCTCTTGTCTGACCTACCTACTCCAGTTTGTACCATTTCGCAGTGGGCAGCGACTTTTGGCGGAACACGTTATTGTTGAGCGGATTAGCCGGGCTGTAATGTTTCTCCAGATAGTCCAGCACGACTTTTTCCGATTCGCCCAGGTCCCAGAGTTTGTGGTACTGCTGCATCCACCGAATCCGGTCGAGCCAGCCCGCGCGGGTGAAGCGGTGCTGCAAAATCAGTTTTGACGAATGACAGGCGGTGCATTGCGCCTTCACCATCATCAGGTTTGGGTCGTCAATCATACCCGTCTCCGCGTCGATCCGGGCCGTATCAGCACGCGCGACCAAACTGGCGGGGTGGGTTATTTTCTGATCAGGTTGCCCCGCCCGGAAACTGGCTAAGCCAATGAGCAGGGAACTTATGATGAGGGTAATTTTGAGTATTTTCATAGCAAAAGACTAAACGACTATGGACTGGAAGTCCATAGGTTTAAGAACGAATGGAATTCGTTTGTTTCGGTTGAAACCGACTGAAAGCCCACCACTTTAAGTGGGCTACTCCAGAATGAAATTCTCATCCCCATTGGGATGATCTTTA
>JACMPG010000031.1 GCA_014377625.1 Spirosoma sp.
TGGCCAACTGAAAACCCGCGACGCCAAAGCCATTGTATCATCGACGTGGAGTATTGGGGCCGAAACGCTGGACCGGGATTATACGGATTACCAATCGTATAAAACGTACCTGGGGCCACTGGGTGCCAAACGAATCCGGTTGCAGGGCGGCTGGTCGAAGTGCGAAAAAGTAAAAGCGGAAGGCCGCCCCGAACCCTATGACTGGGCATGGCTCGATGCAGTGATTCCTGATGCGGCCAGTCGAGGAGTAGCCCCCTGGGTTGAGCTCTCGTATGGCAATCCGATTTATGAAGGTGGGGGAGAATCCAAATTAGCGGGGCATATTCCCACCTCGCCCGAAGCCCTCACGGCCTGGGATAACTGGGTACGTGCCATTGTGACGCGTTACAAAAGCCAGGTGCCCGAATGGGAAATCTGGAATGAACCCGACCTGAACAAAGACCATACCGGCACCGAAATCGCTCAGTTTTATATCCGTACGGCGCGGGTCGTGAAATCGGTGCAGCCCAACGCCCGGCTCATTGCGCTGGGTATGGCAAGTATTACCAAACTCGATTTTACACGGGATTTTTTTGAGACCCTGAACCGGGAGAACGCGCTTGACCTGGTCGATATACTGACGTATCACGGTTACCGGCATAACCCCGACGATTCGTACCCGCACATCGAACGGTTGCGGCAACTGGTGTGGAGTTATAAGCCGTCAGTAGTTTTTATGCAGGGCGAAAATGGCGCACCATCCCAGGCAAAAGGCACCACGGTGGGAGCCATGACCGATCAGGACTGGAGCGAGCTAACCCAGGCCAAATGGGACCTCCGCCGGATGCTCGGTGACCACGGACGTGGTATTGCCACCAACCTGTTCACCGTCAGCGACATTCATTACGCAGCTGGCGATCACATGGTGGGTATCAACTCGAAGGGCCTGCTACAAACCAACCCCGACAAAACCATTAAACGGCCCAAACTGGCTTACAAAGCCGCCCAACACGTATTCTCGCTCTTCGATAGTCAGATCGAACTGTTGCCAACTGTGAAACCAACCGTGAATCAGGAAACGGTAAACGCCTTTGCCTACCGTAAAGCCAACGGAGGCAGCCTGATTACGCTGTGGACTACCGAAGCGCGACCCGCTGAAACCTACGAATTCAAACTGACGACCATCACGGTTGACGGCCAGTTTGATCAGCCGATTTTTGTGGATTTGATAACGGGAAAAATCTATGAAATTCCGAAAACCAACTGGTCGAAAACGGGGGAAACTTATACGTTTACGTCCATTCCAGTGCCGGATTACCCGGTGCTGCTGGCCGACAAGGCTGCCCTGAACTGACGAACACACTTAAGCGTATGAGAACTGCCGTCTATTTCTGCCTGTGCTGGGCGTTGTTGCTCGTTGGCGGAGCCTGTAAAAAACAGGCTGACAACGGCGTTACGCCAACACCGCCCGTTGTGACCACGCCTGCTACAGCAACGACCACGCCCGCTGTCTCGAACCTGGTCTTTTACGTATCCGGCACAACCGGTGACGACAGCCGCACCATCGAACAAGCCAAAAACGCGGCTACACCCTGGAAAACTATTCAGAAAGGAGTAAATGACTTGCCCGCCAGTGCTACGCTCATTATTGCGGGCGGGACGTACATCGAAAAAGTAAAAATTCCGGCTTTGGCCAATGGCACGCCCACGGCGCCTACCCTCATCCGAAACAAACCAGGCGAAACGGTTATTCTCGACGGGCAGAATGTGGGTACTTCCTTTGAAAGTATCGTTGGCCTGAACGGCAACCAAAACCTAATTGTACGCGGGCTGAAAATCCAGAACAGCTACTGGTTTGGCTTCGGGGCTGAGGCCTCGACCAACATCAGTTTCGACAGTTGCAGTACGTTTAACACGCGGGCTTCGGGGATTTACGTCAAAACCACGTCACAGCTTACCATTAGCCGCAATAATGTCCGGAAAGCGTGTCAGGAGCCGGGGCGCGATGCCAACGGAAACGGGGCGCAGGAGTGCATTACCGTAGCCGGGGTGCAAAACTTTACCATCACCCAAAACGAAGTCTGGGACAGTGCCGTCGTGGGCGAAGGCGGTGAAGGCATCGACGCCAAGGGCGGTTCGTTCAACGGCGAAATCAGCGGCAACTACGTCCATGATTTAGCCGAACTTGGTATCTATGTCGATGCAGGCAGTAAAGAATCCTATACCATTCGGGTGCTTGGCAACCGGCTCGTCAGCACCAGTGGCCTGTCCGTTGCCGGTGAACTGGGCGGCCATGCCCGCGACATTTATTTTTACAACAATCTGGTGGTTAACAGCAAAAGCTCCGGCCTGACGTTCCAGTCGATTGGAAACGGCAAATTCACGAACGTGTATGTGGTGAATAACACCTTTTATAACAACGCTCAAAACGGTTTTGCGGGCGACGTATCGAATTTCAGTAAGAACACGGGCAACGGGAATCTGGTGATTCGGAATAACATTTTTTACAACAAGACCGCTAACTACCGCTACTCCATCTGGCACGATATAGCCGCCCCGCACGTCGTTGGCAATAACCTGTATTTTGATTTTAAGCCGAGTGCAAACGGGACTAACAGCTTCACGGCAACCAGCTTAACGAGTGCCGATATACAGGCCGACCCGCAGTTTGTGAACGCAGCGACCAGCGATTTCTCTCTGAAACTAACCTCGCCCGCCCTCAAAAAAGGCGTAATCGTCCTGGTGTCCGGTACGCCCCTGTTTACGACCGATTTTGCCGGTAAATCGCGGGGAGTGTCGGCCTGGGACATGGGGGCTTTTGCCAATTGACAAGAAAAAGCATGAGAAAACAGACGTTCATATTTCTGATTGCCGCGTTGACCACAATTAGCGCTTCGGGCCAATTTATCGACTCGTCTCCCGACCGGGTGAAAACGCCGTTGACGATTAGCTGGAAACGTATCGGTACGCTCAAACCCCGTTCGGCGAAGGACATTGCTTCATCGCGGATTACGGTGGGCTGCGAAACCCTGGATCGGGATTATACCGATTTTGACGCGTACAAAACCTACCTGGCACCGCTGGGGGCCAAGAAAATCCGGCTTCAGGCGGGCTGGGCTAAGTGTGAAACAACGAAAGGCGTTTATGACTGGGCATGGCTCGACAACGTGATCGACTATGCCGTGGCCAACAGGATTGAACCCTGGCTCGAAACCTCGTATGGCAACCCAATTTACGAAGGTGGTGGTGGTACAAATCTGTTGAACAGCCTGATGACCTCGCCCGAAGGTTATGCCGCCTACGACCGATGGGTGGAGGCAATGGTGACACGCTATAAAGATCGGGTGCGCGAGTGGGAAATCTGGAACGAACCCGATCACCCCATGCAGAAAATCACGCCTGAAACGATCGCCGAGCTGAATATCCGCACCGCCGACATTATAAAACGCATTCAGCCCGATGCCCGAATTGCCGGACTGGCCTTTGCCTCGCATTCAGATACCGAATATCTGGATCGTTTTCTAAAGGTTATCAGCGACAAGGGCAAGCTCAATCAGTTTGAGTGGATTTCATACCACAGCTACGACTTCCGGCCCGAAGGTTCTTACAAAGGGGTGATGGCGTTGAAAGCCGTGATTGAGAAATACTCGAAAACACTGTTGCTAAGGCAGGGCGAAAACGGCGCACCGTCGGGCTATATTCCGAGCTTCGCCCTCGACAAATACTACTGGACAGAATACGCGCAGGCTAAATATGACATGCGACGGTTGCTGGGCGACCTGGGCCGCGACATCGAAACGTCGGTCTTTACCATCATCGACATTCGGTACGCATTTAATCCACCAGTGCTAAATATGAAAGGATTAATTCAGTCAGATTTAGACAAAACGGCCATCCGCCCGAAAGTGGCGTATTACGCCGTGCAGAACGTGACGTCGGTGTTCGACAATACGCTCGAATTAGTGCCGAACGCCAACCCGGCGACCACAGCCACTGAGTCAGTTTCTATTTTTCAGTATCAGCAAAAAGCGGGAAAAAAGCAGGTCGTTACCGTTTGGTTAGATAGCAAAACACCCAATAACCTGTTTCAGACAACGCCCATCGACATCACCATCCCAAACGGCAATTTCGACAATCCCGTTTGGATTGATCTGCTGACGGGGCATGTGTATGAAATCCCGAAAGGAAGCTGGAAGAAAAGCGGTACTACCTATACCTTCAGCAACGTACCTGTTTACGATTCGCCGGTGCTGATTGCTGATAAACGTTTGATTATCAGTCAATAAAACCCTTATACCCCAATGAACACGTTAAAAACACTCGATTATGTAGCCATCGCCATTTACATGGGACTGATGGCGGGCATTGGTCTGTTTCTGGGTAAGTTCGTCAAGAATATCGGCGACTATTTTAAGGGGGGGAACGCCATCCCCTGGGTGTCGGGGGCCATCAGCAACTTCATGACCAAGTTCAGCACATTCATGTTCGTGGCCTATGCGGGTATTGCCTATCAGCACGGTTTCGTGGCCCTGACGCTCATCTGGAGTACCGTGCTGCCAGCCTTGCTGGGCGTGGCCATTTTTGCCAAACGCTGGCGACGGTCGGGTATTATGACCCCCATGGAATTTCTGGAAACCCGCTTCAACGCCCCCGTTAGGCAGGTTTTTGCCTGGGCGGGCGTATTTTTCAAAATCCTCGATAACATGGTCCGTCTCTACGCCCTGGGCCTGTTCGTTAATGCCTCCACGAGTATGAGCTTAGAAATGGCCATCCTCGTTTGCGGCATCATCGTGGCCCTCTATACGATTGCCGGGGGGCTTTGGGCAGTGGTCGTTACAGATGTGGTGCAGTTCATTATCCTGATGGTGGCCACGCTGATTCTGGTGCCGCTCACCATTCAGGCAGCCGGGGGTATTGCCAACCTCAAACTCACCATTCCCGACCATTTCAACCCCTTCAACGGACCCAAAGGAATGCCGCTTTACCTCGGCGTGTATTATCTGATGATACTCGTCAAGTACAGCGGTAACTGGACGTTTATCCAGCGATTTTACAGCGTCCGCGACGAACGGGCGAGCCAGAAACAGGGAATGCTGACGGCGGTCTTTTTCTTTTTCTTTCCGATTATTTTCCTCTTTCCGTCTATTGCCGCCCGCGCCATTCTGCCTAACCTCGAAAACCCCGAAATGGCCTACGTCAGCGTGTGCCTGAAGCTACTGCCCGAAGGCATCATGGGGCTGATGGTTGCGGCCATGTTTGCGGCCACCATGTCGGTACTCAGTGGCGAATACAACGTCACGGCGGGGGTACTGACCCGCGACATTTACCAGCGGCTCTTCAACAAAAACGCAACCGACAAAGAAACGCTCTGGGTAGGTCGCATGATGACGCTGCTCCTGGGCGGGCTGATTACCGTGGGTGCACTCTTTGTGGGCGGTTTTGGCGGGGCGTTCGAAGCCAATAAACTCTTTACAGGTCTGTTTGCCATTCCGATGACGCTACCGCTGGTGCTGGGCATTGTGCTGAAACGTCCGAAGCCCTGGGGTGCGCTGGCAACGGTGCTTGGCGGCATGGTTATCGGGCTGGTGCTCAACGCCATGCCGCAGGTAAGCTGGGAAGTGGCTACGCTCATCGAAATTTTGTCCTGCATCGGTATCTTCCTGCTTTCGGGCCTGGTCGAATCCCGTGATCTGGCATATCGGGAGCGGGTCAGCGCATTTTTTCGCCGGTTGGCCACGCCATTGACCGAAGCCGAAAAACCCGCCGAAAACCCCATATTCATGCGGTCTATGAATCGGCTGTACGCGGTGGCCCTGCTCGTAACCGGGGGGCTGTTTATCGTGATGAGTACTCCGTCTCTGGGCGAAACGAGCGGCAAATTTGCGGCTGGTGCGGGGGTCATTTGCTTAGGACTGGCCGGAGTGATGTGGTATCTGTCGCGGGAGAGAGCCGTTAAAAAAGAGGTGAACGAGCCTTCTTTGCTGCCATGACGTTCATTCAAGGCGATTTTCTGCTATATAACGCTACGGGCCGTTCGCTGTACCACCACACAGCGGCCCGACTGCCCATTGTCGATTTTCACAACCACATCGACCCCGAAATGGTGGCTGCCAACGCGCCGTTCCAGACCGTTCAGGACGTTTGGGTGGCGGGGGACCCGTATAAGCACCGGGCCATGCGAATTTGCGGCATTCCCGAACGGCTCATCACTGGCGACGCACCCGCGTTCGAGAAGTTCGTGGCCTGGGCGAAATGCCTGACAAAGACCGTCGGCAATCCGCTGTTTCACTGGTCGTGCATGGAGTTGCAGACCATTTTTGGGATTGACGAGTTGCTGACCGAACGCAATGCCGCCGACATCTGGGAACGGGCTAACGCGCTGTTGGTGACCGAAGCGTTCCGACCACAGGCTATCCTGAAAAAGTTCGGTGTCGAACTCCTCTGCACCTCCGACGACCTCGCCGATTCGCTCGAACACCACCGGGCTATAGCCGACCAGAACGTACCGTTTCAGTGCCTGCCCTCGCTGCGAAGCGATAGCATCATCGCCGTTAATCAGCCCACGTTTTCGGCCTGGCTACCGAAAATAGCGGAGCAAACCGGCGTGGACATTACTGATCTCGCGACGTTCAAACGGGCAGTGGAAACCCGGCTCGATTTCTTTGTGGAATGCGGCTGTCTGCTGGCCGACCATTCGTTCGATGCCGGTTTTCGGTACGTGGCCACCGACGAAGCAACGGCCACATACCTACTTGATAACGTCCTGAACGGAACCGCTTTGAGCAGTGAACAGACGGTTCAGTTGCAATCGCATTTGCTGCTGTTTCTGGGTCAGGCATACCACCATCGACGCTGGCGGATGCAACTGCACATTGGCGCGTTTCGCTACACGAGTTCGCGGCTGCGGGCGCGGGTGGGGGGCGCGGGCGGGTTTGCCGCCATCGGCCAAACCGCCGACATTGCCTCGCTGAGCCGGTTTCTGGACGATTTGGACAAGACGCAACAGTTGTCCCGCACGATTTTATACACCCTAAATCCTGCCGATAATGCCGCGTTTGCGTCGCTGACGGGTTCGTTTTCGGAGGATGGCGTAGTGGGCAAAATTCAGTTTGGTCCGGCCTGGTGGTATAACGACCATTACCTCGGCATTATCGAACAACTGACCACGCTGGCTAATTACGGACTCCTCAGCACGGCCATTGGCATGACGACCGATTCGCGGAGTATTTTCTCGATGACCCGCCACGACTACTACCGCCGGATTCTGTGCAACCTCGTGGGCAACTGGGCCGAGTCGGGGCAGCTACCAAACGACGACGCATTGCTCAAAAACCTAATCAAAGACCTTTCGTACAACAACATAAAATACTGGCTGACCAATGAGTGACACAAGTAAAGTAGCCGTTGTGACCGGCGCGGGCGGGACGCTCTGCTCCGAAATGGCGCGCAACCTGGCCGGGCAGGGCTATAAAGTGGCTCTGCTGGGGCGGAGCATGGACAAACTGCAACGGGTAGAGGCCGAGATAAAACAGGCGGGTGGCACCGCTATTTCCGTGGCTGCCGACGTGGCCGACGAAGCCTCCGTCAAAGCGGCTCATGCGGTTGTCAGCGAAGCGTTTGGCCCGTGTACGGTGCTGATTAACGGGGCGGGCGGCAACCAGATGGACGCGCTGACCAACACCACCGAATTTGACGAACGCGAACTGCTTGACGATGGGTCGGTGAAGGGTTTTTTCAACCTCAGTATGCCCGTGTTTCAGAGCGTTATCGACATCAACACGATGGGGACGGTGATACCGAGTTTCGTGTTTGGCCGCGACATGGCGGCTCAGAAGCGGGGCGTTATTATCAACATTGCATCCATGAACAGCTACCGACCGCTGACCAAAGTGGGGGCGTATGGTATGGCCAAAGCCGGTATTGCCAACTTCACGCAGTGGCTGGCCGCGTACCTGGCCCCGGCGGGGGTGCGGGTCAATGCCATTGCGCCGGGCTTTTTCCTGAACGACCGCAGCCGCAAAATCATGTTCCACGAAGATGGCTCCCACACGTCCCGCGCCGAGAGCATTATGGGCCACACGCCCCAGAAACGCTTCGGCGAAGCCCCTGAACTGATTGGCTGCATGAACTGGCTCATCAGCGACGAAGCCGCAGGTTTTGTCACGGGCATTGTGGTACCCGTCGATGGTGGTTTCCTGGCCAGTTCGGGCGTGTAAAACAAAGACAACAACCTTTTTAAAAGACGATAGACATGACACACAACGGAATTGACCAGTACAAAAAAGAAGTCGGGATGATGAATCTCGAAAAGGTTATCGAAGAACGCGAATACATTTCGACGAAGTCGTTTCCCGTGCCGGACAACGAACTGCTGCTGCGCTTTGAGCAACTTTATACGGGTGCTGTTAACGACGTACTCCGCGAACATTGTTTGCTGAGTCAGGCCCTCCCCAATCGCATTGTGCCGCTGCGCGAGTACCGGACAGTGGCGGGTTTTGCCTTCACGATCAAGAGTGCGCCTAACGCCGTAATCACGGGCGAAATGGCGTTCCGAACCGAAATGCTGGATGCTATGCACGAAAACGCCTTTGTCATCTGGGATTCCAGTAAAGACGAAAAAGCTACGCTCTGGGGCGGGGTAATGACCGCTACGGCCAAAGGAAAAGGCATAAAAGCCGCCTGTCTGGACGGCGGTATTCGCGACACGCACCAGATTCTGGAAGCTGACTTCCCGGTTTTTTACAAGTACCGCATCTCCAACGGAAGCCTGGGCCGTTGCCTGATTACGCACTACCAGACCGTGCTGCAAATTGACGACGTAACCATCCGCCCCGGCGATGTGCTGCTGGGCGACATTGACGGGGTGCTGGTGGTGCCGCGCGACATTGCCTACGAGGTGCTGGTGCGGGCTGAAGAGATTCGGGAGAACGAAAAGAAGATTTTTGGCTGGGTGCGCGATGGTGAAACGGTGCAGTCGATTACCGAAAAAGGCGGTTATTTCTGAGCATGACCTTAACCTTCCTCTTTTTCGGCAATCGGCCCGACGAGAAATGGCAACTGGCCCGGCAAATGGGCATCAGCGAAGCCATTGCCAAACTCGCGCCCGAACTGACCGGACTGCCCGCACCCGATGACCTCGACTCCTTCCGGCAGTCGCAGGAAATCTATGCGGCTAACGGGTTGCGGATTATTGGGCTGGAGGGCGATCAGTTCGACATGAGCCGGATCAAACTCGGCTTGCCGGGCCGCGATGAAGACCTCGACCGCTATTGCCGCTTGCTGGAAAACATGGGGCAGTTGGGCATCAGGCTGCTGTGCTACAACTTCATGGCGACGGGCTGGTACCGCACCCACAAAAACCTGCCCGAACGGGGCGGTGCCTTAGTCAGCGGGTTCAATTACGAAGCATCGCAGCAGGAACCCGTCTCAACATACGGTCTGTTTTCGGAAAGTCAGATTTGGGACAACTACCAGTATTTCGTGGAGCGGGTCATGCCCGTTGCCGAAGCCAACGGCGTAAACATGGCTCTGCACCCCGACGACCCGCCCATCAGCCCCGTCAACGGTATTGGACGGATTCTGACCTCGGCGAGTGCCATGCGCCGGGCGTTATCGCTGTCCGACAGTCCGGCGCACGGGCTGACGTTTTGCCAGGGAACGTACATCACCATGCAGGAAGACGTACCGGCTCTTATCCGTGAGTTTGGTGGGCAGCAGCGCATCTTCTTCGTCCACATCCGCGACGTAGCGGGCCACCCCGCCGACTTCCGCGAGACGTTCCATGACAACGGTCCGACCGACATGTACGCTACCATGAAAGTGTATTACGAAACCGGCCTGAACGTACCGCTCCGCTCGGACCACGTACCGACGATGGCGGGCGAAAGCAACGACCACGCGGGTTACGAAATGAAAGGCAACCTTTTCGGCGTGGGCTACATCAAAGGACTGATGGAAGCCTGCGTGGCGGAAACAAATCTAAACGTAAATCATGGTTAACCGCTTGTGGATAGTAGTCGCTTTGTTGCTGCTGAACCGGGTTGAACTGGCTGCACAATCCGCTTTGCCAACCAGCCTGGCAGCCGACAGATTTCATTTGTACGTGCTGGCGGGGCAGTCGAACATGGCGGGACGGGGGGTGGTCGAAGCGATGGACAAAATTCCGCATCCCCGCGTCTGGATGCTGAATAAGGATGGACAATGGGTACCCGCTACCGATCCTATGCACTTCGACAAGCCCGACATGGTAGGCGTTGGTCCCGGCCTGGCCTTTGGCAAAGCGATGGCTGAACAGGACACGGCAGCATTTATCGGACTGATTCCAGCCGCCGTTGGTGGGTCGCCGATTGATAGCTGGCAACCGGCGGGTTACCACGAACAGACCAACAGTCACCCGTATGACGACGCGCTGAAGCGGGCAACAGTCGCCCAAAAAACGGGAACGCTGCACGGCATTCTCTGGCACCAGGGCGAATCGGACAGTAAACCCGAGCTCGTCAGTTCCTATCGGGCGAAACTGGCGCAACTGATCGGGCAATTCCGGCAGGCGTTCACCGCGCCAAACCTTCCGGTCGTTGTTGGAACACTGGGCGATTTTTACGGTAGAAAAACACCCGCAGCCACCCAAATCAACGCCGTCCTCCGAGACTTGCCGAAACACGTTTCGGGGATGGCCTGCGTAGAAGCAACAGGCCTGACTGATAAGGGTGACCAAACTCATTTCGATGCTCCATCGGCCCGTGCGTTGGGTAAACGCTACGCCGAAGCCATGCAGATCCTGGAACTGACGAAGTGAGTATCACAACAACGTAAGGGACGTAAACTATCTACTGCAATGCCATTCAAAACAGGTCATTTATTGTCATTCGTTGTGCTGTCATTCATCGGCTTTCAGTCGGTTGCCCAAACCATTGACACCGGGCCAAATCGCGCTCAATCCTCGTTCAAGACCGATTTGCCGTACCTGGGCAGTGTGAAACCGCGCTCCACCAGCGAGATTCAGGGGTCGAACTGGCTCATCGGCTGCGAAACGATGGACCGCGATTATACCGATTACGACCAGTTCAAAGAATACATTGCCCCGCTGGGCATCAAACGGCTGCGGATGCAGGCGGGCTGGGATAAAACCGAACATACCAAAGGACAGTACGATTGGGCCTGGCTCGACCACATCATCGACGATGCCCACCGGCGCGGTTTTCAGCCCTGGCTCGAAGCGTCGTATGGCAACCACAACTACCCCAACGGTGGAGGTTCTAACCTCGGCGCGGGCGTACCCACCTCGCCCGAAGCCCTGGCCGCCTGGGACCGCTGGGTAGAAGCCCTCGTGAAACGGTACAAAAGCAACGTTGTTGACTGGGAAATCTGGAACGAACCCAACTTTGGCGACAACACAGAAAATACGCCCGAACGCTGCGCGGCCCTCCACATCCGCACCATCGACATCATCAAACGCATCCAGCCCGAAGCGCGGGTGTCGGGCCTGGCCATGGGCCACATCGACCTCGACTATGCCGACCGTTTTTTCAAGGTGCTGGCCGACAAAAAGAAAATCAACGGGTTTGCCAATTTCACCTACCACGACTACGTCTATAACCCCGATTCGCACTACCCAAAAGTAAGGCAGTTGCGGGCTATTCTGGACAAATACGCGCCGAACATCCCGCTGCGGCAGGGTGAAAACGGATGCCCGTCGGCACCCGGTTTTGGGCGTGGTGCGCTCGGCGATTACGACTGGAGCGAACTGACGCAGGCCAAGTGGAATACCCGCCGGATGCTCGGCGATTTGGGTCACGACATCGAAACAAGCATCCTCGGCATCATCGACATGGCATACACCGCTGGCCCCATTCGCAAACTCAACGTGAAAGGTATTATCCAGTCAGACTCAACAAAGCGGGCCATACGCCCCAAAATGGCGTATTATGCCATGCAACACGTGACGAGCATTTTCGACAATTCGCTGGAGCGCATCAAACACGTCAGCCATTCGCACAACCCCAAAGCCGTTCCCGCCAATAAAGCCGACGTAACGTATTCGCCCGGCACCGACCGGAGTTTGGCGGTGTATGGCTACCGCCACAAAGCCACCCAAAAACAGGTGTTCACTATCTGGTCAGACGACGCAATCCCGACGGAATCCACCACACCACGGCTGCTGAATTTTACGTTTACCAATGCCAATATCGACACTCCCATTTTGGTGGATATCATTACGGGCGGGGTCTATGAAATCCCGGCGGGTCAGTGGAAAAAAACGGACGATACCTACACGTTTAAGAACATCCTGATTTACGATGCCCCTGTTTTGATTGCCGATCGGAGTCTGGTCCAGTTTGTCCGGCCCTGATTTCGGGTGAAACCGGGGAATTTGGCTAATCAGTCCTTTTGATATAGATAACCATCTCCCTGCATGAAATACGCCCTGTTCATTCTGTGTCTCCTCGTTAGTCTATCAGTTGTAATGGCCCAACCGGATCGCCGGGGATTCGGCCTTCCGACCGCCGTCAAGCGGCTGTACATCGCCAACGATGACCATACCGACTATATGTGGACGGCCAACGAAGCAGCCTATGACACGACGTTCGTCCAGATGCTCGACTACTACCTCCGGCAAATTGACTCCACAAAAAACAGCCCGCCCGATTTTCAGGCCCGCTTCAACTGCGACGGTAGCTACTGGCTGCGGGCCTACCAGAAATACCGTTCTCCGGCGCAGTTCAACCGGCTGATTGCCACCATAAAATCGGGGCATATCAGCAGCCCGCTCAATACGCTCGTAAGTACCTACGGTGCTCAGCCTACCGAGGCCGTTTTACGAGGAATGTACTACGCCGGCAGCCTGGAACGGACGTACAAGCTGCGGTTTGCGATGGCGCAGACGATGGAAAACAATACTATTCCGCTGGGGCTGAGTT
Organism: Spirosoma sp.; assembly: GCA_014377625.1. Taxonomy (GTDB): domain Bacteria; phylum Bacteroidota; class Bacteroidia; order Cytophagales; family Spirosomataceae; genus Spirosoma. The sequence continues at coordinate 12,897 of JACMPG010000031.1, forward strand.
CGCTCTGGGCCGGTTCGGGGGCGAAGTACAGCTACAAAGGTATTGGCGGGTACGGCAGTCAGATGACAGAAGAATACCGCGACAACCGGCGGCATCAACTATATCGCTATGCGGGGCTGGACGGAGCCAGCGTGTTGATGAAGTGGTATAATTACAACGAGAAGACCAAAGCTCCGTTGGGTGGCTACGCCGAATGTCGGCTGTATCCGGAGAATCGGCCCGCTACCGTGAGCCAAACCGACGAAATAACGCGGGTTATCGGTAAACTCGATACGCTCTGCAATACACCAGCGTATCCCTTTGCCATTGCCGGGGCCTTTGGGTACGGCTGGGACGACCTGTCCACCTTCCTCTCGACCCCGTTCATCGAAGCCGCCCGAAACGGCACCAACGACAACCGAACGGTGCGGGTCTCCAACGAGGTCGATTTCTTTCAGGACGTAGCCAAAACCTATCCCAACCTGCCCGCCGAGTCGGTGAGTTACGGTAACGAGTGGGATTTGTACTGCGCGTCGATGAACGAAACTACCGCCAAAGTTCGCCGTTCGACCGAGAAACTGCGCACTGCCGAAGCTCTTTCCGCACTGGTATCGCTAAAAAATCCCTTATTCGCTAATGACCTCACAACCGCCCGTGACCTGGCCTGGGAGTCGTTCGGGATGTATTGGGAACACAACTGGACCGCCGACGGGCCGGTGAAGCAGCCCGTGCGGGCCACCTGGCAAAACAAGATTCAGCGGCAGATTTCGGGCTATACCGACACGCTGTTTTCGCGCTCCATCCGGGCGTTGGGCAGTCAGATTCGGAAAGCAGCGAATGCCCGGTTCTACGTCTTCAACGCCCTGAACTGGACACGCACCGATGTTGCCGATTTTGCCTGGGCTGGTACCGGCCCGGTGCGCGTCATTGACGTGGCCACGAATCAGGAAGCAGCGAGTCAGTTGATTACCAAAGCGGGGAAAACCTTCCTGCGGATTATGGCCGAAAACCTGCCGCCGGTGGGTTACAAAGTCTATGAAATCAGACCAGGAACACCGAAATCGTTACCATTGGCGGCTACCGTTACGGGCCAAACCATCCGCAATGCCCACTACCGACTCCGGCTTAGCCCGTCGGGGGCGATTACGGAATTGTACGACAGCCTGGCCAATAGCCGACAGGTCATAAAGGCCCAAAACGGGCGGTATCTGAATGATTTGGGCGCGACCAATCTCAACGACGGTAGCCCGGTGACCATTGAGAATGCCGGGCCGGTGTCGGTAACGCTGAAAGCCGTTTCGCCCAATCCGGTGCCGCATACCGTCCGGGTAACGCTGTTTGCTGATAGCCGCACCGGCCGGTACGTCGGAGCGGGACCGCCCCGTATTGAGATTGAAGACAGTATTCAGGCCAACTTTACCGATGTGAAAACGTGGGCGTTCTCATTCAACCTGACGAACCCCACCACGCACCACGAAGAGTTGGGTGCGATACTAACCGCCAAAAAAGAAACACGCGGTGGGCACTATGCCGCCCAAAACGCCCGGCTCGACTGGCAGACGTTCAACCACTTCGCCGACCTGAGCGAGCAAAACTATGGCATTACGCTCTCCAATCAGGATTGCAGTTTCTTCAAACTGGGTCAAAGCACCGCAACGGCGGACCGAGTCGATTCACTCTGGGAAAATTCGGCCCAGCTCAGTGCGCTGGCGGGTGGGCAGGTCGATGCCAAACGCGAAGACAAAGGCATGCTGGGTATTCGGGGGCAAAACGGTGAAACCAACTTCGGATACAGCTTCGCCCTGACTACGCACCGGACGGATTTCGACCCGTTAGCCGCGATGAAATTTGCGCTCGAACACCAGAATCCGCTCGTGACGGGCGCGGTTAGCGGTATGCAAACTGGCTATCCCAGTCCAACATTCTCGCTGCTGAAAACCAGCGACCCAAACGTACTGCTCTGGGCCTTGAAACCTGGCGAAGACGGCATTGAAAACGGCCTGATTGCCCGCTTCTGGAACCTGAGCAACAAGCCGGCTACCCCAACGCTAACGACAACCGTACCGATTCGGCAAGCCTGGCAAACAACGCATATCGAAACGAACGAGCGGTCCTTGAAACCCGCAAATACGTCTTTGAAACTCGATTTTCGCCCTCATCAACTCAACACCTACCGGCTTCGGTTCTAAACGGGCCAACGCTGTTTGCTACGCATGAAATCACTCGCCATTGGTACCGACATTGGGGGAACCCGCAAGTTTATCCGAAATTTTAGAGACTCCTATCCGGGCGGCTGAAGTATTTAGTTACCCCGTCGAACCGCTGCCGCTGCACGTGTCATACCTCGGCATGGGGTCGTCGTATTTCGCACCGTTGGCGAGTGCCGCTTGTTTCATATCCCTTTTCTCTATGTCCATGATCGTACGTTTCCGGTACCCACATATCTCTTTAGTTTCCTGGCTACCCCTGTCCGGGTACCGGTTGCTGGGGGGCTGGCTGATGCTGATAATCTCGGGGCAGTCCGGTCTGGCCCAGCCTACGGGTCAGCGCATTACCGAAGAAGCCGCAGCCGCCAGCGCCGGGCGCGATTCGCTGGTGCGGGAGCGCGGTCGTATCGAGGCCGAATACCTCATCCGTGCGAACCAGACCATCGAGAAATACCGCAAAGGGGATGCGCAGATTCGGATTGTCAATGCCAGCGGAAAACCCTTGCGGAATCTTTCAGTGACCATCAACCAGGTGTCGCAGGATTTTCTATTTGGCAATCTGGTGTTTGAACTGGGCGGGTTTGCGCCGAAAGAACCCTATAAAACGGACCTGTTCAAAGAGCGTTTCAAAGCCCTCTTCAACTTCGCCGTGCTGCCTTTTTACTGGGCCAATTATGAACGCAAACCGGGAATGCCGGACTGGAGACGCAATCAGGAAGCCCTCGACTGGTGCCGCGCCAATGGTATTACGGCCAAAGGGCATACGCTGGGCTGGACCTCACCGGCCGGTACACCGGGCTGGTTGCTGAAACTGCCGCCCGCAACCGCCGAAGCCGTTTATAAAGCCCGCATTATCAACAACGTAGCGGGCTACAAAGGGCAGATTGATATGTGGGATGTGGTAAACGAGCCGGTCAATACGGTATCCTGGGAAATGGCCCTGCTCGATACCGCCAATACCAATGACTTCCGGTATAATGTCAATAACGTATCTGTCGATCAGATTGCGCCCTGGGTAGAGCAGTCGTTCCGGTGGGCCTACGAGGGTAATCCTGTGGGTAATTACATCCTGAATGAGTATTTTACCCTGGCCATTCCGAAAGTAAGGGAGCGGTTTTATCAGTTACTGAAGATTCTCAAAAGCCGGAATACGCCCATCAGCGGCATCGGTATTCAGGGACACGAGCCCCGCGAGATGTGGTTCTCGCCCATTGAGGTTTATAAGACATTTGACCTATACGCCGAATTTGGGCTGCCAATTCACATCACCGAACTGATTCCGCAGTCGTCGGGCAAGGCCATTACGGGCTGGCGAAGCGGCACCTGGACCGAAGCCGCACAGGCCGAGTTTGCCCACCAGTTTTATACGCTGGCATTTGGGCATCCGGCCGTGCAGACGATCAACTGGTGGGGCCTGTCCGACAAAAGCATATGGCTCAAAGGCGGGGGACTGCTCGACGAGAACTACAACCCCAAGCCGGTCTATACCACCCTGATGAAACTGATAAAAGAGGACTGGATGACCAAAAATGTTCGGTTACAGACGGGAAAAACGGGTACCATAGCTTTCCGGGGCTTCTACGGTCACTATGAGCTTGTTATTACCCGGCCCGATGGTACGCAGCAAACGAAGACCGCCCACCTGCGCGAGAAAGCCGATAACCAGTGGACATTTACGCTCTGATGAACCCGGAAAACAGCGGGATTCTATTAAGTCGTACAGGTTGACCCGCCGACCATACCCATGAAACCCATCCAGTTTTACGCCCCCGAATGGGGTAACACCCTGCCTTTTGGTCAAGTCTGCCAAAACGTGAAACGCGCAGGCTACGACGGGGTGGAAATGGCCCTGCCGCCCGACTCGGACTAGTATCAACCGATTCTCGATACCCTGCCTGACCATGACCTCGAACTGATTGGTCAGTATTACCAGTTGTTTGAACGCGACCTGGCCCAACACGCCCGAAACTACGAAACGGACCTCCAGCATCTGGCCAATGCCCGGCCCGTTCTGATTAATTGCCAGATCGGCAAAGACTGCTTTACGTTCGACCAAAACCAGTATCTGTTCGCCCTTGCCGCCCGAATTTCGGCGGAAACGAGTGATTTTGTCAGCACATTACATGCCGCCCCCAAAATTCTGACGCCCATTATTTATAAAGCCAAACTTATTACGGAAGAGACACGTTGATAACTTACAAAGTGTCAGTAAGCTTACTGACACTTTGTAAGTTATCATGAA
>JACMPG010000293.1 GCA_014377625.1 Spirosoma sp.
CCCTGCTGGGCAATAATGGCCTGTTCTTGCCTTTATTGACCGTACCCGACTGGTTTGCCGAGGGCGACGCCGTCAGCACCGAAACGTTGCTCAGCACCAGCGGGCGGGGCCGGATTCCCAATTTCGATCTCGGTATGCGGGCCAATTTGCTGGCTGGTCGCCCGTTCAGCTACCAAAAAGCGGTAAGCGGCTCATTTCGCGATAACGTGCCGAACCACTATGTGCTGGGCTATTTTCTGACCACGCAGGTTAAACTCACGAACGGTCCCGACGCCTGGAGCCGCATTCTGAACCGTAACTACCGCCGGTTTCCGTGGCCCTTTGCCTTCTCGGCCAGCATTAAAGATGAAACAGGTCTGCGCGTCGATGACCTGTACCAGCAGACAATGCTCGACCTGACCGAAACCTGGCAGAAGCAACAGGAAAGCCTGACCCTAACGCCCGTTAGTCCGTACTCGGTACAGCCCGAAACTACCTTGTTTGGTCTGAAACAGCCCGTTTTTACCAATTACCAATATCCACAATACCTGACCGACTCTACGGTACTGGCCGTGAAAAGTGGCCTTGGCGATACGCCCCGACTCATTGAACTGGACAAAACGGGCAGGGAAAAGCGCGTATTTGTGCAGGGATTTCCGAACGACCCGGATTACCTCTCGGCCACACCCCAAAAAGCGGTCTGGATCGAATTTGGCTACGATCCGCGCTGGCGTAACCGCGTCTATTCCAACATCCGGCTGCTGGATCTGAAAACCCGTAAACTGACCCGCCTGCCGAATCGCCGGACCGCCCACCGCACCCGCTACACTGCCGTAGCCGTCTCGCCAGACAACCAGAAACTCGTGGTGGTGAATAACACCGAAACCGCCCGCACAAAACTGCTCATTTTGGACGCCAACACCGGTAAAATCCAGCAAACCCTGCCTAATCCCGACAGCGTGTTTTACCAGCATCCGCGCTGGTTTGCCGATGGCCGGTCGCTGGTGGTGGTGGCGTTGAAAGCTGGTCGGAAAACGATTCAGCGCATCGACCCTGAAACCGGCGTGGCTACCAATCTGCTGCCCCGCGCCAACGAGAACATCAGCCATCCGCAGCCGTGGAGTCATTACGTCCTGTACAACTCGCCCCGCTCCGGCATCGACAATATTTATGCCGTTGACACGCGCAATGGACAGGTGTTTCAGGTCAGCTCGCGCCCGTTGGCGGGGTATCATGCCGCCGTGTCGCCGTCGGGTGCGCGGCTGGCTCTGCACGATTTCACTGCCGATGGGTCCCGCGTTACTGATATGCCGCTCGACACTACCGCCTGGACGCCCATAGCGCCTTCAGTGCAGACCAATCCGGGCGAACTGGTGCGCTATTTTGGCGCGTTGCCGACGGTGGAACCCGGTGCAGCTGCGGGCCGGGCCATTTTGCGCGACTCGGCAGTAGTCACCACACCCTATACGCCAACCCGTTTCCGTCGGCTGGCCCACGCGCTGAACGTATACAGTTGGGGTCCAACTGTTAGCAGTACCAGTCAGGCACTTACGGCAGGGCTGGCGTCGCAGGATTTGCTCGGTACGTCGCAGGTGAGCGTGGGCTATACCTACAACCAGGCCGAACAAACTGGTAATGCATTTGCGCTGCTTAGTTATCAGGGACTATATCCCATCATCGACCTGAGTTTTCAAAGCGGTAATCGCCGGTCAGCGGTCTATGTTGACCGGGTGGCTCCGGTAGATAGTCTGCGTTCTGACCTGTGGCAGTATAATCAGCTTACGGCGGGGTTTCGGCTGCCGCTCAACTTCACGCAGTCCAAATACAGTCAGTCGGCCACTGCATCGGCGTATTACAACTACCTGTCGGTCAGTGGTTATGATCTGCCGTTTCGGAGTATCTCGGAGGTGGGCAGTGCCGGTTCGCTGACCGCCATGACCTACGGCCTTAGCTATCAGCGGCTGTTGCGACAAAGCAAACGCGATGTGGGCCCACGCTGGGGGCAGGCCATCTCGGCAACGTACCGCAATACGCCTTTTGGAGGACGGCTATTATCCGAACAATGGGGTATTCAGGGGAATTTATTTTTGCCGGGTATCGGCAGGCACCACGCCCTGCGGTTGCGGGCGGGCTATCAGGAGCAGTCGCG
>JACMPG010000294.1 GCA_014377625.1 Spirosoma sp.
CGAACGCAGTGCCGAACTATGGGAGGGTGGCTGGCTCCACACCGGCGACGTAGCCAGTATTACCCCCGACAACTGGGTGATTATTTCGGACCGTACCAAAGACGTCATTAAAACGGGGGGCGAGTGGGTTTCATCGCTCGATATCGAAGACCTACTGTCGCAGATCGACGGTGTTGCCGAAGCCGCCGTAGTGGGCTTTCCTGACGAACGCTGGGGCGAACGGCCTTACGCGCTGGTCGTCAAAAAAGCCGATACCACAGTAACGCCCGACGACATCACGGCAGCGTTACAGCAGAAAGTGGAACAGGGCGACCTCAACAAGTGGTACATTCCCAATCGCATTGTGCTGGTACCCGAAATCCCAAAAACCAGCGTTGGCAAACTCGATAAGAAGAAGATCAGAAGCGACATGCGGGGGTTATTTTTCTAAAATTTTCCAACACGAAGGAAAGGCGTTTTCACAGGGCAAACAGAGCTTTTTCTCTCTTTACCCTGTGAAAACTTCCTGTTAACCTCAGTTCCTCTGTTGGTTCGCCGATGCGGTTAAAATGAAACATGATACGAATTGGCCTTCTCTCCGACACCCACTCGTACCTCGATCCGCAGGTCTTCACCTATTTTGCCGACTGCGACGAAGTCTGGCACGCGGGCGACGTAGGCTTATTGACCGTAGCTGAAGAGTTACGCGCGTTCCGGCCCCTGCGCATCGTAAGCGGCAACATCGACCGCGCAACGTCCGACCTGCCCGCCAGCCTGCGCTTCACGCTCAACGGCGTCGATGTCTGGATGACGCACATCGGCGGAACACCCCCAAAATATAACCCTGCCGTTCGGCCCCTGTTGCAGCAAAACCCGCCCAATCTGTTCATCTGCGGGCATTCGCATATTCTGAAAGTAACCCGCGATCCGGTCCTGAACAATATGCTGTTTGTAAATCCCGGCGCGGCTGGTAAAACCGGCTTTCATCAGATGCGGACCATCCTCCGTTTCTCGCTCGACAACGGCAAAGTGCTGGCCATGGAAGCCATTGAACTGGGCAAGAAGTAGGTCGAATCGGGAAGTCGGCATGCCGCATCACCGCGCTACAGCCAACAAAAAAGCCCTCTCTGGAATCAGAGAGGGCTTTTTTATACTACTTGAATACTGTTAGATTGGCAGTATCAGAGGGTCCAGAGCTTCGGGCCGGGATTCAGGACCGACCTCTTCTTTTACCTCTTCAGCAACGCCCTTATTCTTGTATTCCTGATACACCGTTTCGCGGTCAAAAGGACGCTTGCCAATCAGCCGCACCAGGTCATTCTGATACAGAATCTCCTTGGCCAGCAACTCTTTCGCAATAATTACGAGAGCATCGCGGTGTTCGGCCAGCATATCTTTGGTACGGTCGTACGCCAGTGCCACGATTTTGCGAACCTCTTCGTCGATGTTTTTCGCCGTTTCTTCAGAGTACGGTTTGTTGAAATTGTAGTCTGACTGTTTGGAATCGTAGAACGATACGTTACCAATTTTGTCATTCATACCGTACATCGTCACCATGCTGTACGCCAGTTTGGTGATGCGCTCCAGGTCGCTGAGCGCGCCGGTCGAGATTTTGCCGAAGATCAGATCTTCAGCCGCCCGGCCACCAAGGGCCATGCACATCTCATCCATGAGCTGTTCAGTACGATACAGGTACTGCTCGCGCGGCAGGTACTGCGCGTATCCCAGAGCAGCCACACCACGCGGCACGATAGATACTTTCACGAGCGGATCGGCGAATTCAAGGTACCAGCCTGCTACGGCGTGACCGGCTTCGTGATACGCTACAATCTCTTTCTCTTCGGGCGAGATAATCTTGTTCTTCTTCTCAAGACCACCAATTACCCGGTCCATTGCATTCTGGAAATCGTCCATATGAACGGCATCCTTGTCGCTACGGGCGGCAATCAGGGCAGCTTCGTTACAAACGTTGGCAATTTCGGCGCCGGCAAAGCCGGGGGTCTGCGCAGCCAGTTCTTTCGGATCAACGTCGGCAGCCAGTTTGATAGGCTTCAGGTGAACCTTGAAAATAGCTTCGCGACCTATAATATCTGGCTTGTCGATACTGATTTGGCGGTCGAAACGGCCGGGGCGTTGCAGCGCAGGGTCCAGTACGTCGGGGCGGTTGGTAGCGGCCAGGATGATAATACCCGAATCGGTAGCGAAACCGTCCATCTCAACCAGCAGCGAGTTCAGCGTGTTTTCGCGCTCGTCGTTGGCACCCGGCATCGAGCCGCGGCCACGCGAACGACCCACAGCGTCGATCTCGTCAATAAAGATGATACAGGGGGCTTTCTCTTTGGCCTGCTTGAACAGGTCACGCACCCGCGCGGCACCCACACCCACAAACATTTCGACAAAGTCAGAACCCGATAGCGAGAAGAACGGCACACCAGCCTCACCCGCTACGGCTTTGGCCAGCAACGTTTTACCCGTTCCCGGAGGGCCGATCAGCAAGGCACCTTTCGGAATCTTGGCACCGAGCTTCGTGAACTTGGTTGGGTTCTTGAGGTAGTCGACAATCTCCTTAATCTCTTCTTTGGCTTCGTCCAGCCCGGCTACGTCGTTAAACGTGATCTTGACCTTACTGTCAGCGTCGAAAAGGGCGGCTTTAGACTTGCCAATATTAAATATCTGCCCACCCGGACCACCCCCGCCCGACATCCGACCCAGCAAAAAGTACATGGCCAGGATCATCACGATCAGGAAGCCCCACGTGCTGATAATGCTGCCAATGTCGCTTCGCTGCTCGAATTTATACTCGATTTTTTCGCTATCGGGAACGCCTTCCTGTATGGCGGCCAGGTCCTTCTTGAAGGTCTCTGCCGATGCCACTCGGAACTGATACTGCGAACCCTGAGCACCTCCAAAATAGGGCTTATCAGCAAACTGACTTTTGTACTTCGGACTTTGCAGGGCCTGCTGCGTAAGAGTAACTTCGGCAATCTGGTCATTAACGACCGTGACCTCAGCAACTTCCTTGTCTTTAACCATACGCTCAAACCGCTTCTGGGATATTTCACGCGTTGCCGAACTACGGTTAAAGAACGTGATGCCCAGGATAGCGGCAATCAACAGGGCTACAATCCATCCCTGAAAGTTGGGCTTTCGGGGACCACCCCGGGGTACTAACGGATTTCTATTGTTGTTTTCTGCCATTTTCTCAGGTTGTACTAACGGATTTTCAATGGGGTAACATCGTTATTCGGACTAATGTTTCTGCCCGCAGGTGGATAGGACAAACGGTTAGTCTGCCCCACAAACGGCCTTAAAAACCAAATTTCAACGGATTTTCAGGCATGTGATGCTCACTAACCGGCTACGGAAAACGTGGCCTCGTCAATAAGCTTGATCTCGGCATCGCCCCAGAGCTGTTCCAGATCATAAAACGCCCGGCGATCCTTTTTGAATACATGCGCCACTACATCGACGTAGTCCAGCAGTATCCATTCGCGATTGAGCTTCCCTTCGCGGTGCCAGGGGTCATGACGGCTAAGTTTGTAAACTTCCTCTTCTATCGACTGCGATATAGCGTCGATCTGTGTGTCGGAGGTGCCGGAGCAGATGACAAAATAGTCGCAGATAGCGTTCTTGACCTTACGCAGATCCATGACGACAACGTCCTGTCCTTTTTTTTCCAGCATTCCCTGAACGACAAAGTCACGGAATTGCTCGGCGGTGAATTCTTCGGTTTGTTTACTTCTCATGCTTTCGGTTTAACATTGCACGACGGTCAATCAGCGGGTGAGCTACTGTACCAATAACGTACAAATCAGCAATACCATTCATTGACTTCTCCTGACTAAATTAAGCAAAGCTTTGTACAAAATCCAGCCCAAAACCGCTTTCATCGGGCAAATCTACAAATACCTGCCAAGCTGTCAGTCAACGAACGACGAAGCGTCTGCTTTACTCGCTTCGGCCAGCCCAATCGAAGGCAGTCTTGTTGCAACGGATAATCAGATGGCAGGGCGCGGGCAGCGCGGGAATCGCTGGGAAAGTTATGTTGCCGAGAACCTGACGTTTTCTATTCTGTTGAAACCAGATTTTTTGACCCCCGGCGAACAGTTCTGGCTCACCATTGCCATATCGCTGGGCGTTTACGATACGCTCCAGCCCCTTTTGAGTGAATCGGTACGGATCAAATGGCCTAACGACATCTATATTGACGATCAGAAACTTGGTGGGATACTGATCGAGAACACAATACAGCGAATGCAACTCGCCTGGTCGGTAGTGGGTATTGGGCTGAACGTAAACCAGACCGAGTTTACCTATTCAGCGGCTACCTCCCTGCAACAGCAGGCTCCCCTCCCCGACGGCTATGACCGCACCGGTTTGCTAGCCTTGCTCTGCGAGACCATCGAAAAACGCTACCTCCAGCTCCGTACCGGTCAGCGAGACGTGCTTAGAACAAACTACCTGAACGTACTATACCGCTATCAGCAGGAACACAATTTCAGTACCAACGGCCGGCCGTTTCGCGGTACCATCACCGGCATTGACGCCACCGGTCGCTTAGCCATCGAAACGGCTGGATCAGTACAGCATTTCGATTTTAAGGAAGTAGCCTTTGTCTAATGATGAGTTATGAATGATAAATTAGGCTGACGCGGAACTTGCTGGCGTCAGCCTAATTCATCATTCATTTAATCGCTTCTGCCACCGGGTCGCCGATGCTGCCACTGGGTTCGAGGAGGTGAAGCAGGGCCGTGATGGTCGGGGCAATGTCGGAGATGTGCGTCCGGCGGAGGGTTTCGCCGGGTTTGACGCCCCAGCCGTAGAGTAAAAACGGCACGTGGGTGTCGTAGGCGTAGGTAGTGCCGTGGGTAGTACCGCGGGTACGGCCTTCAAACCAACCCGGTTGCTGCATTACGTAGACATCGCCACTTCGATTGGGAAAATAAACATTACGAAACAGATCGGCCTGAAGTTGCGGCATAGCCTGGGCAGCAATGTTGTGCAAATTTATGAGTCGCACGATACCGCGCTGATTCAGTAGGGCGGTGTTTAGCTGGTCATAAACGGCCTCCATAGAAATTTTCTTCTCGGCCAGCAGTTCGTGGTTCAGGTAAATTTGCTGGTTTATGTAGGTCAGCACCCACTTGCCGGGTCCGTAGGCTTTTTCGAGAGCCGCTTTGGCAGCCTCACCCACCTCACCGTACGATTTCACGCCTGACGGAATACCATACGTCTGCGAAAACCCCGGCACGTCGGCTGCACCGTGATCGGCAGACAGAAACGCCACCCATTCGCCCTTACCGACCGTAGCATCGAGTTGGTTCATCAGGTCGGCCAGTTGCTTGTCAAGCCGGAGGTACTGATCCTGCGTCTCTACCGCGTGCGTACCAAAGGCGTGGCCTACGTAATCGGGCGAGGAAAAGCTGACACAGAGCATATCGGTAACGCCCCGCTGACCGAGTTTTTCGCCCTGCAAAGCCGCCAGCGCAAATTCCTTCGTGAGTTCGTCGCCGTAGGGACTCGTGCGCAGTCCTTCGTACTTAAGACCACCGGCCCGCATGGCAAATCCGTGCGGGAACACGGCTTTGCCCTCGCCTTCCATCGGGTTCTCATATTCCTGATCGTCGGTAGTGCTTTCGGTATACTGGTCCATAGGAAGCGAAGGCTCCCATTTCCGGGCAATATATCCGTCGGGCAGTTTGCGGGCGTTGAATGTCTGCACCCACGGCGGGAGTTCCCTGCCGTAATACGTACTGCTGATGAAGTTACCGTCTTTTGAGTCGAACCAGTATGCACCGTTGGCAGCATGACCAGCGGGCAAAATAGCGCCCCGGTCTTTCAGCGCAATACCTATCACTTTGGCCCGCCCATCGGTACCCAGTTTAAGCTGATCGCCAATGGTCGTAACGAGCAGGTTTCGGGGCGACATTTTACCCGCCGAGCCGCTGTTTCCTAATGTGCTGACGGTGGTATCCTCGGCGCAGTAGTTCATCCGGCCCAGCGTACGGTCGTAGAAATCGTTACCCACAATACCGTTTATGGCCGGGGCTGAGCCGGTGTAAATAGCCGCGTGGCCGGGGCCGGTGTAGGTAGCCGCGTAGTGATAATGGTTGTTGCGGGCGTTGAATCCGCTCATGAGCCGCCGAAACCCACCCGTTGAGTATTTATCGTAATACCGATACAGATAATCGTACCTCATCTGATCGACCACAATGCCTACTACGAGTTTGGGCCGCTCCAGCGTCTGGCGGGCCGTACCAGCAACCGGGGCCGGGCGGGATGGTGTTTTGGCGGGAGGTTGTGCAAAGGTGAACGTTGCCATGAACAGTAAACTGAGGAATATCGGGGAACGCATAGAGTCGTTTGATTTATGATACGTAGACAGGAAGCAAAAGTAAGCACAAAACTATCGGGGCATCGGCTGAGTCCTGTAAAGTCATTTGGCCGGGTAACCTGCTAACATTATCCGGCAATGCGCGTTGATGAGCCATGACTCGCCGGAGCCGCAACAGCCCGGCCATTCGCTTACAATTACTTTCGATGACCTCCCAGCCGCCGTATCAGCATGATTCAACTCGATAACCCAACGGCTTTCCCGCTCACGGCCATGCTATTGTTCCTGGCCATTTTTGGGCGATACGTCCTGTTTTCGCTGGGATTCTGGTGGCTGTTCCGGGTGTCGATGAGCGAGCAGTTTGCGCACCGGGCCGTGCAGACCCGCCCCCGCAAACCCGGTCAGGACCAGCGTGAAATTGGCTGGTCGGTGGTCACGTCGCTGATTTTTACGGCTATTGGGCTGGGCATTATGCTGGCGTTTCAGCGGGGCCACACCAGAATCTACCTGAACCTGACCGATTATCCGCTGCTATGGTACCCGGTCAGTATTGCGCTGGTGCTGTTCATCCACGAAACCTACTACTACTGGCTGCACCGCTGGATGCACCGGCCCGGCGTATATCGGTGGGTACACAAAACGCATCACGACAGCATCACGACCTCGCCCTGGACGGCCTTCTCGTTCCATCCGGTCGAGAGTACGTTACAGGCCATCGTTATTCCTGCCCTCACGTTCGTGCTACCGCTGCATTACTCCGCCGTTGGGCTGCTGCTCCTGATTATGACCCTGTCGAGTGCCGTGAACCACCTCAACACCGAAATTTACCCGCGCAATTTCGACCGGCATTGGCTGGGCCGCTGGCTCATCGGGGCCACGCATCACGGCCTGCACCACGCGCAGTTCCGGTTCAACTACGGCCTGTACTTCACCTTCTGGGACAAATGGATGCGCACCGAAAGCCCCGACTACCACCGGCTTTTTGGGGAGAAGGCAGGGAGGAAAAAGTAGCCTGTCATTTGTTCGTGCGGCTCTATTGGAAATAGAGTAGTTTTGGGGTAACGATAAGGCAGACAAAGCGACTCATCTTCCTGATGCCAACCAAACCAGTTTATGTCTAAAATTAAACCTGCTCATTTCGAGTTGCTTAAAACGAAACTCGACAATGAGTTTGTCCCCCACCTGCCCGAAATTCAGGACGCTACGAAAACCCCGGAGCAGCTAAAAACCAAAAACCTGTCCCGTGCGTTTAGTGCGTTTGTGCTGCAACAGCTATGCCGTGTCTCGGCGCAGACAGCCGCCAATGCCGTTACCGATGACTTTGAGGATAAAGGCATTGATGCTATCTACTATTCTGCCCCCAACGAAACGCTTTACCTGATTCAATCAAAGCTAAAAGAGTCGGGGCAGTTTGGTCAGGACGAAGCCAATGCGTTCTGTCAGGGTGTGCGAAAACTCATCCAGCAAGACCTGACCGGGTTTAACCGCCACATTCAGCAGCGAGCGGTTCATATTCAGGATGTAGTAGAGAAATGTGCGCATATTCAGTTGGTTGTTGCCTACACAGGCGATGGCATTAGTCAGCACGCCCGAACTGCCATCAACGAGTTATTGACCGATACTACGCATGGTGAAGACCGCTTTTGCGCTGATTATATAGCGTATGATGCCGAACAGGCGGTCCGGGATTTGCAGGAAGCCGAAGCTCCCGCACTCATTAACGACACTATTTATATCGACAAACACTCGTCCATTGAGGAACCAAGAAAGACGCATTTTGGGCGGATTCGTCTGCTCGACCTCGTTGCGTTATACCAGCAACATGGCCCCGGCCTGTACGAGAAAAATATCCGAACGTTTCTGGGCAGAAAAACAGACGTAAACGCAGCTATACGGCGGACGCTGGCCCTCGAACCCGCTAATTTTTTCTACCTCAACAACGGCGTTACGGCTTTAGCGCATACTATTACGGCTAAAGGGCCGAGAGCGGGTGACCGATACAAAAGCTTAGACGTTACTGGGTTTTCTATCGTGAACGGGGCGCAAACCATTACATCTGCCGCAGAGCATATCCGAGATTGTCCCAGTGAAGATATTTCATCGGCATTTGTTACCATTACGCTGATTGAAGTTGCCGCAAATGACGATTTCGGCAAGGCCATTACCCAGGCCCGTAACTACCAGAATCAGGTTTCTGCCGCCGACTTTGCCGCATTGGACGACGAACAGGAGCGACTTCGGCGCGATTTGGCCCTACTGAACGTTCACTACGTCTATAAAGGTGGGGCCGACGCCACTACCAACGCCAATACGATTCGGATTGAAGAAGCGGCCTATGCCCTCGCCCTTTTCGGGGCCGACCCCCGGTTTGTAGTCTGGCTGAAACGCGAACCGGGTCGCCTGCTTACGGTTGAGTCAGATCAGTACAAGGCGTTGTTTTCCTCATCACTCACCGCGCAGCAACTCATTAATGCCGTTTACTTCCGGCGATACGTTCAGCAACGGATAGCTAATGAATTACGAAGTTCTAATTGGCAGGAGAAACTAACGTACCGGCACGGCGAACACACGCTGGGCTGGGTACTGGCCCAGCAAGTTCGCCGACAGCAAACCGGGCATTTGTTGATGGACCCAGATAAGATTAGAGACGTATTGAGTCTGCCCTTCGATAAACTGCGGCAGACGTTGTGGGATGGAATTCAACCTTTCCTGGCATACAAAGGCCCGCTTGCCGTGTTCAGAAACCAGACCGACGTCATTCAGCTTTTAGAACGTCTGAGCATCAGCGTATTTGGGCTGACCAACGAGACTGCGCTGGCGGCTAAACGAAGCCAGCAAAACCCCGATGATCCGTATCCCGTTGATCTCTTTACGTATATACTCGACAAGACACCGCAACTCGCTGACCTGACATGAAAAATCAACGACTCGAACTAACCTGGGTGGGCAAAGAGAACCGGCCCAAACTCGAACCCCGCATTTTGCTGGAAGACCCCGCGCTGTCGTATCACGCCAAACACCGCGTAACGGATAATGACCTGTTTGATAATCAACTCATTCAGGGCGATAACCTGCTGGCCCTAAAAGCCTTGGAAGCCGAGTTTACCGGCAAAGTGAAGTGCGTGTTCATTGACCCACCGTACAATACCGGCAGCGCCTTTACGCACTACGACGACGGCCTGGAACACTCCATCTGGCTCTCGATGATGCGCGACCGCTTAGACATCATCCGGCGATTACTGGCCGACGACGGTTCACTGTGGATCACCATTGACGACAACGAAGCACATTATTTGAAAGTGATGTGCGATGAGATATTTGGGAGACCTAACTATGTAACAAGCATTGTTTGGGAAAAAGATAAAGGTCGAAGGAGCGACACAGTATTTTCAACCTCCCATGATTATATTCTGATTTACGCAAAAAATTCAAGTGTTTGGGGCAAAACCCGTAACCTTTTAGAGAGAACTGAGGGCCAAATAAGTCGATATAAAAATCCTGATAACGATCCGAGAGGACCTTGGCTACAAGGCGATAATGGTACTGCTAAAAGTTCAAGTGAGGGGTCCAGATTTCCAGTTACTCTTCCTTCTGGCAGAGTGGTGGTTCCTCCTCCAAGCAGGGGATGGGCATTTTCAAGAGAAACTCTCTCAATAGCTCTTACTGAGAGTCGCGTGTACTTCGGTGCCAACGGTGACGGTATGCCAATAATTAAAAGATATTTATCCGATGTTCAAAAAGGTGTAGTCCCTCGTACTTGGTGGCCAGCAGATGAAGCTGGTCATAATCAAGAAGCTAAGAGGGACCACTTGAATAAGCTTCTTTTTGGTATAGATCCATTTCCCACTCCCAAACCGGAACGCCTTCTGAGTCGTATTATGGAAATTGCCACAAACCCCGGCGACCTCGTTCTGGACTCGTTTGCGGGTTCCGGTACGACCGGGGCAGTCGCGCAAAAGATGGGGCGTCGCTGGATTATGGTTGAGTTGGGCGAACACGCCCACACGCACATTGTGCCGCGTTTGCGCAAGGTGATTGACGGTGCCGACGCGGGCGGCATCACAAGAGACGTAGCCTGGGCGGGCGGGGGCGGGTTTCGGTATTACCGGCTGGCCCCGTCATTGCTGGAGCAGGACCGCTGGGGCAACTGGGTCATCAACAAAGCCTACAACGCCGAAATGCTGACCGAGGCCCTTTGTAAATTAGAAGGCTTCACCTACGCCCCCAGCGACACTACGTACTGGAAACACGGCTACTCGACCGAGCGCGATTTTGCCTACGTCACCACCGCTACCCTCACCCACGAGCAACTGTTGCAACTCTCGGAAGAGGTTGGTCCGGAGCAAACGCTGCTGGTGCTTTGCCCGGCCTTTAGAGGTACCGGCGACTACCCGAACCTGACCGTAAAGAAAATTCCAAAACACGTATTGCATCGCTGCGAATGGGGCCACGACGATTACAGTCTGCGCGTTGAAAACCTGCCCCAGATGCCCGTACCGGAAGGCCACCAGTTTGCCTTAGCAATTGATTGATTTCGACCCCATGAACCGACATGTGAATGCCATTGCCGGGCGGCTCAGTTTGCGCTTGCCCCAGCGTCGTTCGTTAGAACTGCTCGACCAGATTACCGAACTCGTTCCGCCCAAAAAAGATACCGACGTTGCCAACGCCCTCGCTACGTTGCACAGCGTGTTTCCGTCCGTTACCGATTTTGAGCGCGAGTTTCCGTCGCTCTGCTTTTCGTTGGCAACGGGGGTGGGCAAAACACGGTTAATGGGCGCGTTTGTGGCATATCTGCACCTGGCACACGGCATCAATAACTTTTTTGTGCTGGCCCCAAACCTGACTATCTACGACAAACTCATCGCCGATTTTACGCCCAACACACCCAAATACGTCTTTAAAGGCATTGCCGAATTTGCAACAATGCCTCCCGAACTCATCACCGGCGAGACTTATGAAGACCGTGCCACTCTGCGGTTAGACGACTTGCTGCGCTGCAAAATCAACGTCTTCAACATTTCTAAAATCAACGCCGAGGTGCGGGGCGGAAAGTCACCGCGCATCAAGAAATTGTCGGAATTTATCGGGCAAAGCTATTTTGAATACTTAGCCAACCTTCCAGACTTGGTACTGCTCATGGACGAGTCGCACCGATACCGGGCCAGTGCGGGCGTTCGGGCCATCAATGAGCTAAAGCCCATTCTGGGTCTGGAGCTAACCGCCACGCCGTTTACCGAAACAACGCGCGGCACGGTCCCCTTCAAAAATGTTATTTATGACTACCCGCTGGCCAAAGCAATGGCCGACAGTTTCGTAAAAGAGCCTGCCGTTGTTACCCGTAAAGATTTCAGCCCCGACGGGATGCCGTCGCAGGAACTGGAAGAGATAAAATTGCAGGACGGCATTCGGCTGCACGAGAGCGTAAAGGTTGACCTCGAAACCTATGCCCGCGAATACGGTCGCCCGATTGTGAAGCCGTTTGTGCTGGTCATTGCCCGCGACACCACCCACGCCGGGCAACTCCTGCGAACGGTACAGGCAGATACGTTTTTTGAAGGCCGTTACCGCGATAAAGTCATCCAGGTTGACTCAAGTACGAAGGAAGAAGAAGTCATTGCGCGGCTGTTGCGGGTAGAACACAACGACGAACCCACCGAAGTGGTTATTCACGTCAATATGCTCAAAGAAGGCTGGGACGTTACGAACCTCTACACTATTATTCCGCTGCGGGCCGCCAATGCCCGCACGCTCATCGAGCAGTCTATTGGGCGCGGGCTTCGGCTTCCCTACGGCACCCGCACGGGCGTTGAATCGGTTGACCGGCTGAACATCATTGCCCACGATAAGTTTCAGGAGATCATTGACGAAGCCCGCCGACCCGACTCGCCAATTCGGATGAAGCTGTTGGAACTCGGTCCCGCGCAGTTAACGCAGCGGTCCGAAACGGTTGTTTCCCAACCGCAACTGGCCAATCGGCTGGGCCTGAAACCGGCTCAACTCACCGGAACAACGCAGGTATCGGGTCAGAACGAGCCACCTATTTTTGTCCGCCCCGACGAGCAGCAGTTGGCCCAACTGGCCTACGATGTGATTCGATCGTATGAAAACCAGCCCGAAGCCGTTCCGACCTTAAACCACCTGCAACAGCCCGATATTCAGGCTGCTATTGTTCGGGCCGTTACCGCACAGGCTCCTTCTGTTCAGTTGGAGCTATCACTGGGTACGCCAAAGCCCAGCATTTCGGATGTGGTAGCCCGGACCATTCAGGCCGTTACGCAGCAAAGCATCAGCATACCGTCTATTCTGGTTGTACCCAAAGGTGAAGTCAAGACGGGTTTTCACTCCTTTGTACTGAGCGTACAGAGCCTGAATTACCAGCCTATGGCCGACGAACTTTGGGTTCAGCATCTACGAACGGGAAGGCGTGACGTTGTATCGGTGGCCGACGTTACCGGCGATGATACCCGGCTGGAAGATTACATTGTTGAGCAGCTTGCCGAGTTCAACGATGTACGCTACGAAGAACAGGCTGACCAACTCTATGACCTGGCTACGCAGGCCGTTGAGCATTTCCTGAGTTATTTGTCCATTGAAGGAACCCGGAGAGTGCTGTATATTCATAAGCGGGAAATAGGGCAGTTCATTCATGCGCAAATGCTCAACCACGCCTGGAGCAAATCGACGGCGGGGTACGAAGTGAAAATCAACAAGGGGTTCACTGAATTAAGGCCAAGTGCTTACAAAGCACTTGTCGAAGAACCGTTGATGAATTATCTAATTGCGCCAACCGACAAAAGCAACATGGCAAAATATCTGTTCAATGGCTTTGCCAAATGCCTGTACCCCATACAGAAATTTGACTCTGATGCCGAGCGCGTATTAGCTGTTATTCTGGAACGGGACGCTTTGAAATGGTTCAAGCCGGCAAGGGGGCAGTTTCAGATTTCTTACCGAAACGGAGCGGATAATGCCGAGTATCAGCCAGATTTTGTGGCCGAAACAGGTACGATCATCTATATGCTCGAACCCAAGAAAAAAACCGAACTAGCGGACGAGATTGTCCTGGCAAAAAAAGAAGCTGCAAAGGAATGGTGCCAAAACGCAACTAATTACGCCCTTCAAAACGACGGCAAACCCTGGCAGTACGTTTTGATACCGCACGATGCAATCGCCGAAAACAAAACGTTATCTGGTTTGGCCAAACAGTTCAAAAGCTGAACCACGTAACCCAACCAACCCCAACCATCATCCTCCAAAAAACTGCGGGCTGAAATTCATCAGGAAGGCTTCGTCGGTGGCGCGGGTGAGGGCGGTGTAGAGCCAGCGTACAAACTCCTGATTGACCTGACCGTCGGGCAGCCCTTTTTCAACTGCGGAGATTAACTCTATTAATCTCCGCATTTTTGCGGTGAATAGCCGTATATTTACCGCAGGCTGCTCTACAGATAATGGCAACATACATCTACCAATACCCCAACTGGCCAAACTTTACCTGGAACGATGCGGCCATTAGTGTGC
>JACMPG010000032.1 GCA_014377625.1 Spirosoma sp.
TCGTAAAACCGCGACCAGTTGCGCATACTCCAGCGGATAATAGCATCGGCCAGGCGTGGCGACAGGCCGTGAACGAACAGGATCAGAAATCCGGTGGGCGACAGAATTGTCCGGCGTTTGCGTTTCTGGATGTGGCGCAGGATGGCCCGGCTTACGTCCGTGCGGGGCATCTGGTACTTTGGATTTCGGTAAGCAATGGGTACGGGCTGGCCGGTGGCGTCTAAGACGCGCTTGTCGGCGTCGTTTTCCGTGAAGCCAATGTGTACAATGCCGAAGTGAATACCCGTTTGGTAGAGTTCGAGCCGGATGGTGTGGGCCAGATTGGCAAGGGCCGCTTTCCCGGCGCAGTAGGCCGACCCGCTGGGCATTCCGTTCAGAGCCGAAATACTCGAAATAAACGTAACGCTCCCCGCCGACTGAGTCAGGTACGGCAGTGCGGCCTTGAGCGGAAACACCGACCCGTAAATATTGCTGTCCATAACCCGTTTGAAGGCCTCGGGGGTGAGGTCGGCAAAGTAGGCCCGCATGGAAATACTGGCGTTGGTAATCAGCACGTCAATACGCCCAAATGCCCGTACTGCCGTGTCGATGAGGGTTTCGCACTGCCCATAATCCGTTACGTCGGCCACGCAGCTCACCACCGAATAGCCCGCTTTGCGAAAGGCCCGCTCTGTTTGAACCAGTCGGTCGGCATTCAGGCCATTCAGCACGAGGTGGGCACCCTGTTCGCCAAACTGGCGGGCGGTTTCGCGACCAATGCCCGACTCGGAGCCGGTAATGATGACAACCTTATCGGTAAAGTAAAACCGGGGCCTGGATTTGGCAGGAGTTGCCGGTGTGCTGAGACCGGGCGCCTTTAGGCCAGGAATCGTAATCAGGTCAGGCGGGAAAATCGTGCTGGTGGAACCAGTCGAGGGTTTGTTCAACGGCAAGCTGGATGGGTGTTTGGGGGAGGTGGAGTTCATAGCGTGCTTTCGTAACGTCGAAGTAGTGGCCGTCGTTGGCCACGGCGGTCATCGCTTTATTGAGCCGGCCCGGACTGCCGGTAATCGTTTGTTTCCATTCGCTTAGCCTGCCAATCGCATTGGCCAGGGCGGGTGGCACCCGCAGCGTTGGTGGCCGGACATTCATCCAGTTGGCAAACAGCGTGAAGGCTTCCCGGTAACTGAGGTTTTCGTTACCCAATATATATGATTCGCCGACGCGCCCCATTGTCAGGGCATTTACGGTGGCCGCAGCTACGTCGGCTACGTGTACATAATTCTTGCCACCCGCCGGAATGCCCGCCATCTCGCCCCGTAGTAAAGCCAGCAGCAGGGCATTGGACGTAATTTTATAATCGAGTGGGCCGAGCATAAACGTGGGGTGAACCTGAATAGCGGGTAGTCCATCCTGCCGAGTGGCCTCCGTTACCAGATCAGACGCGGCCCGTTTGCTGTCCATATAATCCAGCCCGTACCGACGGCCCATGTAAGGCGAGGTTTCGTTGCCTGGTTTTTCTTTCGTACCAAAGCCGAAGACATTGGCCGTTCCTACGTAAACAATGCGTTTTACGTCCGCCTGTACGGCAGCGGCCAGTACAGCGGCTGTGCCGCCAACATTTACCTCTACTACCGCCTTGTTCCGGGCTGGGTTCACCTGCGCCAATGCTCCGGCATGGATGACGTAGTTACAGCCGTAGATAGCCCCGCGTACGTTGGCAGCGTCACGCAAATCACCCGCCCAGACATCGACTGGCAATCCGGCCAACGCCCGTAAATCGCTGCCGGGCCGCACAAACGCCCGCACCGCGTAGTCGTAACGTAACAACTCGCGACAGACGTGTCCGCCTAAAAAGCCATTGGCACCGGTGAGGAGAACCGTTTTCATCAATGCAGCATTTTACGATACGTTTTTGCGATGCGGATGGGCGATACATTCATGAAAAATAGCGAAAAAGCGGTCAGGTTAGCCACCTGTACCCGCAGCCAGCTGTTGCTTTCGTACTTACGGGCCGATACGATTACGTCTTTCGGAATGATGCAGAACCGGGCTACGGCACGAATGCGGGTAATAATGTCGAAGTCTTCCATTACTACGTACCGCTCGTGGAAACCATCTAATCTGTTAAACAAAGACCGTGTAATGAATAGTGTCTGGTCGCCCCCGCGGCTCATTAGCCCTGGAAACCGAGTGCCGTAGCTGTTGAGTTTCAGCATTGGATGTTCGGAGGCAAACTTAAACCGGTAACAGCCCGCGTCGTTGCCGTCTGCTACGGCCTGCCTGATATCAGCCACAAAATCGGGATGAATCTTCACGTCGGCATGAACAAAATACAGCACCTCGCCGGTGGTTAGGCTGGCTCCGTAATTCATCTGGTTAGCCCGCCCCGGCAGTACCGACGTAACAACCCGCGCGCCTGCTGCCTGCGCCTGTGCTACGGTGTCGTCGGAGCTGCCGCCATCCACTACGAGCAGGTCAGTCAGGTATGTACCGCCGTACTGCCGGATATCACAGATGAGTTGTCTGATATGATCGACTTCGTTCAGGGTCGGTATAATTACAGTTAGGGTCATTTTCAGTTAACAGTTATCGGTTAACAGGGATTGGTGACGAGTCAATAACAGCAGGCATACCAGTTGTCTCGCGACAGCTACTGATAACTGGTTACTGGTCACTGATAACTGTCAGAACGCTTCGCCAATGGTCAGGTACAGGCCGGTTGAGCCGTTGCCAATACCGTAGTCGGCGCGGATGTTTAGTTTGTCATCATTGATACGTACCCGCAGCCCGGCACCACCGGCTGCTTTGGGTGCGTCGAACCGGAGTAGTTGCTGGCTGTTTCCCAGCACACCGATGCCCCCGAACACTACCGCACTGAGCCGCTTCCAGACATTGACGCGCAGTTCGGTTTGGAGCAGAGCCGCGTTCTCGTCGCGGAAACGGGCTTCGTAATAGCCCCGTAGTTTTTTACCACTGCCCAGAGACGACATCGCATTGAACGGAGCCGTGCCGCCCGTCAGGCTCACGAAGTAATTCACGGCCAGAACGACCCGTTTGTTCAGCGAATGATAGGATGATACGTCGGCTACGTACCGGTTGTAGCTGAACGCGCTGCCCGTACCGCTGCCGTGACCGAGGTACGAAAAATCGGCAAAAACACCTTTGGATGGATAAAACACGTTATCGCGGGTGTCGTAGAGTAGCCCTACGCCCGCCCCCGAAATCAGACTGCCCAGGCCTCCCGGTACCACATCTGTAGTCAGCAACCCATCGGGATCAACTTTAGTGACGTCATATTTTTCGTATTCGTAGCGCAGTCCGGCATAAATATTGGGTCGAACCCGCCGGAACGCGTTGAGCCGGATGCGCGGAAAATTGACGCTGTAATTCTCGGCGGGGACCTCACGCTCACCAGCTCCGAAAAAGTTGTACGAATATTTGTAATAGCCTGCTTCGCCGTAGAAATAATATTGGTTGCGATCGTAAAACACCTGAAACGGCACAAACAGCAATAGCTGCTTATTCTGGGTGTAGGCCCCAATAAGCTGGATATTGGACGGGCGGGGCTGGCTGGTGCTGTTATTTACGGCGCGGGCAGTATCATCTTTAACAAGCCGATAATCGCGCCGGAACCGGAACGTAGCAGACAGCGCAACGCCGTAGGCAAAACGCGTTTCGGGCGTGTAATAGACTACCGGAATTGGAAAGAGACTAAAGGCCCTGGGCGCGTTGGCTTTCGGAATCGAGTCGGCAGGCTGGGCAACGACACTGCCACAAAATCCGATCAGCAGGCAGATTATGTAGCAAAAAGCCCTCATAAAGTAGCAGATAGAGACATATTACTATACGGCTCAGGGATAAGGTTGGATTGTTGGTAATTGAATTACAAATCTACTGCAAAAGGGCAAACCAACTGATAAGGCTCCTCTGGGTGAATGAGCAAAAAGCCTGATGTGCTGACCGAAAAGCCTGATGCCAGCTTTACCAGTTGGCCCGGCGCAGCCTGTCGGGCTGCACGATTCGGATGCCGCCCGCCGACGTAGTCTCGATCAGGCCGTCGGTGCGGAATTCGCTCAGGGTGCGGATGAGCGATTCTGTAGCCGTGCCCACCACCGACGCCAGATCATCGCGCGAGAGCTGGATCAGACCGTCGGGCTGCTGTTGGTGTAGCCGCAGCAGCGTATCGGCCACGCGTCGGCGCAGCGAACTGTACGCCATGCTCAGCAACTGGGTTTCGCGCTCGCTCACCCGTCCTGCCAGCAGCCGGATAAACTCCTGACTCACTGCCGGGCTGGCCAGCAATAACTGCTCTACTTCTTCTTTGGGAATATAAATCAGTTCTGAATCGTTCAGCGTCAGGGCTGAGTCGGTGTAGTCGGTATTGTCGAGCAGGTTGAGGTAGCCGAAAAAATCGCCGGGGCCGTAAACGCCCGTAATCAGTTCTTTCCCGTCGGTATTGGTGCGCACTGTTTTTACCTTGCCGGTCTGTACGTAATACAGCCGCGTGGGTTCGTCGCCTTCGGTGTAGAGGTACTGTTTCTTGCGGACCGAATGCGTTTTGCGGTCGGCGGGCAGGCTACTGAGATCAGCTACCTGCCGGGCGTTGTCCATGAACGTATCGAGTGCGCTGGCGGGCGTATCTTCGGGCTGGAGGTGCTGAAATCGCATCAGCCGCCCCTCAATGGCACTGAGCAGCTCCGACTCATCGAACGGCTTGGTCAGGTAATCGTCGGCACCGAGTTCCATGCCTTTGCGAAAGTCAGAACGTTCGGTTTTGGCGGTCAGGAAGATGAACGGGATACCGGATAGCTGCGGGTTTTTGTTGAAAATGTGCAGTACTCCGTAGCCATCCAGCACCGGCATCATAATGTCGCAGATGACCAGATCGGGCCGGGTTTCGAGGGCTTTTTCCACACCGACTTTACCGTTTTCGGCGGTTAGTACCTCGTAGCCGGTCAGTTCGAGAATCTCAGCGGTATTCTCGCGGATAGCGTTGTTGTCTTCGATTAAGAGGATAGTTTTCAAAGGCGTATTAGGAGAAGGCCGGATAGCCGGTGTGATGAAAAAACGAATCAGTCAAGTGCAACAGGTATCGACACCGTTACGGTGGTGCCTTCGTCCAGCGCACTGGTCAGCGAAACGGTGCCGCCCAGCAACTCGGCGTATTTGGTTACAATATGCAGCCCCAGGCCTGTTCCCGGCATATTATTGGCATTTTTAGCCCGGAAAAACCGCTCGAACAGATGCTCCTGATCATCGGCTGAGATGCCAATGCCTCGGTCTTCGACCGAGAGCGTCAGTTGGTTATCCTCGCAAATGCTTCGTACGGAAACGGACTGGTTGGGGCCGGAGTATTTCAGGGCGTTGGACAGCAGATTGACCAGAATCTTACGCAGCAGCGACGGGTCGAGCCAGACCGGAGCGGGGCAGTTCAGGTCGGTATTGATGGTTTGGCCGGGTTTGAGCATCCCACGCACATCGTCTATGGCTTCGGCTACCAAATCGGCCAGCACAACCCGCGCCGGGTGTGCCTCGATACGCCCCTCTTCGAGCCGCCCCAGCGATAGAAACTCTTCCAGGATGTCGTTCAGATGATTGACCGACGCCCGGATGCGGCCCAGGTGCCGCTGCCGTTTGTCCTGCTGACTGGTGTCGGGATACTTTTCGATGAGCGTGGCCGAGGTCAGTACCGCCGTCAGGGGGGTTCGGAACTCGTGCGACGCCATTGACACGAAGCGGGATTTCAACTCGCCCAGTTCGCGCTCGGCGTCCAAGGCTACGGCCAGTTCGTTTTTCGACTGTTCGAGTTGTTCCAGCGTGTTGAGCAGGGCATGAGTGCGGTCGGCCACTTTCTGTTCGAGGTCGGTATTGAGCCGCTCAATGGCGTCGCGGTGGGCCAATAGCTGCTTTTCGGCTTCTTTCTTGATGGTGATGTCGATGATATAGGCCACTACGTAAAGCTGCTCGTCCATCCTGAAATAACTCAGGCTGACCTCAACTGGAAACACCGTACCGTCGCGTCGGCGGGCGTGGAGGTCGCGGTTATGGCCCATGGCCCGAACAGAAGGGTATTCCACAAACGACTGCCGTAACCGTTCGTGATAACCTGCTACGCTGACGGGTACGAGCAGGTCGATAGACTGTCCTGTCAGTTCGCCTTCGGCATAGCCAAACAGGTGGCGGGCCATCTCATTGACCGACACAATACACCCCTGCCGGTCTGACACGACGATGCCGATGGTGGCGTTGGCAAAAACGGCTTCGTAGCGTTGGCGGCTTTGCTGGAGTTCCTGCTCAGCGCGGTGCAACCGGTCCTGATCGAGTATCCGAATCAGCACCAGCAGATAATCCTGATCGTTGAACGAGCTGATTTTCAGTTGTCCCCGAAATGACTTGCCCGAAACGCGGTTCATTTCGATGGTCTGCTCGTGACAGCCCGTTTGCTGTACCTGCGCCAGCCAGCCAGCCCGTTCTGCTTCGGTGAGCGGATGGCTCTGTAAAGATCGTGACCAGACGGCATCGGCCAGCAGGGCCGTTTCAGATGGAAAGCCCAGCAGTCTGGCCCCGGCTTCGTTGACCCGTACAAAGCATTCGTCGGCTACGTTGTAGAGACCCAGAAAATCGTTGCTCTGGGTAAAAAGCAGGTCAGTTAGCAGAGAAGTATGAGGTAGGTTAGTCAACATGTTGGGAGATATAGCCCGGATAGTGGCAAGATAACACGAAACAGTACTGGTTGCTACCCGTAAAAGTCAACAATCAGACTGATGGGCGTCATATCGGGAGCGATGCAGGTTGACCAATTTTACGGGTAAAAGCAAAGACGACCAGCAATCGGACAATGACAATTGTTGCCTGATAACCGTTGCCCGACAAACATTGCCCGACAAACGTTGCCCGACACCAATTTACGAGTCATGGAAGCCAACCTCATTAACCCAATCATTATTCCCGCCAATGCGGCTGTTTTGCTGTGCTTCCTGTCCGGCGTGGATTCGCCCGGCGTGGATTCGCCCGGCGTATCGGTTCGTCAACGATCTGTTGAACACGCTACCCTGAATGCCATTATGAGTCAGCTGCAAAAGCGGTTGCCGCCATCTGTACGCATGTTGCGCATTGACGAAGCGGTCCATCCTGAGGTCGTGAAAAGTTTTAATGTCAGTGAATTGCCCGCCTTTGTGCTGGTACGCCAGGGCGTAGAACAGTGGCGACGGGAAGGTATTCAGGCGGCCGGGGATGTAGCCGCAATGCCGGATTTTATGATGATGTAGCTCGGGCCGGGAGGTTCGGGCTACACTTCCAGCGCGGCCTGCCTGCTCATTACCCGCCGTGACAAACAGGAATTGGCCGGCTCTCTGAGCCATCGGTACCTCGACTGGGCAGTCCGATGCCGCGCACCAGTAATAGCAGACCCAGGCCTACAGCTACTACCGGCATCAGGCGCGTGAACCGTTGCCGCAGACGAGCGGGAATCAGGGCGGGTACGTAGCGGATGGCCAGCAGGGCGGGTACGGTTCCGGCTCCAAACAGCATCATGTATGCCGCTCCATAGTTTATACTGCCCGTGGCAGCGGCTCCGGCCAGCGCTACGTAGACAAAGCCGCAGGGCAACAGCCCGTTCAGAAAGCCCAGCCCGGCAAACGCCCGCAACGACGGCTCATTCAGAAACTTTCCCATCGGTTTGGTAATCCAGTGGGTGGGCCGGGTGGTGGTCAGGCCACTAAACCGCCCCCGCGCCAGCAGGGTCCAGATGAGGAGAAACACACCCGCCCCAATAGACAGCGGACGCTGTAATCCCACCAGCAACAGACCCTGCCCCAGACTACCCACCGCCAGACCCAGACCCGCGTAGGCCAGTACCCGCATGGCGTGGTACAGCCCTACGCCCAGCCCACGCTGCGCCAGTGGCAACCGCCCAACGGGTAGGGCCATCGCCAGCGGGCCGCACATGCCCACGCAGTGCAGACTCCCCACAAACCCAGTAACAAGCGCGGTGCTGAGCCAGAGCATAAGTTAGTCGATGAACAGATCGTTTTCCTTGTAATAGTCGCGTCGCCCGTCTGACCAGGCCAGTTGAACGCGCCAGTATCCTTTGGCCATCTTTGCGGTCGAAACCGTTTTCCGGGTGGGGTGCGGCTGCTTCACGACTACGTTAAAATCGGCCCGGCGGTCGGCGGGGCGGTAGAAGGTGATGGCGGCTTTCTGGAGCGAATCGGGCAGCACAAACGACACCTGCTGCTGGTCGGGTTGGTACGTCATGGCAAAGAGAGCTTTGTTGGCACTGGTCCGGTTAATCCGGTCTATTTGTTGCTGGTAGGCTATTTCGTCCTGATAATAATCGTCGCGAACGAGGTCAATTTTCTGGCGGGTCATCAGATACACCATCGTACCGATAAACCCGGCGAAGACAATGAAAACGAGTACGATTGATTTTCCCCAGTTCATAGTTTTGAGTGTTAGTTTTAACACAGAGAGACAGAGATTTCACGGAGGGCACAGCGACGTGAGCAGTAGAATGAATTTTGTGTTCCCTGTGAAATCTCTGTCTCTCTGTGCTAAAAATTTAGTTTACCGGTCCCAGGAAGCTGGTTTTGAGCTGGCTGATGGTTTTACCTTTTGATACCACGTCGATTGTCAATGGGGTGCTGTTTTGTTGTACACTACGTTCGGGCATGGAAATAAAGAACATAGTCTTGGCCTGTTCGCCGGGTTTTACGTCGGTGAGGGGCTGTACAAAGCGTAGTGTCGCGCCGGGCTGGTTCACGCGGATCTGTACCGGTAGATTGCCGTAGGTTTTGTTGATGACTTCCAGCGAATACAGGTTGGAGATACGCCCGCCCGCTTCGCGCTGGAACAACTGCCCCGGCGCGCGGAGTACCGTTGCGTCTAAGGCCGGACGGCTCACCAGCAGATACGCCAGCACGCCCACCAACGCCAGTAGCACAATGGAATAGGCCATAATCCGGCTCGAAATCCGAAACGGCTTCCGCGTTTCGATACCCGTCTGTGAATCCATCCGAATCAGGCCCTTTGGCCGGTCAATCTTCACCATCACCTCATCGCAGACGTCAATGCAGGCGGTGCAGTTCACGCACTCCATCTGCGTACCGTTGCGGATGTCGATACCCGTGGGGCAGACGTGCACGCAGAGTTTGCAGTCGATACAGTCGCCTTTAGGCGGGACTGGCTCGTTTTTTTTGATTTTCCCGCGCGGTTCTCCCCGTATGTAATCATAGGCTACGATGAGCGAGTTCTTGTCGAGCATTACGCCCTGCAACCTGCCGTAGGGGCAGATGGTGGTGCAGACAATCTCGCGTACGTAGGCAAACACAGCGTAAAAAACCGCCGTAAACGCCAGGATAGCCATTAGTCCGCCGAGGTGATTGAGGGGATTGTCGATAACGAGTGGCAGCCACTCATCCCGGCCAATGATGTAGGCCAGAAAGGTGTTGGCGATGATGAACGAAATCAGAAAATAGATAATGTGCTTGGCGGTCTTCTTTACCACTTTTTCGGTGGTCCAGGGGGCCGCATCGAGCCGCTGCCGGGCGCGGTAATCGCCCTCGATCCATTCTTCGACCTTCCGGAAAACCATTTCCAGAAAAATCGTTTGCGGGCAGGCCCAGCCGCAGAATACCCGGCCAAAGACCACCGTAAACAGGACGATGAAGACAATAAACGTCAGCAGCCCAACGGCCACCAGGTAAAAATCCTGCGGCCAGAACGTAACGCCGAAGAAGATAAACCGCCGTTCCAGCACGTTGAACAGAAACAGCGGGTGTCCATCCACCCACACAAACGGCCCGGCAAACAGCGCGGTCAGCAGCATTACGGCCACCACCGTCCGCCAGCGTGTAAACCAGCCCGACGGGGCTTTGGGGTAAATCCATCTGCGTTTGCCGTCGTCCTGCTGATTGGGCAGGTGGCTGCGGAAATAATCATCTACAGGCGTGTTCATTGGTGTTGTTGAGTACTGGAGACTTTTAACTGATAATCTGTGAGTTGATCGGCGACATGCTAACCAACGACAAAGATTGACTACTGGTAACTGGCTACTTATCGGGTGGCTACGGTTTCGTTGGATGCTTTTTCGCCCTGGGGTTCTTTGGGGTTGGGTGGGCTGGAGCCGTGAAGCGACAGGACGTAACTGGCTACCTGCTGCATCTGAAGCGGGTTGAGCTGCCGTTTCCAGGACAACATACCTTTTTCGGTTACGCCCTCGCTAATGGTGCGATATACGTTCTTGATGGTGTTGCCATGCAGCCAGTAGTCGTCGGTGAGGTTAGGGCCAACGCCCCCCTGCCCTTCGGCGCCGTGGCAGGCTACGCAATGCTGGGTATAGAGCCCTTTACCTTCGTCGAGAGCTTTAGTATCCTTCACGTACGCTACCGTATTCTCGTTGATATTCCCGGCCACTTTGGCGATGTAGGCTTCCCGCGCTACTTCGGCAATAGCTACCTCGTCGGTATACTCCTTGAGTTGTAAATCGCCGACTTTAAACACGTGAAACACCAGCATATACACGACGGCAACGCCGATGGTGCCGTAAAACAGGCCCATGAACCAGGTGGGCGTGGGGTTATCGAGTTCGGTGATGCCGTCGTAGGAGTGTTCCAGCACCAGGTCTTTTTCGTGGCTTAGGGGTTGCAGGTCGGCAAAGCGCATCCAGAGCGGGCGGGTATCGACAGATTTTTCAACGACGGGCTGGGTACCGACGAGGGCTTTCTGCAAAATAAGCATCAGATATACCGCCACCACACCTATCAGTAACGTGCCAATCAGCAGCATAATGGACAGGGTGAGCAGGATCATTTCTTCGCCCGACATTGGCGCACTTGCCGCAGCAACCGGGTCTATGGTCAGTAAGAGCATATTCGTGGGGTTCATGATTGATAGTCGATGTCATCGGGGGGGCTGGAATCGCCGAGCGGCATCCGGCTCATCTGGTCGATGTGCTTTTTGTCGGCCAGCCACAGGTACACACCTACCAGCAGGAAAAAGATGAAGAAGGTCAGAAACGAGCCAACCATATACAGGTCAGCACCGGGCAGTTTGGTTATGAATTGCTTGAACATAGGATTTGAGATGTTTTACCCTACCCCGGCCCCTCCCCAGTAGGGAGGGGTGTACTGGCGCATCCACGTCATTGAAACCGGGTGGCCTGCTCTCCTCCCTACTGGGGAGGGGCCGGGGGTGGGGTTATTTCTGTGCTGATTCCATTTTCTTGATGTCCGTACCGAGCCGTTGCAGGTAGGCGATGAGGGCCACGATTTCGCGGTCTTTTCCCACCTTGATACCGTCTTTGGCCAATTGCGCACTAATGGCTGCGGCCTGCTTATCGAGGTCTTCGTTGGCGTAGCGGATGCTCACATCTTCGTAAGGGACGCCCACGCTTTTGAGTGCTTTCAGCTTGGTCTCCGTCTGAGATACGTTGAGCTTGTCTGTAATCAGCCAGGGGTAGGGTGGCATAACGGAACCGGGCGACATGGAGCGTGGGTCGTTCATGTGCATGTAGTGCCAGGCATCGGGATACTTGCCACCCTCGCGGTGCAGGTCGGGACCGGTGCGTTTGCTGCCCCACAAAAACGGGTGGTCATACACAAACTCGCCCGCTTTGGAGTACTCGCCGTAGCGTTCGGTTTCGGCCCGGAACGGACGTACCATCTGACTGTGGCAGTTCACGCAGCCTTCGCGAATGTACAGGTCGCGGCCTTCTACTTCCAGGGCGGTGTAGGGCTGCACCGCCGAGATAGTGGGTACGTTGCTGTCTACCATGAACGTGGGTACCATTTCAACGAGGGAGCCAATCAGGATTACCACCAGCGACGCAGCCAGAAATGGAATGGGCTTGCGCTCCAGCCAGCGGTGCCAGTACGTATCGCCCCCGGTGGGCGTGTAGGTTTTGGTTAGCGGCATGGCTTCGGCGGGTTCGTTACGAACCAGCATTCCGGCCTGCATGGTCTTGAAGAGGTTGTACGCCATCAGAATGGCTCCCGTCAGGTAAAGCGCACCTCCGGCGGCCCGCATCTGGTGCATGGGCAGCAGCCGTAGTGTCGTTTCGAGAAAGTTGCCGTAGCGCAGGGTACCTTCGGGTGTGAACTCCTGCCACATAAGCCCCTGCGTGAAGCCCGAAATGTACATCGGGATGGCATAGAACAGAA
Organism: Spirosoma sp.; assembly: GCA_014377625.1. Classification (GTDB taxonomy): domain Bacteria; phylum Bacteroidota; class Bacteroidia; order Cytophagales; family Spirosomataceae; genus Spirosoma. The sequence continues at coordinate 12,141 of JACMPG010000032.1, forward strand.
TGCCGAGTGTGCCAATCCAGAAGTGGATACTGAGCAGCTTTTTTGAGAACAGGGGCGTATGATACAGGCGCGGAATGAGCCAGTACAGAATGGCGAACGTCAGGAAGCCGTTCCAGCCCAGCGCACCCACGTGTACGTGGGCTACAATCCAGTCCGTAAAGTGGGCAATGCCGTTTACGTTCTTGAGCGACAGCAGCGGCCCTTCAAAGGTGGCCATACCGTAGGCCGTCAGGCCCACGACCATGAACTTCAGAATGGTATCTTCACGCACTTTGTCCCAGGCTCCGCGCAGGGTCAGCAGCCCGTTAATCATCCCGCCCCAGGACGGTGCAATCAGCATAATGGAGAACACCACGCCCAACGACTGCGCCCAGTCGGGCAGCGAGCTGTACAGCAGGTGGTGAGGTCCGGCCCAGATGTACAGGAAAATCAGGGCCCAGAAGTGCAGAATAGACAGTTTATAGGAGTAAATGGGTCGGTTAGCCATTTTAGGCAGGTAATAGTACATCAGCCCCAGATACGGCGTAGTCAGAAAAAACGCCACCGCATTGTGTCCGTACCACCACTGCACCAGCGCGTCCTGCACGCCGGCATAGAGCGAATAACTCTTGAACAAACCAACCGGCACGGCCAGCGAGTTGATAATGTGCAGCACGGCTACCGTAACGAACGTGGCGATGTAGAACCAGATGGCTACGTACAGGTGCCGCTCACGCCGTTTAATGATGGTACCGAACATGTTGATGCCAAACACGACCCAGACTATCGTAATGGCGATGTCGATGGGCCATTCCAGTTCGGCGTATTCTTTGGAACTCGTGAATCCGAGGGGCAGCGTGGCCACTGCCGAGAGGATGATGAGTTGCCAGCCCCAGAAGTTAATCTTGCTGAGCAGATCGGAGTACATCCGGGTTTTGCAGAGCCGTTGCAGCGAGTGATACACGCCCATGAAAATGGCGTTGCCTACAAAGGCAAAAATAACCGCATTGGTGTGCAGCGGACGGATACGGCCAAACGTAGTGTACGGCTGGCCGAGGTTGGCCGCCGGCTCAAACAGCTGCGTGGCGGCAATCAGACCCACAATCATGCCGATAACACCCCAGACAATGGTGGCAACGGCAAAGTTGCGGACGGTGGTATTGTCGTACTCGAAACGTTCGAGAACCGGACGGTGGCCCGCCGGGGGCTGACCGGCGTCCTGTTTGGGGGTGAGGGTGAGCGATGGCTCGTCAGTAACGTTCATACGGCGTTATTCCTGGTTGTTGTGGCTAATTGATTGTTAAGGGATTTGCTGGCGGGGAGGCAGGCAACTGATCGGGTGGGGCGTCATCGTCGAGTAGCATTCGGAGCGAGGGCGTGTATAAATCGTCCTGCTGTCCGCTGCGCATCGACCAGATAAACGCACCCAGAAAGCCGAGTGCCATCAGCAGGCTGATACCGATCATGAAAAATATAATGGACATAGCGACGGGCGTTTTGTTCCCCAAAATTGGATGGTAAGGCCGCCTTGCAGACTGAGATTCGTCAGGCCCTATCCTGATATATGTCAATGGTTTGGTCCGTCTGATTTTTGTCAGTACCGGCCCTGATGTTCGTCAGGCGCGGGGCCGGAGGGAGGACTCATCTTTACAGTGTCATAAACCAACGTCCGTCATGCAATCCTCTAATCAGTCCACTGAAGCCCTGTTCCAGACCTGCCGCACTCAGCACCAGACCTGGGCCGCCCAGCTTGCCCAAAATGAGCAGGAAATTGATCAGCTCCTCACGCTGTTGACCGAACTGCCCGGCTACGACTATCAGCGGATGCGCAATCATACCGTTGACTACGCGCAGGCCCTGAACCAGCTCAAAAACCGTATCCATCGCCTGCAACTCGACGTACTCTGCACCAGCCAGTCCTGCGCCCAGACATCTGCCGGGGTAGCCGCCAAATCAGCCTTCCCGGTCTGCCCCGATGGTCGTTACGCTACCCCGCCCGCCCAGGGAAGCTCGCTCGTAGCTACGGTTTCTTCGGAATACGACCGCGTAAAAAGCCGCTTCAATGCCTTTGTCGGTGAGCTGATGGGGCTTAATTTGATTTGAAATAAACTTGCCTTCCTCTTTTTTTACCTGCCGTATTCCCATCCATGTTTATTGTCCTGTTTTTTGCCGCGCATTGGTACTCGTCCGTACTGATGCAGACCTTTTTTCTTCACCGGTATGCCGCCCATCAGATGTTTACCATGAGCAGGGGCTGGGAGAAGTTTTTCTATTTCGTGACGTTCGTTACGCAGGGGTCGTCGTTTCTGAGTCCGCGCGCCTACGGTATCATGCACCGGCTTCACCACGCCCACGCCGATACCGAAGCGGACCCGCACTCGCCGGACTTTTCCAAAAACCTGTTCGACATGATGTGGAAAACCCGGATTTACTACAACGATATCCTCAATAACCGCGACCATATTGCCGCCCGCTTCAAAAAAGGCGTACCCAACTGGCAGTTTATGGAACGGCTCGGCGACCGGTGGCCCGTGCGGCTGGCCTGGATGGCGTTCTACGTTCTGATTTACGTGGCGTTCGCGCCCTCGGCCTGGTTTTTCCTGCTGCTGCCGGTACATTTCCTGATGGGGCCGGTACACGGAGCCATCATTAACTGGTACGCCCACCGCTACGGCTACACCAACTTTGTGCTGAATGATACGGCCCGCAACCTGCTGCCGTTCGATTTTTTGATGATGGGCGAGTCGTACCATAACAACCACCATAAATTTGGCGGGCGGCCCAACTTCGGCGGCTTTCGCTGGCA
>JACMPG010000295.1 GCA_014377625.1 Spirosoma sp.
AATGGTCTACGTAAATAGAATTGAACATTTCAATGCGGCCCACCGGCTCTACAACCCGGCCTGGTCCGATGAGCAGAACCAGGCCGTTTTTGGCCCCTGCGCCAACATTAACTGGCACGGACACAACTTCGAGCTGATCGTAACGGTCAAGGGCGAACCTGATCCCGACACAGGCTTCGTGATCGACCTGAAACTGCTGGGCGACATCATCAAACGCGAAATTATCGAGAAAGTCGATCATAAAAACCTCAACCTCGACGTGGATTTTATGCGGGGCAAAATGGCGAGCTGCGAGGTGTTTATCATGGAAATCTGGAAACTCCTCGACCGCGCCCTTCATTCCGTTACCGAAGCCCGGCTTCACCAGCTCCGGCTCTACGAAACCCAAAAAAATTTCGTGGATTACTTCGGCGAATAGCCGGCAAAAGCACCCATGCGTTATTTCCTCGAACTGGCCTATCGCGGCACCAATTACCACGGCTGGCAGCGCCAGCCCAACGGCCTGAGCGTGCAGGAAGTGCTGGAAACCGCCCTGACCACCATTCTGCGGCAACCCATCACCATTCTGGGCAGTGGCCGCACCGACGCGGGCGTTCACGCGGCTAAGCAGTTTGCCCATTTCGAGGTCGAAACACCCCTCCCACCCCATTTGCTCCGGTCGCTCAACAAGCTGATCCCCAACGACGTGGTAGTGTATGATTGCTTCCCCGTCGATGACCGCGACCACGCCCGTTTTTCGGCTACGTTCCGGTATTATCAGTACAGCATCATCCGTCGGCGAGACCCGTTTCGGGATGGAATGGCCTGCGTGTTTTTTCTGCCGTTAGACATCGACCGGATGAACGAGGCCGCCAGTCTGCTGCTGAAGTATTCGGATTTCGAGAGTTTCAGCAAGATAAAAACCGACGTCAGGACCTTTATCTGCCGCATCGACTTTGCCTACTGGAAAGCCGAGAAAAATGACGAACTGACGTTTCACATCCGGGCCGACCGGTTTTTGCGCGGCATGGTCCGGGCCATTGTCGGTACGCTGCTGCTGGTGGGTCAGGGCCGGATGAGCGTGGCCGAGTTTGAGCAGGTTATCCTGGTCCGCAACCGGCAGGCGGCTGGCCGGTCGGCACCCGCCGAGGGGTTATCGCTGGTTGAGGTGGGCTACCCCGACGCGGTCTTTACCCACCGGCAGAACCCGCCGGAGCCACCGGCTGTTTATTAGGTAGCCCGGACCGGTGCGCCGGAGCGATCCATGCTACAAACTCTGAATGATCTTGACAATAGGAACCATCATCTTAGCCGCCGGCGATTCGTCGCGGATGGGTCGGCAACCCAAGCAATTGATTACGTACAAAGGGCAGACGCTCATCCGGCGTATGACCGAGAGTGCGCTGGCCCTGCAACGTGGGCCAGTGGTGGTCGTGCTGGGTGCCAACCGCGACCAGATTGCCCCCGAACTGGCCGATTTACCCATTACGCTGGTCGATAATGCGGCCTGGGGAACGGGGCAGGCATCATCGCTCAGAACGGGTCTGGCGGCCTTGTACATCACAAAAAAAGATATTGAAGCCGTTTTGATCCTGCATGTCGATCAGCCGCTGGTGTCGGTGGGTCTGTTGCAACACCTGCTGCTGGTACGCAGAGAAACCGGTAAAGGCATTGTAGCCTGCCGCTACGATACCCAACTGAGCGTACCGGCCCTGTTCAGCCGCGACTACATTCCCGAACTGCTGGCCATGACCGGCGACCGCAGCGTGAAATGGCTCATTGCCCAGCATCGCACCGACTGCACCCCCGTTCCGTTTGAAGCCGGAGCCATCGACCTCGATTCCAAACGCGATGTGGAAGAATTTTTAAGTGTTGTTTAGACCTTATGGAGAAACTCGCTACTACCCACGACCTGCAAACCCGCCTGACCGTCGTTCTCGACACGGTAGCGCGGGAGTTTGCCCACCTCTCCGACGCGCAGCTCCGCGCCCGCCCCGCCCCCGGCAAGTGGAGCATTGTCGAGTGCCTGCAACACCTCAATCTGGCAGAACGCTACTACGTGCGGCAGTTGCAGCACAAAACCGACCGGCTCGGTCTGGTGCAGCACAACCCCACCGACCAGACGCTCGAATCGGACTGGGTAGGGCGGCTGATGCTAAAATTTCTGGACCCTAAAAGCACGACCAAAATTCCCGCGCCGGGTCTGGTACGGCCCCGGTCGGCGTCGGACCTGAACCCGGCAGAGGTAATGAGCCAGTTTCTGGAATTACAGACGCTGCAACGCGATGTTCTCAACAAACTGACGTATCTGGACTGGAATCAGGAGAAAGTCCCGACACTCTTTGGCAACTGGCTCAAAATGCGGCTCGGCGACGTGGTGCGTATGCTGGTGGTGCATACCGAACGGCATTTGCAGCAGGCTCTCCGGACAAAAGCTGAAATTGCTACTTTTGCCCCTGTTAACAAGCCCTAACCGAATGAAACAATACATTAGTGAAGATGCGTGGTCCATTATCGAGACCGATTTTCACCGCGACTACAACGAGATTACCGAAAGTCTGATGAGCCTGGGCAATGGCCGGTTTGGGCAGCGGGGTAACTTTGAAGAACAGTTTACCGGCAAAACGATGCTCGGCAACTACGTAGCGGGCGTGTACTACCCCGACAAAACCCGCGTGGGCTGGTGGAAAAACGGCTACCCGGAATACTTCGCCAAAGTCCTCAATGCCGCCAATTGGATTGGTATCGATGTGGAGATTGACACCGAAACGCTTGACCTCAATACCTGCGAGGTGCGTGAATTTCGGCGCGAACTGAACATGCGCGAAGGCTATCTGGAACGCTCCTTTGTGGCTACGCTGCCCAGCAAAAAAGAAGTCAGGGTCAACGCCAAACGCTTCTGCTCGCTGGCCGACGACGATGCAGGGGCCATCCGGTACAGCATTACCCCGCTCAACTTCGACGCGCCAATTACCGTAACGCCGGCCATCGACGGCACCATCCGAAACCGCGACGCCAATTACGACGAAACCTTCTGGAACGAAGGCCGCAAGGAAACCGGCTACGGCGAAGCCTATCTTGAACTGCGCACCCGCAAAACCGACTACCACGTCCTGACCGGCATGTGCGTCGAAATTGAGCAGGACGGCGCGACAGTCGATTTTCAGAGCCAGCCCGTCAAGCGCGAGAAATACGTGGCCAGCCGCATCACACTCGACTGCCGGACGGGGCAGGAAACGATCATTTACAAATACGCCGTGGTGCTTTCGTCGCTGAACGTAGCCATCGACGATTTGATGCAGGTGGCCCACAAAACCATTCGGCGCGTATCGCAAAAAGGCTTTGCGCAATTGCTGGATGAGCAGAAGCAGGCGTGGGCCGATAAGTGGCAGATGAACGACATCATCATCAAGGGCGACGTAGCCGCGCAGCAGGGTATCCGATTCAACATTTTTCAGCTTAACCAAACCTACACCGGCGAAGACGAGCGGCTCAACATCGGACCGAAGGGTTTCACGGGCGAGAAATACGGCGGCAGCACCTACTGGGATACCGAAGCGTATTGCCTGCCCTTCTACTTAGCTACAGCCAACCAGAACGTAGCCCGCAACCTGCTCATCTACCGGTATAAACAACTCGGCAAAGCCATTGAGAACGGCGAAAAACTCGGCTTCACGGGCGGAGCCGCGCTTTACCCGATGGTGACAATGACCGGCGAAGAATGCCACAACGAGTGGGAAATTACCTTCGAGGAAATTCACCGCAACGGAGCCATCGCCTACGCCATCTATGACTACGTTCGCTACACCAGCGACGATGCCTACCTGAGCGAGTACGGCCTGGAGGTACTGATTGCCATCAGCCGGTTCTGGATGCAGCGCGTAAACTGGTCAGCGCAGAAAGCGCAGTACGTCATGCTGGGCGTTACGGGCCCGAACGAGTACGAAAACAACGTCAACAACAACTGGTACACCAACTACATTGCCGCCTGGACCCTGCACTACACGCTCGAAGCCATCGAAATCGTCAGGCAAACGGCCCCCGACCAATACGCCGACCTGACCCAGCGCATCGGGTTCGGCGAAGCCGACGAAACCAAACAGGCGCAGCATATCATCGACAATATGCATTACCCGTTCGATGCCGGGCGGCAGGTGTTTTTGCAACAGAGCGATTTTCTGGACAAGGCCCTGATGCCCGCGTCGGATATTCCGGCAGCGCAACGGCCCATCAATCAACGCTGGTCGTGGGATCGGATTCTGCGGTCGTGCTTCATTAAACAGGCCGACGTATTGCAGGGGCTGTACTTTTTTGAAGACGAGTTCGACCTGGAGACATTGCGCCGGAATTTCGATTTCTACGAGCCAATGACCGTGCATGAATCGTCTCTCTCGCCCTGCGTTCACAGCATTCAGGCGTCGAAACTGGGCATGGCCGATAAAGCCTACGAAATGTACCTGCGCACCGCCCGGCTCGATCTGGACGATTACAACAACGACACCGAAGACGGCCTGCACATTACGAGCATGGCCGGTACGTGGCTGGCCGTGGTAAAGGGTTTTGGTGGAATGCGGGTCAGTAAAGACGGTACGCTGTCGTTTGCGCCATACTGCCCGGCGGGCTGGTCGTCATTATCGTTCAAGATACGTTTCCGGGGGGCGTTGCTGCAAATCACGGTAACCCAGCAGGACGTAACGGTACAAAACTTCTCGGAGCAACCCGTTTCGCTTACCGTACTGGGTCAGCCCGTAACGGTTGATACAAATGGCAGCGTCACGACGGCGGTGAGCGTCCGGGACGTTGTGGATGCGTAACCAAAACGCAGTTGGCAAACCCATTTTAGCGTATTTTTACCCGGTCCCATGCATTTTGAAACCTGTCAGGTCTTTGAGACCTGACAGGTTTGGCCTGGCGATTCAATTCTTTAATCGGCTTATCATCATGCAGGACAACGTTATTTTCGTGAACGTCAACGCGCCGAGGATTCATCAGGCCATTATTGCTCAACTTGTTACGGGCCTGACCAATCTGTACCGAAACGGTAAAACCCGGCTGATGGCGTATCCCGAAGCCATGATCGACCAAAGCCGGACCTCGCCCGTTCCCGATGTGCTGCTGGCTGATCCAGACACTGAACTGACGGAGGTCTTGATCGAAATCACGCATACGCAGGGCGTAAAGCAGGACACGAGGAAGCTGAAAGAACTAATGACCGCCTACGACGTATCAGAAGGCTTCATGTAAGAAACATATAAATACAAAAGGCAAGGGTGATGTCGCTATGTATTTTGTAGAAAGACGTTTATGATACTAACTTATACACCAATATATCGACCATGACCACGACCCCCCCACCCCTTCTGCCGCTTACCCTCGCCGAACGCGAACTGGCCCCGGACGTATTACGTGTCAGCGCGTCGTTTGATGAGTACCTCGATTTTGCCGAAGTCTGCCCCTACAATGTCGAGTATATCAGTGGTGAAATCATTTCCATGTCCCAGGCATCCCTCCCCCACGAATCGCTCGTTTCCCGTCTTAACTACCTGCTCGTTGGTTTATACGATGATGACGAAACCATGCAGGTATTTAGCAGCAACATCAAAATCTTCATAGACACCACCGGCGATTCGGTCAATGCCGACGTGAGCGTAGTACGTGGCAAACCGGATTATCTGACATTACCCAGCGGAAACATCTCGACGGCTTCGGTGAAAAATCCGGTGCTGCTGGTGGAAGTATTGTCGAAAAGCACCCTGGCGTTTGATCTGGGCGGGTCCACGCCGGGGGAGAAATTAGAGCTTTACAAGCAGATTTCCACGTTGCAGCAGGTGCTCTTTGTAAGCCAGGATAAGCCCCGGGTTATGTCCTACGTCCGGACTGACACACCCAATGTGTGGCTCAACACCAGCGCACACGACCTGACTGAGTCCATTGCCGTGCTTGACAACGACGTTTTGCTGAGCAGTATCTACCGCAAATTCCTGTTTGCCTGAACAGTCGTCGCTCTTTTTTCTGGGTTACTTCTTTTTTCAGGTGCGGTAGCGAAACGGTAGCGGTGCCAATGAGCGTGGCCAATACGTAAGGCAGTAAAATGGATATGAATAGCCCACAGCAATTAGAACTGGAAAAATCAGACGTTCGGACCGAAGTCCTCGCCGGCGTTTCTACCTTTCTGGCAACGGTATACATTATTGTGGTTAACCCGTCTATTCTGAGTCAGGCGGGATTACCCTTTTCGGGAGTGCTCACGGCAACGGTTCTGCTGTCGTTTTTCTGTAGCCTGATGATGGGCCTGTACGCCCGTAACCCCATCGTGGTGGCCCCTGGCATGGGCCTGAACGCGTTTTTTACGTTCACGGCGGTCAAAGGGATGGGCATATCGCCCGAAACGGCACTCGGTGCGGTATTCTGGGCTGGCATTCTGTTTCTAGTTCTTTCGTTGCTCAATGTCCGGTCGGCACTGGTAAAAGTTATCCCGCTACCGCTGCGCTACGCCGTATCGGCCGGCATTGGGTTATTCATCACCCTGATTGGCTTTGAAAATGCTCATTTTATTGTGGCTAATCCGGCTACCCTTGTCGGCATCGCCCGGCTCAGCGATCCCATCGTGCTTACTTTTGTCTTCGGGCTTCTGCTGACGGCGGTACTGGTCGTTCGCAATGTGCCGGGCGGTATTATCGTCGGCATCGTACTGACTACCCTGGCAGCCTGGCCCATCGGCCGCTACTGGGGCGACGCGTCGGCCATCAACTTTGGGCAGAAAACACTCGTTAATGTTGGCAGTCTGGTGGCCGCGCCGGACTTTTCGCTCATCGGCAGGCTCGACCTGGTGGGATCGTTACGGTGGTCGCTGTGGCCGGTCATTTTCGCCTTTGCCTTTACCGACCTGTTTGATAGCATCAGTACGTTCGTTGGCGTGGCCGAAGCCTCAGGCTTGCAGGACGAAACGGGCGAGCCCCGCAACCTGAACCGCTCACTCCTGACCGATGCCGTGGCTACTACGCTGGCAGGTCTGCTCGGCACCAGCCCCGGCACCGCCTACATTGAATCGGTCGTGGGTATTGCGCAGGGCGGGCGTACGGGTCTGACGGCTATTGTGGCGGGCTGCTGTTTTCTGCCATTCCTATTTTTATCACCCCTGCTGTCGGTCATTCCAGCCATTGCCACTGCCCCCGCGCTGGTGCTGGTCGGTGCCTTCATGATGAAGCCGGTTACCCGCATTGCCTGGAATAACCTGGATGAGGCCCTGCCCGCTTTTCTGGCGCTGGTGCTGATTCCGTTCAGCTACAGCATTACGCAGGGCCTGATCTGGGGGTTTCTGTTCTGGACAGTCATTAAACTGGCCGTTGGTAAAGGCCGCGATATTCCGCCGGGCCTGTGGCTGGTTGATACCGTCTGCGTCGTAGCCCTGTTTGCCGGCCATTAACCTACCCCGTCACTGCCCGACCTTCAGTTGCGCATTGACACTGTACACCAGTTGCTGACCACTATCGAAGCGGATTTGCCGGGCAAAAGCAATCAGATTGGCCGGAATCGTTACCACGTGTTTAATCTGTACGACATCGCTGCCGATAGGTACCCGGTTGCAGGACCATACGGCCGGGTCGTTCCAGAAACCCGGTTTAATCGTCGACATCGTCAGACAGACTGTCCGGAAAGTGGCCGATGTTGAAAACAACGAGCTTTCGGTGGCTGAGCAGAGCGTTTTGATCTGCCATTCGTAAAGCGTGCCGGGAGTCAGGTCCGTCAGGTCGAACGAACCCTGCCCGTCGGTGCTGTTCAGATTGGGCAGCCCGGTCCAGTCGGCAGCGCCCACAATCCGGTAGCGACCTTCGTAGTGCGTCTGGGTATCGGCCTGGTAGAAGCTCCAGTTTATCCGGGCAGAGGTGGTAGTCAGAAAACTGGCAGACAGGTTGTAAGGAGCCGAACAGGCCAATGTGGCAAAACTGCTTACCCCCGAAAAGTCGGCCAGTACACCGTCGGCACAGCGGGTTCTGACCTGCCACTCGTAGCCCGTATTGCTGGTCAGGCCCGGCAGCGTAGCACTGGTGCTGAGGATATTACTGAGGGTAGTCCAGGTCGTTGTACTGCTCTGCCGATAGTTCACATCATACTGCACATTGAACCCCGCCTGGGCCCAGTTGACCGAGGCCGATGTTGTTTTTGGCTGGGCAAACAGATTGATGGGCGTACTGCATCCGGTTCTGAACGACGGGCCCGTCACAAAGTCAGAGTACTCGGTAGCTGAACAAAGAGTTCTGATCTGCCATTCATAGCTGGTATTGGTCTGTAACCCCGTCAGCTCAGCCGTGCCAACGGTGTTGGTACTGCTCAGATTGCCAACGACCGTCCAGGTAGCCGTACCGGGCACCCGGTACCGGGCTTCATAGCGCGTGGCGGCATCGGCGTAGTAAAAATTCCACCGCAGCTGGGCCGCACTGGTGTTGGTTACTACAGCCAACCCATACGGAGTAGTGCAGGAGCTGGTCTGGAACGTATAGATGGGTGAGAAATCGGAATAGGAACCATCCGTACAGCGGGTTCTAAGCTGCCATTCGTAGTTGGTGTTGGTTTTTAATCCGTTCAGGGTCAGCGTTTGGCTGGTCAAATTGTTAACGATTGTCCAGTTAGCAGTGCCGGTTTCCCGATACTGCACATCATAGCTGCTGACGGGCTCATCGGTTGTCCAGTTCAGCGTGGCCGAGGTGATAAAAACAGCGGTGCTGACCGTGCCCAAAAAGTAACACCTGGTTGTGAACAGGGGGCCATACGAAAAGTCAGAACTCAACGTGGGGGAGCAGACGCTCCTTACCCGCCATTCATACTGGGTGTTATTCGTCAGGCCCATCGGCGAATAGGCACCGACCGTAAGACTGGTTGCGGCCGTTGTCCAGTCGGGGGCTCCCATAACCCGATAACTCAGTTCAAATCGGGTATCGGCATCCGTGTACTGGCTCCAGAATAACCGAACAGTCGTTGACTGAGCGTTTTCGGCCCGCATGTATGCCTGGTCAGGGGCATAGCAGCCCGTTGTGAACGTAGTTGTCCTGTAATCGGTAGTGGCACCTGGGCCGCAACTGCTCCGAACCCGGGCCTCATAGGTAGTGGCGAGCAACAGGCCGGTGAGGGTCCGTCCGTTATAGGAGCCGGTATTGGGACCCGTTATGGTCATCCAGTTGGTACTGCCAACGGCTCGGTACTGAAGCTCAAACGTACTTCCTGACTCCGGAATACCGTTGAACCCCCAGGTCAGGCTGGTGGCCGTAGCGGCTGGGGTACCGGTCAGCCAGGCCACACTCAGGCAAAATGTAGCGAACGTGAGTGATGGCGCATAATCGGAAGACACGGTAGGGGCACACACGCTTCTGACCTGCCATTCGTACTGGGTATTGTTAGATAATCCCGTCAGCGAATACGATGTTATTGTCACGCTGCTGACGGTAGTCCAGTCGGGTGTATTAAGGGGCCGGTAGCGAAAGTCATAAGTCCGGCCGGGGTCGTAGCCAGCCCCCGACGACCAGGATAAGCTGGCAGACTGTGCTCTGACAAGGAAATTATTCAGTCCGGTGGGTACCGAGCAGGGGGCGGTGGTGAATGTCTGCGCGTCGGTAAACAGCGAGCAGTCCGAGCCGGAGCAAATGCCCTGTACCCGCCATTCATAGACCGTGTTGGGCGTCAGCCCCGTCAGCGAATGGGTTGTAGCCGTTATACTACTAACCGTGTTCCAGGCAGTAACGCCGGTGGGGCGCCACTGCAAATCGTACTGTAGTGAAGCATTTACACTATTCCATCCGAGCACTACCTGAGTCGCTGAGGTAGTGCTGACAAACAGATTATAGACCGCTGTGGCTCCGCCGACCATTGGACTCAAACTGCCGGTTGTGGTGTTTGAGGGGCGGATTCGATAGTAATAAATAGTCTGGGGGATTACGCTGGTATCAGAAAATTCAACGGTGTTGGGTGCCACCCCGTTGATCGGTAAAAAGCCGGAGGTGGGCGAGGTAGATCGTTCAATAAAGTAGCCCATTTCGCTGCTGGTATTGTCCCGCCAGCGCAACTGCATCGACTGGCCCGAAAAGGTAGCAACCAGGCCGTCTGGAGGCATTACGGTGGCAGGCGGGGCATCCAGGGTATAGCTCGTGTGGGTCTGACGCAGGGCCAGCGCAGCCTGGATATTCGAGTACTGGCCCGGCGCAAAATCATGAGTGCAGCTAGGCCAGTACGACATAATATTGGCAAAAGAAGGGGTGTAGGCATCGCCGTTGCTATCGCGGGCCGGGCTGTTGGGGTCATACGCGCAACAACCATTGGCACAGGTGTAGGAGGTACCCGGAATGCCAAAGGGATCGGCGGGGGTATCGCAGATAAAATCGCCCTCTTCCAGGCAGTTAGCCCCGGCTCCCCGCGTTACCAGTTCTTTGGTGGGTGTGTTCCCCGACCCGAAGCCAAAGGTATGGAAGAGGTTAAAGTTGTGGCCCAGTTCATGAGGAAGTAAGTAGTTGCCCGCGTTATCTAAATTCACTCCTGATCGTGCAATGACGTAAGAATGCGTTGAGTTGGGATAATCGGCCGGAAACTGGGCTAACCCGCTATAACCCACCCACCCGCCCGAAAACGTGTGGGCATAATACTGATTCATGGCGTTGTTATCGCTGTGATTGGGTGGCAGATTTCCCTGGAATCCGTTGTACAGTTCGTCGTCGTCGATGTAGTCGGGAGTTTTGCCGGAGAAGTAAAACTGAATGCCCGACCCGTTTAGCAGAAAGTGATTATTGGTGGCGGCCATTACCTGATTCAGACTGGCCAGATCGAAGCCCCCGGTGCCATCGGTCCGCCGGAAAATATGGGGTCGGAGGGGAACGTAGCTTATACTGGCCAATGGTGCGCCAGAAGCCTTTTTTTTCTGGAGAGCACTGGCAGCCTCCCGCACCAGCGCACGAGACTCGGCGGGCGGGGGAGCTACGGTACCACAGACAATTGACCCGCTGGTGGGTACAACCTGGGCGGCTGCTACCTTTGCCAGCGTGCAGAACACCCATGCCAACCCGAGTGTATGAACAGATTGATAACGACTCATGATTTTGGAGGGATATAAACGCAGCCAAATATCAGTTTTTAGCCAGTATTACGCACGGTTAATTACGATGTTTTTTTTACAGATAAACTACTAAAAAACAGGGACTTATAAAGAAAGAAATACCTAACCCTGAAGTATATACGTAAATTAGACTAACAAAGCCTTATGGTCCCCCCTCCGATAAGCTGTATTTTTGCCCGCCAAGGCTGCCGGAGGTAGGGGCACATACCTGCTGTTTAATAAAATCAGTACTCTGCTGAATGAAATATATCGTCTTTTTTCTCCTGATTACCCGCATTGCTATCGCTCAGGTGTACCCTCCCGAGCCCGTAACGGGTCTGCTCGGAGCCTTCGGGGCTGAGGTCACGCTGGTAAAACAATCGCTTCTGGAATCAGACACGGTACGGGTTGATGGGGTTCTGTTTACAACCGGGCGCATTGGTCAGCAACGGGTGGTTGTGGCCGAAACAGGCATTGGCAAGGTGAACGCAGCCATGACCACCACGCTGCTGCTCAGCCATTTTCATCCAAAACAGGTGTTGTTCACCGGCATTGCGGGGGGTACCAACCCCAATTTGCAACCCGGCGACATTGTGATTGCCCGCCAAACCACTCACCACGACTACCAGTCGATTACCTTCGATCAGAAACCGACAAAACAAACGCGCAATGCCCTGACGGGTGCGATGAACCCCGCGTTTTTCCCCGCCGATTCGCTGATGCTGGCCCGCGCACAGACAGTAGCCCAATCGGTAACGTTCGAACCTATCCCCGGTACGTCGCGCCCACCCTCAGCGCTGACGGGTATCGTTGTTACGGGCGATCAGTTTATCTCGTCGGGGCAGAAGGGCGTGCAGCTCCGGCAGGATTTCGGGGCAGACGCCACGGAGATGGAGGGTGCCGCCGTGGCGCAGGTTTGTTACCAGCTGCGGGTGCCGTGCCTCGTCATCCGCAGCCTGAGCGACCGCGCCGACGACAACGCCCGTCAGGACATGCTGTCTTTTTACCAGACAGCCGCCCGTAATTCAGCCAAACTGGTCCTGGCCATTGTTTGTAAGCTATAAAAAATGGGGCCGCTTGATGAACAAACAATAAGTTTATCTTTCCTTGTGCGGCCCTGAGCAAACAGTTGACCGATTTGACCGGTAGTAGTGAAGTTAACCACGTTTCTGCCTCACTATGCCTGACCTATCTACTTACGCTACCCCGGCCAATCCGTTTCAATCATTCTGGTGGGCGGGTTTTGAATGCACCGATCAGCTTAACTGCTTTGGCAACCGGGTCGATTTTTTACCGCTGACGGGTCATTTACAGCTTTTGCGCGAAGACTATGAACGACTGGACCGGTTCAATCTGCGCACCGTGCGCGAGGGCATCCGCTGGAGTCAGGTGGAGCGAACTCCGTATCAATATGACTGGAACGTAGTAGAAACAATGCTGACTGAAGGACACCGGCAGGGCATTCAGCAGGTCTGGGATTTGTGCCATTTCGGTTATCCCGACGATTTAACACCCCTGCATCCAATGTTTGCCCGCCGGTTTACGAGCCTCTGCCGGGCGTTTGTTCGCTTCTACCGCGACCGCTACCCCGATGATATGCTCATCGTAACGCCCGTCAACGAGGTCAGCTTCATTTCCTGGCTCGGTGGCGACGCACGCGGAACGTCGCCGTATTGTACCGGGCAGGGTTGGGAGGTAAAAGTCGGGTTGATGCGGGCGTACATCGAAGGCGTAGCGGC
>JACMPG010000296.1 GCA_014377625.1 Spirosoma sp.
GACCTGGCGCGTGGCGGCTGCGGTACTGCTGGTAAGTTTGGTGGGGCTGGTCAGTTATTTCTCGGTGCTTGATCCGGGGCAACCCTTTCAGAGCGGTGTTGACCCGGTCAATATGCTGCGACTGCCCGAAAGCTGGCTGGAACGGGTTTCGCCTTATAGAGAGACTGAGTCTGCGAAAAAAGTCGTTTATATACCTGCTGAGTCAGCAATTAAATCAGTTTCCGTACCCGCAGCAACCGTTCTCAAAGCGGTCATTACGCCCGCCCCCGTGGTCGCAGCAACCCCAACTCCCACGACCGCACCCAACCGGGTTGTTACGCCCGCGCCAAAAGCGGTTGGTACACCCGTTGTTGTGAGCAAGCCCGTTCCTGTTCCCGCACCGGTTGTAGTAGCAGAGCCCAAAATCAGCGGTCCGTTTTTTACCATCATTGCCGGTAGTTTCGCCAGCAAATCCAACGCGTTCAGATTACGCCGTACGCTTCGCAATGCGGGCTATACCGATGCGTATATCATTCTGCCCGCTACCCGAAAGCAGTTATACAAGGTAGCCGCATCCGGCTCAAATAGTGTCAGTGAAGCAACGGCCAGTGCCGATACCATCAGCGCACTGGTAGGTGCCAAAGCCTGGATCATGCGAAATTGATTTCTTTTCTTTCCTAAATAGTTATTCCTGTAGGGGCCAACTTATTCGGTTGGCCTTTTTTTTTGTTTCTATCTACCCTAAACGCCATGAATAACCTCTTCAATTTCAAGCATATACGGGGTGACTTCTTCGGTGGCCTCACCGCTGGTATCGTAGCGTTACCGCTGGCGCTGGCGTTCGGCGTCAGTTCCGGGTTGGGACCAGGCGCGGGGCTTTACGGAGCTATCTTCATCAGCTTCTTAGCAGCTTTGTTTGGCGGCACCAACACCCAGATTTCGGGCCCGACGTGGGTGAAGCAGGATGTGCGCAACGAAGCTGATTGATTGGCGTGACCATCAATCCTCACAAAAGTGTAGCCAGATCAATGTCCAGAATAGCCGAGTAGGAAGGCTCATCAAAAACCTGCCCTACGCCCTTCTGGTATTTCGACCAGAGGCCGCGTACATAATCATATATAAAGCCTTCTACGATCCCATAATCGTTATCCTCGATCAGACGAATAACCTTCTTAAGGTCGTTATTAAGGCCGTTGGGATGGCAAATCTCAATAATAATTGGCGTTCGGTACGTCTCGTTATCGTATGGGAGGATGTCGGGAACTGGGCTGGATTACCCCTTGTCAATTTGGGTTTCAGGCAATGGCTCCAAGCTGATTTCGTGCTGCTGATCGAACAGATGCCCCAGGCTCGCGGTCAGTTTACTGATATTACGCTGGTGAGCCTTTGGCGCATTAATGACCATGTCGAGGATAGATTCAGGATAGTACATAACCGTGTTTTTCTCGGAGTGAAAAGTCAAGTATAGCCCAAAATAGCCTATTCTGGCCGGTCACTGACGCTGAACTACCCATTGGCTGGCTCACAAAAAAAGCCGCACCCCAACGGATACGGCTTTCGCATAGAGACGGCGCAGAAATCAGGCAATGGCCTGGTACAATCCCTCGCGTTGCTGTTTGATGTAGTCATCGGCGATGAACTCGTCGTAGGTCATCAGCTTGTCGAGGATGCCCGCCGGGGTGATTTCGATGATGCGGTTGGCAATGGTCTGCGCAAACTGGTGGTCATGGCTCGTAAACAGCACCGGCCCTTTGAAGTCAATCAGGCCGTTGTTCAGCGATTCGATACTTTCAAGGTCGAGGTGGTTGGTTGGCTCGTCCAGCACCAGCACATTCGATCCCGACAGCATCATTCGGGAGAGCATACAACGCACCTTTTCGCCCCCGCTCAGCACGGTAGCTTTCTTGAGCGATTCCTCGCCCGAAAACAGCATCCGGCCCAGGAATCCCCGGATAAAACTCTCGTCCTTCTCTTCCGAATACTGCCGCAACCAATCGACCAGGTTCAGGTCAACGTCGAAGAATTTGTCTTTCTCGGAGTCCGTCGGGAAGTACGACGGGGTGATGGTAACGCCCCAGCGGAAATCGCCCGAATCGGCCTTGCGCTCACCCATCAGAATATCCATCAGGGCCGACACGGCCAGCCCGTCGCGGCTGTAGAAGAAAATCTTGTCTTTAGGATTGACCATGAGCGACAGATTCTCGAACAGTTTGGTCCCGTCTTCGGCGGTATAAGTCAGGTTGTCGATGGTCAGAATCTGGTCGCCGGGTTCGCGGTCGGGCTTAAAATTAACGTAGGGATACTTACGCGAACTGGGCTGAATATCGTCAATCGTGAGTTTTTCGAGCAGTTTGCCCCGGCTCGTTGCCTGCTTGGATTTAGAGGCATTGGCCGAGAACCGCCGAATAAACTCTTCGAGTTCCTTGCGCTTATCTTCAGTCTTTTTGTTCTGGTCCTGCCGCTGTTTCAACGCCAGCTGACTTGACTCGTACCAGAACGAATAGTTACCCGTGAAGAGCTTCACTTTGGCAAAATCAACGTCCACAATCTGCGTACAGACCTGATCCAGAAAGTGTCGGTCGTGCGAAACGACAATTACGGTATTGTTGAAGTTGGCTAAATAATTCTCCAGCCAGACGCTCGATTCTACGTCGAGGTTGTTGGTTGGTTCGTCAAGGAGCAATACGTCGGGGTTGCCGAAAAGGGCCTGGGCCAGCAGCACGCGCACTTTTTCAGAGCCGTTGAGGTCGGCCATCTGGGCGTAATGCTGGTCTTCTTTGATACCCAGCCCGCTCAGCAGCGCGGCAGCGTCGGAGTCGGCATCCCAGCCGTTCATTTCGGCAAACTCCGCTTCGAGTTCGCCCACCCGCTCACCGTCGGCGTCAGTAAAATCTTCTTTGGCGTACAGGACCTCTTTCTCCTGCGAGATGTCGTACAGGCGTTTGTTGCCCATGACCACTGTTTGCAGCACCGGAAACTCATCGTAGGCCGACTGGTTCTGGTTCAGCACCGACATCCGTTCGCCGGGCGACATACTGACGTTGCCCGTCTGCGGCTCGATTTCGCCCGATAAAATCTTGAGAAACGTTGACTTACCGGCTCCGTTAGCACCAATGACGCCGTAGCAGTTGCCGGTATTAAATTTTATATTGACATCGTCAAACAAAACCCGCTTTCCGTAGCGGAGGGAGACGTTTTGTACCGTTACCATATCGTTTTTTTAAGCTTGCGTAATAAGGTACAAAGGTACGAAATTAAGGGTAGTGAAGAATAATGAGTGAAAGCGTGAAGAATCGGCGTACCGATTCTTCACGCTTTCACTTTGGCAACGCAGACTTGTAAAAATCAGCTACGTAGCGGGTCATGGAGATGAGTGCGGGTTTATCGATATAGATCATATGCCCGGTTTCGTAGAACGACATCGTGATGTTCTTTTTCAGGGCCGGGTCGAGCATCATATGCGCGAAGGTATAGTCTGTAGCGAAGTAAGGCGTGGCCATATCATAATAGCCATTGCAGACGTGGACTTTCAGGTACGGGTTCTTGGTCATGGCCGACCGCAGGGTTTCGGTGGTGTTCAGGAACTGGTTTTGTACGTTGCTGTAATTCCAGGGCCGCACCCGCCCGGTCAGGATTTCGTAGGGCAGGTCGTTTTTTACTTTCAGCGTCCGGTGCAGGTGGTCATTCACCGCCGTGGTAAAGGGACCGTAGATGGTGGCATTGTAACTGGGGTCAAACTCGTTGGTATCGCCCGCGCGGTCGTAGTCGGAGGCCGTAAACCGCCCGTCGAGCCGCCCTACTGTCCGGCCCGTTTTGCGGAGCAGTTCTTTAGTAAAGCGACTGTCCTGAATGCGTAGGTTGGTGTTCAGCAGATACTCGGTCGAAAGGCCCGTGAACTTGTTGAGTTGGGTCGCTACGGTCTGCCGCTCGGCGGGTGTGAGTTTGTCACCCTTCATCAGGGCCAGCGTATAGTCGCCGGTGGCGTATTTCTCGACGTCGGTTAGTAACGTTTTCAGGTCGCTATAGGCCGGAACCTGCTTATGGTACCAGGCCATTGCGGCAAACGTGGGCAGAAACAGGCTGTACGGCAGTTCGTTGCCGCTGGTAAAGAGAATAGTCGAAAAGTCGAGTACCGACGAAATCAGCACGATGCCGTTCAGAAACAGCCCGTGCCGGTCCTGCAAATAGCCCGACAGACCGGCAGAGCGGGTGGTACCGTAACTCTCGCCCGACAGAAACTTCGGCGATGCCCAGCGGTCATTGCGGGAAGTGTACAGCCGGATGAAATCGCCAACCGACTGAATATCTTCGACATAACCCGTAAACTCTTTCTTATCGACACCCTCGGCGGGGCGGCTGTAGCCGGTCATTACGGGGTCGATAAACACCAGATCGGTGAAGGCCAGCCAGGTGTATTCGTTGTCGGTTACGGTATAGGGTGGGGGCAGCATACTGCCATCGTCGCCCATGACAATGCGTTTGGGGCCAAGTGCGCCCATATGCAGCCACACCGACGCTGACCCCGGCCCGCCGTTGTAGGTATAGGTAATGGGCCGCGTGGCGGGGTTCGTGACACCATCGCGGGTGTAGGCCACGAAGAAAATATTGGCTTTGATGTTTCCGCTTTCGTCCCGTTGCGGCATATAACCCGCCGTAGCGGTGTAATTGATTTTCTCGCCGTTGAGACTGATTGTGTGCTTCGTCACGGACAGTTCCGGGTCGGGTACGGCGCGGGTATCGGCGGGTTTATCAGGTTTCTGAGCGAAAGAGATGAGAGATAAGAAGCAAAAGCAGAGGGTAAGAAGACGTGCGTTCATAGAGGTTGGGATGAATGACAAATGTAATGCACTGGCAGAGAAAGCAGATTGGTGCCGGGCAAATAAGCCGTTTCTTTGCAGCCGCAAACTAACCCTGCTATGCCTGACCAATCACCCTGGGCCGTTCTGTTTGATATGGACGGCGTTATTGTTGCCAACACCGATTTTCATGTCAATGCCTGGCTCAACTTCTCAGCGCATTATAAACACCCGCTTACGCTCCGGCAGTACATGGAAAACATCAACGGGCGCGTCTCGGCAGATGCTATGGCTTACACATTTGGTAGGCGTGTAGTAGACGATGAACTGATTGCGCTAACCGAAGAGAAAGAAGCTATTTACCGCGACCTCTACGCGCCCCATCTGCAACCCACACCCGGCCTGATCGATTTCCTCACCGCACTGAAAGCCGCCAGCGTCCGGCTGGCAGTAGGTACGTCGGCCCCGCAGAGTAACGTCGGCTTTACGCTCGACGGTCTGAAGATCCGGTCGTATTTCGACGCCGTCGTTGATGCCAGCATGATCTCGCATGGCAAGCCCAACCCCGAAATTTACCTGACCGCTGCCAGCCACGTGGGCGTGGCCCCCAGCCGCTGCGTGGTGTTCGAGGATGCCTTTGCCGGTATCGAAGCGGGTATTCGGGCGGGTATGGCCGTTGTTGCCGTTGCCACCAGCCACACCCGCGCCGAACTCGAAACCACGGGTGCGTCGCTGATTGTCGATACCTTTGCGGGCCTGACTGTTGAGCAGGTTGAGAAGTTGATTATGTAAAAAGGGAGTTGTTCCGCAGAGATCCGCAGCGGGACAGGAGAGATTCGCGGAGAGAACAAAACTCTGCGAATCTCTCCTGTCCCGCTGCGGATCTCTGCGTAACAACTGTTTTGTAACAATTCCCGGAACCCATGACCCCATCCCAACAAGGCTTTTTCTTCCCCCCCGAATGGCACCCGCACGTGGCTACCTGGCTGAGCTGGCCCCATACCGAAGCGTCCTGGACCCGCGAGCGGCAAGAGCTGATGTTTCCGGCCTATATCGAGTTCATCAAAGCCATTGCCGAGAGCGAACAGGTATGCATCAACGCGCACAACGAAATCGTGATGCAGGCCGCTAAACTGCGTCTGTTACTGGCCGGTGTGGATATGAGCCGCGTAACGCTCCTCCCCTTCCCAACCAACGATTCGTGGTGCCGCGATCATGGACCCGCCTTTCTGATTAATCCCGACAAAAAGCAGCGGATGATCGTGAACTGGGGCTATAACGCCTGGGGCAACAAATACCCCCCCTACGACCGCGACGATTTGATTCCAATCCAGATTGCCCACTACCGAAAGCTGGACTACGTTACGCCAGGGATCGTGATGGAAGGTGGTTCGGTGGAGTTCAACGGGGCCGGAACGGTGCTGACCAGCCGGGCCTGTCTGCTCAATCAGAACCGCAACAGTCACCTGACCCAGGCCAATATTGAGCAGTACCTTCGCGATTACTACGGCGTTCAGCAAGTGTTGTGGGTGGATGAAGGCATTGTGGGCGACGATACCGACGGCCACATCGACGATACGGTCCGGTTCGTCAGCGAAGACACCGTCATTGCCGCCTACGAAGCCGATACTACCGATGCCAACTACCCGTTTTTGCAGGACATTCACCACGAGTTACGTCAGATGCGGCTGCTGAATGGCAAGCAGCTCAACATCGTAGAACTACCCATGCCTGACCCGGTCGTGAGCGATGGACTACGGCTGCCCGCTTCCTACGCCAACTTCCTGATTACGAACGGAGCGGTCATTGTTCCCACGTTCCGATGTGCTAACGATCAGCCCGCGCTCGACATCATCGGCCAGTGTTTTCCAGACCGGAAAATCGTCGGTATCGACTC